>CAYQCA010000278.1:0-1534 GCA_964415835.1 uncultured Clostridium sp. | reverse complement strand
AGCTTTATCCTCTTTTCCGGTACTAAACTTTATGTTGTCACCGAGTTCCAAGTCCATACTCGCATACTTACTTTTTTCTATAACACATTCTCCTGATTTCTCAGGCAGCCTTCCTTCTACAACTCTGAGCCGGTTTATATAAATATCGTCTTCATTTGGAATTGAATGAACCCTGGCAACACGTTCTTTACTCTCGGTATTTATTATTACGTCCATGGAATATGCGGGCATCATATCGTCAATTCCTGGTGCAGAGCTTATAGCGTCTATGTCATCCTGATTCAAACCATATGTAGAAACCATTTTGAAGTCCATCAGGTTGTAGTCCTCAAAATATTGGTCTGCAGTTAGTTTCATATCCGGACAAGTTACTTTTACACCGGCAAAAAAACCTGTTCCCAGAGCTACTATTGCAAAAATGGCGATAAATCTGCTTTTGGTCATCCACAGTTCTCGAAATATATCTTTTAATTGTGCCTTGTTCATGCTAAGCTTCATATGGCTACCATTCAATCCTTTCTACCGGAATAGGACTATCATTTAAAGCCATACTCTCAACCTTGCTATTCTTTATCTTTATTATCCTGTCGGCCATTGGAGTAATAGCCTGATTATGCGTGATTACAATTACTGTCATACCGTCAATTCGACAAGTATCCTGCAAAAGCTTAAGTATGCTTTTACCTGTATTGTAATCGAGAGCACCTGTGGGCTCGTCACACAACAACAGCTTGGGCTTTTTGGCCAAAGCTCTGGCTATTGCTACACGCTGCTGCTCTCCTCCTGACAGTTGTGCAGGAAAATTTCCCAGCCTTTCTCCCAAACCTACATCAATAAGTATTTTTTCTGCATCAACCGGATCTTTACAAATTTGAGAAGATAACTCTACGTTCTCCTTGGCAGTAAGGTTCTGAATTAAATTGTAGAACTGAAAAACAAAGCCGATATCATATCTTCTATAGGATATAAGTTGTTTTGGCTTATATGCACTTATTAATTGTCCATCAACTATAATTTCTCCTTCATTGCAGCTGTCCATACCGCCAAGCATGTTCAAAACAGTTGTCTTCCCCGCACCACTTGGCCCGACAATAACTACAAATTCCCCCCTATTAATTTCAAAATCAATACCGTTGGCAGCATTGATTGTTACCTCCCCCATTTTATATCTTTTGTACACGTTCTTAAATTGAACAAACCCCTTCATAACTTCCTCCAAAACGTTTCTTCGTAAATCAGTTTACCGCTTATTTTTTTCGCTACATCATAAATTGGCTGCCATAAAATAAGTTATAGGAACATTATCTCATGACAGCCTTGTAGTTTAATTTTATTATTTAATTATATCCTAATTTATAATACAATTTACAATCGTTCACAATTTATTTACTTTTAGTTCCTGCGCTTTCGCTTGTTTCTTTTCCTGATTTCCACTCTTCCATTTTTCTGTTTATTTCTTCACGAGTTTTTTTACATATTTCAGGCAATTCTCCTCCAAGAGCTTTTTCAGCCTGAGCAAAGCCTTCATCAATAG
>CAYQCA010000277.1:0-4904 GCA_964415835.1 uncultured Clostridium sp. | reverse complement strand
AGTTACTTGCAATTATTTAATAATTTCTATAAATTTCTCACTCTATTTATTTTATACCCTAATGCACGTCAAGCCTAATTTTTCGGCGTTTTCAAGTGTACGAATTTATATCGCGCAATTTTGCAGGAACAGAAATGAAATTCTTCATTTTATTACTTGCAATTTCTTAAGCACAGTGATATAATTTAGAACGTTAAAAAAACTTTATTTTAGTAAAAATAATATTTGAATTTATTTTAAATTTATAGCAGGAGGGTATTAAAATGAAAATTTTACAAAGTGTAATGGATCAGGTAATTAAAAGAAATCCAAACGAACCAGAGTTTCACCAAGCTGTAAAAGAAGTTCTTGAGTCACTTGAAATAGTTGCTGAAAAGCATCCTGAATGGGTTGCAGCAGGAATTTTTGACAGAATAGTTGAACCCGAAAGACAAATAGTATTCAGAGTTTCTTGGGTTGATGACAATGGCAAGGTTCACGTAAATCGCGGTTTTAGAATTCAATTCAACAGTGCAATTGGCCCTTATAAGGGTGGTTTAAGACTTCATCCTTCCGTTAATGCAAGTATTCTTAAGTTCCTTGGTTTCGAACAAATTTTCAAAAATTCACTTACAGGTCTTCCAATAGGCGGCGGTAAAGGCGGAAGTGATTTTGATCCAAAAGGTAAGTCCGATAATGAAATTATGAGATTCTGCCAAAGCTTTATGACAGAACTAGCAAAACATATCGGAGCTGACACTGACGTACCTGCTGGAGATATCGGAACAGGTGCAAGAGAAATCGGATTCATGTATGGTCAGTATAAGAGACTGAGAAATGAATTTACAGGCGTTTTAACAGGCAAAGGTTTAACATGGGGCGGTAGCTTGGCTAGAACTGAAGCTACAGGATATGGCCTTTGCTACTTCATGGATGAAGCTTTAAAAGCAAAAGGTAAAACCTTTAAAGGTGCAACAGTTGTAATTTCCGGTTCAGGAAACGTTGCTATATATGCTACAGAAAAAGCTACTCAATTAGGTGCAAAAGTTGTTGCACTCAGCGATTCAAACGGTTACATCTATGATTCTGAAGGAATTAAGCTTGATACAGTTAAACAATTAAAAGAAGTTGAAAGAAAACGTATCAGTGAATATGTAAAAATCCATAAGAATGCAACTTATACTGAAGGCTGTTCAGGTATCTGGAGCATCAAGTGCGACATAGCTCTTCCATGTGCTACACAAAACGAAGTTGACGAAGCTTCTGCAAAATTATTAGTTGCCAATGGATGTTATGCTGTTGGTGAAGGTGCTAACATGCCTTCTACTCCGGAAGCAGTTGAAGTTTACTTGGAAAACAAAGTTATATATGGACCTGCTAAAGCTGCAAACGCAGGTGGTGTTGCTACTTCAGCACTTGAAATGTCACAGAACAGCATGCGTTATTCATGGACCTTCGAAGAAGTTGATGCTAAGCTCAAAGATATCATGGTTAATATCTACAAAAACGCAAGTGCAGCAGCTAAAGAATTTGGTATGGAAGATAACCTTGTTGCAGGTGCAAACATCGCAGGCTTCTTAAAGGTAGCTAATGCAATGTACGCTCATGGTGTTGCATATTAATTTTTAAGCTAACCCAAACCCTCATATAAAAACAAGCCAGATAATGTTTATCATTGTCTGGCTTGTTTTTTGCTTGTATCAAAACTATGCTAAAAAAACTCTATCCATGGTTCCGTGTTCGGTGTTTCACACAAAAAAGTCATTTCTTCTTTTTTAGTTGGATGCTCGAAAGTTACGGAATATGCCCACAACGCTATTTGTTGGCCGGGTTTATTAACATTTGCCCCGTATCTTTGATCTCCATACAAAGTATACCCGGCATGGGACAACTGTACCCTTATCTGATGGGGTCTTCCGGTATGTAGCTGAATTTTCAGCAGACTAAGTCCATTCTTTGATTTTAATACCTCATAATCCAGAATTGCTTCTTTTGCATCCTTAGTTCCCGGCTTCACTATGCTTACCATGTTAGTTGAATTATCTTTTAAAAGATAGTCTTTTAATGTACATTCTTTATTTTGAGGGATACCTCTCACAATAGCCAGATAAGTCTTTTTAAAAGTCCGGGTTCTAATTTGGTCGGAGAGTCTCCCTGCAGCCTTGGAAGTTTTAGCGAATACCATAATTCCGCCAACAGGCCGGTCAAGCCTGTGTACCAATCCAAGATAAACCTCTCCCGGTTTGTTATATCTCACTTTTAAGTCCTTTTTTAATATGGTAAGCATATCCAAATCATTTGTATCATCGCCCTGGACAGGTATATTCACAGGTTTTTCGACAACCAGCAAATGGTTATCCTCATATATAATCCTTGGCGTCATGCATTTTCCCACCTTCCATATATACCACATGGAAGAATTAATCCGGATTGACTTACAGGTATACCTACCTCTCCACAAGAATATGAGCCTTTAAATCGGGCTCCTATTGTTTGTTTTAGTATATTGCTCAGGACTGTCGGTGAAAATCCTGTAGTATATGAGTTTATCAGGAAAAACAAAGGGTTGTCCGAGAGAATGCCCATGCACTCTTCTACAAAACCATATAAGGAATCCTCAATTTTCCATATCTCGCCATTCGGACCTCTTCCGTATGATGGCGGATCCATAATTATGCCATCATATTTTTTCCCTCTGCGTATTTCTCTTTGAACAAACTTCATACAATCATCTGTAATAAATCTGACCGGCCTTTCCGCCAATCCGGAAAGTGCCACATTCTCTTTTGCCCAGTTAACCATCCCTTTTGCAGCATCAACATGGCAAACCTCTGCTCCAGCGTAGGCTGTAGCAACTGTTGCCCCACCGGTATAGGCAAAAAGGTTTAAAACTTTAATCGGTCGATTAGCTTTTTGTATCTTGTTTATCATCCACTTCCAATTAACAGCCTGTTCAGGGAACAAGCCCGTATGCTTAAATCCTGTTGGCTCTATATAAAATTTTAAATCTTCAAATTTGATCGTCCAGCGATTCGGAATCTTTTTCTTGTACTCCCAGTTTCCTCCCCCACTCTGGCTTCTATGGTATATTGCATCTGCACTGTTCCACAGCTTTGATTCTTTTACCGGCCATATTATTTGCGGATCAGGCCTTCTAAGTATTACATCCCCCCACCTTTCAAGTTTTTCACCGCTTCCGGTTTCAATAAGTTCATAATCCTTCCATTCATCTGCGAGTAACATATTTTTCTCCACCTTATCTTATGCTCTTAATTATTTGAACAATCTCATTTGGTCTTGATACTATAAAATCCGGATCTGTTTTTTTAATAAGCTCCAACGAATCAAATCCCCATAAGACCGAAATTACTTTAATACCTATTTTTTTGCATGCTTCAACGTCACGCTGCTCATCGCCAATATAAATTACTTCATCTTTCTGTACGTTTAGCTTGGAAATAAGTTTACCTATTGTTACATGTTTCCCAAATAACCCTTTTGACGATTGGATATTATCAAAAATGTTTAAGTTATTAGCCTTTAAAAAGGTTTCAATATTATGCACAGAGTTTGACGATACGATATTTAAACTAAATCCATCATTGTGTAAACACTCCAGCATATCCTTTATTCCATCAATTGGCTTAAACTCCGCCATATATTTATTAAAATCATTTAAAAGCTCCAACCCCATCTTTGGAATTTTATAAGCAGGTATTCCTAAACTCTTTATTCTTAATCTCATTGGAAGTTTAAGAAGCTCTCTTATTTTATCATCCTGCAGGGGTTCATAGCCATTCTTTTCGGCTATTTCATTTGCAATTCTTATAAAAGTATCTAGAGAATCAACCAAAGTACCATCCAAATCAAAAATTATCTGTTTAATCATCCTTATCTCCACTATTACTAATAGCCCGCCCGATATTTTTTCATTAACTCCTTAAAAAGCTCAGCACTGGTAGGAGGTGTGTATGTTATAGTATTGGCCCCGGCTTCTATTGTCATTAATATGCTCTCATTTGTAGGCCCGCCGGTTGCAATAATCGGAACCAGGGGAAACTGCTCACGAATTGCTCTAACTACCTGTGGTGTTTTTGCCGCACAAGATACATTTAAAATAGTAGCGCCTGCATCCAACCTGGCTTTTATATCGGTATTTTCTGAAGCTACTGTAACTACAACAGGTATATCTATTTTTGCAGCTAATGACTTAATTACTTCATTCGAAGTAGGAGCATTAACTACAACACCTATTGCCCCCTGGTATTCAGCATGCATTGCAAGATTCACAACCCTTTTACCTGTTGTGGTCCCACCACCCACTCCGCAAAAAACAGGTATATCTGACGCACCTATTATAGAATGAGTTATTATTGGTTGAGGTGTAAATGGGTAAACAGCAATTACAGCATTGGCATTGCAATTTTTTATTATAGCTACATCAGTTGAAAAAAGCAGTGATTTTATATTTTTTCCAAAAATATTAATTCCACCGACTTGATTAATTACGTCAGGAATCCTGACCATATGCTTTCTGAGATTTCCTTCAATTTCAGGTATAAAAGTCATATGTTTTCCCTCCATTCAAGCGTGTTTAAAACTGATAATAGAATTTCCTATTTACATAAATAGAATACCTGATTCTGTTGCAAGTATATTGATTCTGATTATATAATTAGTATGCTACACTGTCAATTAACATGTAATTTAAAAAAGAGCTGTTTAAGGAGAATTAATTTAATGAATAAAAATACTTTACCCACTAATTTTCTTGGGTGCGATAGCAGTTTTGAATCTTCAGAAGTAGTAATCTTTGGAGCTCCATACGATGGAACAACAACATTCAGACCCGGTACAAGATTTGCACCTTCTGCAATGAGAATAGATTCAATTGGAATTGAAACATATAGTCCATATTTTGATGC
>CAYQCA010000276.1:0-4942 GCA_964415835.1 uncultured Clostridium sp. | reverse complement strand
GGATACTTGGCCAATACAGCTCCAACACGTGAGGATACTTCGCCCTGTACATCATCAAGAGTTGATGGTCCGATTACTTGAATTGTTTTAATCTTGCCTTCGGCTTCATACTGCTTGTAAATTTCTTCACGTCTGTCAAGTGGAGGTATACCAGGTCCAAACCATAATTTCAATATTTTTGCAGGTTTGTTTGGTGATCTTGCAATTATTTCGTCCAGAGATAATTTTGCCAGTGCATAATCATCCTGAGCTGTTGATGTGATACCTTTTGGTATAGCATTATCTTTAAAAGCAGTGTCAAAAGTAACAACCTTCATTCCTTTATCCAATGCTGGCTTTAACATATCTGATGAGTATTCTACTTTACCATGGGAAATAATGAGTCCATCATAATTTTTTTCAATCTGTTGTCCTACAAGTTCTTGGAATTTTGCATCGTCTCCATTGGATATAAAGGTATCTACCTGATATCCCAAAGCTTTTCCTTCCTGTACCGCACCATCTAAGAATTGCTTGGTATGGTCGTCAGAAGGCAGGTTTCTGATTACTGCTATTTTGATTTTTTTTGTTTCTGTTGTACTTTGCGAGCTAGTGCTTGGAGTGGTTGTATCTCCGGTCTTGCTTGCTCCGCAACCAACAAGAGTAGATGTAACAATTGCTGCGATCATAAGCATTGAAAAAAGCTTTCTTTTCATTTGAGTACCTCCCATAAATTAAGTGTAAATGTTACTTTTATATTAATAACTATGGGCATCGGGCACTCCACCTAATGCCCATAGATATTACCATATTAGACAATACGTACTGTACTTTCCCTTTCTATCAGCTTAGTTGTTACGAGCATTTTTACAGTTTCTTCTGACGGGTTGTTAATCTTATCATCAAGAAGTTTTACTGCTAGTTCTCCCATTCTTTCTTTGTATACTCTTATAGTTGTCAGCGGCTTATCCATCATGGTACAGAAAGGAATATCATCAAACCCGATAACCGATATCTGGTTTGGAATCTTGAATCCATATGCTTTTAAAGCTTTTACAGCGCCAATTACTATTGTGTCGTTTGCCCCTACAAAAGCTGTCGGCATTTCACCCGGCATATGTTTTAAGTTCTTTAGCATATCTTGATATGCTCCATCCAAATTCGGCTCAACCTGTAATATTAATGGATTTTTATCCAATCCGAACTCTTTCATACTTTTCAGAAAAGCTTCAGTTCTCTGATCGAAATTAGTAAATCTTATCACACTATCCAGGTACCCTATTTTTCTATGACCTAAAGAAACAAGGTAGCTCACTGCCTTGTAAATTCCACCGTAATTATCCATAACTACCGAATCAATATCATGCTTTTGAAAAATATTATCAACTGCCACAATGGGAATAGATATGTCTTTTAAGTAGTAGACATCTTCAGATTTTGACTCTGTTCCTAAAAATACTATCCCGGCATATTCTTCATAATCAATTGCTTTTATTTCTGACTGAAAATCATTTTCCATAATGTTCTTGATTATAAGGGTATACCCTAAATTTTTGGAGGTATATTCAATAGAATCAATTACTCTGGCTATGAAATCACCGTTTTGCTCAATTGCAGCTCCACTTCCAATATACTTGATAAAAAGGATATTCTTTTTTGGCGCGCTTGTTTTCTTGCTATAGCCGTATTTATTTGCTATTTCAAGAATCTTATTACGGGTTTCTTCGTTTACGCCAGCCTTATTATTAAGTGCTAAGGATACAGTTGCTGGAGATACATTTGCCATCTTGGATATTTCTTTAATGTTCATTATTGAACCACCCATCATATATATTTTATGTAAACTTTTTTTGAAAACTTTAATCGAAATGCTATAACTTGTTTTAGTTAAAATTTGAATTATTTATTTAAATGTTTAAATGCTAATTTTAGTATTATTGCTGTCTTACTGCTTTACTGTGACTAAATTATAGCATGGCATTTTTAAAACTTCAACAATTTTTTTGGCGATTTTTTAATTATTTTGTCGAATTTTAATATATTTTTCGTCATTTATCTTGTGTTTTTCTTTATTTTTCTACAATTTTCACAAAATACATGTTATCCTATCTTTTAAATTTTATTTAAAATTTTTAGTAATATTTTAAATAATGTTTAAAAGGAATATAATAACAACCCCTGCTTCGTTGCGGTTAGCAACTATATTTATTATAATTATATTAAAAAAGATAACATAATTAGTTTTCATAATGCTCCAAAAATGGGCGGGGGTTTGGCTATGCAAAAAATTAAAAACAGAATAATAAAAATAATAATTTTCTTTATTGTTATAGCCATAGCTGCCAATATATCTATCAGCCTCTTTTTTTATCACCTTGCTGTTGCAAGAACCAACAAGGAATTTCTTGCAGATAGTCCATCTTTAAAATCAGCAAAATCGGCAGATTCGTCAGAATCCGTTGCCGCAAGTGCCAAAGCCATGACCTTCTCCGCCGAAAGTGATCAAATTGACTGGTTTAGCGAGAGTACTTATGAACAAGTTAATATTACCTCTGATGATGGCCTGATTTTGAACGGATATTTTCGTAAAGCTATAACACCTACTAACAAAACTGTTATATTGGCTCATGGATATTCCTCCCAGGGAACGTATATGGGACCTTATGCAAGATTATACTCCGAGGACTTTGGTTACAATGTTTTGTTACCTGATAGCAGAGGTCATGGTAAAAGCGAAGGTAGCTTTATAGGATTTGGTTGGGTTGACAGACTAGACTACGAGAAATGGATTGACTTTATTATACATAAAATTGGGCAGAACTCTGAAATAGTTCTACATGGAGTATCAATGGGTGGAGCCACCGTTTTAATGACCAGCGGTGAAAATCTTCCGGATAATGTCAAAGCAGTTGTATCTGATTGTGCATATACATCCGTGAGCGATGAACTTGGTTATCAATTAAAAACTATGGTAAATCTCCCCTATTTTCCGCTGCTAAGCAGCACAAGCATTTTGTCTAAAATACGTGCAGGTTATTTTTTTGAGGAAGCTTCTGCACTAAAGCAAGTAAGAAAAAGCAACCTCCCCACCTTATTTATTCATGGCAGCGCTGATGATTTTGTACCATTTTATATGCTTAATGAGCTGTATGAAGCCTCCACCAGCGAAAAGGATTTGCTTGTCGTGGAAGGTGCAGGTCATGGCATGGCATATGCTACTGACCCGGACCAGTATAAAAGTAAAGTAGGAGAATTCATAGGAAGATTTGTAAAGTAGCTCTATTCCTTATTTCCTTTTTGCTTTTGTCTGAATCTTCTAACCTTCATCACATTCGCACAGCTATCATCGCACCACTTTCTGCTTCTGCTCTTGCTTTCATCTATGAAAAACCATTTGCACTCAGGATTCTGACAAACCTTCAACATTTTTATATCCCCTGAAGAAACAAGCTGTGACAGGGAAGCTGCAATCTCAGCAATAAACCAGCTCCAATCCTCTTTCTCAGGTAGTTGATACACTCTATATTGATCATTTTCCTTCCGAATTTTTCTATGAAACTTCACATCAGACAGGTAACCGTTAATAAGCTCCAAATCTGTATCAGTAATATTTTCTGCTTCAATTTCTTTTAATAATATAGTCCTGAAACAGGTTCTCATATCAATGATTCTTTTCAGCTCCATCTTTGTAGGAGGAACCTTTATTTTTATATTCCATTTAACAGCGAATTCATTTAACCACTCAACATTTTTTAGCGGATCGTTATATGATTTATGCGAAATATACCATTCGCTGTTTACAAATTCAAGACACATTAAGTCCATTTGCGTAACCCCCATTTTATGTATTGACAGTTACAATACTATGTATTAATATTATTATAATAATGTAACTGGTTTTTGTCAAAATAGGGGTTACAAAGAAACGGGAGGTTATTATGATTGGTAAAATTTTAAACTCAAAAATTGAAGCTGCCGGCTTCAGAATGAAAACTTTTAAAATGGAACATTTAAAAGAGATCAGTAACGATATAAAACTACTTGTTGAACAAGGGCTTCTGGATGAAGGCTTTTACAAAAATAACCTGTCTAATTTTAACTATGCCGCTAACAGTCCTCTTTCCGATGCAAAATCTGTTATAATGATAGCTTCTCCACAGCATAAAAGCATTGCTGAATTTGTACATAACGGTAAAAGCATAGAAGCAACTATACCTCCTACATATATGTATCCAAAAGTCAAATTGGAAGTGAATAGTATATTAGATAGTGCACTGAAAGAAAATGGCTATTCATATGAGAGTATCTCTCTTCCGCTAAAATTGCTTGCAGTTAGAAGCGGTCTGGGAATATACGGCAGAAACAATATCTGCTACGTGCCTGAGCTCGGAAGCTTTATCAGATTGTCAGCGTTTATTACGAATTATGACTTCGGGCAAGATAGTTGGAATGAAGTTAAGGTTATGGAGAGCTGTAAAAACTGTAAAATTTGCATAAACAACTGTCCTACAGGTGCTATTGATAAGGAAAGATTTCTTATTCATGCGCAGAATTGTCTGACACATTATAATGAGGATGATTCCCCGATACCGCAATGGATAAGGCCTAATCTACATAATGCTATCGTCGGATGTATGAAATGTCAGATTGATTGTCCCCATAACAAAAAGTTTACTGATTTCGTTGATGACAAAATATTCTTCAATGAAAAAGAAACAGAGCTAATATTAGGAGGCACTGATTTCAGCAGCCTCCCTCAGGAAACAAGAAGCAAAATAACATATATTGGCATGGAGCCATACTATCATATTCTGCCAAGGAATATACGCCTTATTTAGCCATCTATAGAAGTGGAGGACATTCATTGCCTCGATATAAAAAGCCCGACGCGG
Source organism: uncultured Clostridium sp. (assembly GCA_964415835.1). Classification (GTDB taxonomy): domain Bacteria; phylum Bacillota; class Clostridia; order Acetivibrionales; family DSM-1351; genus Ruminiclostridium. The sequence goes on along the minus strand of CAYQCA010000276.1, from coordinate 71 downwards.
GTCGGGCTACCTTATTCTGTACTCCTGAATACTGAATACTGAATACTCTACTTAATATATCCAATTCCCTT
>CAYQCA010000275.1:3289-4986 GCA_964415835.1 uncultured Clostridium sp. | reverse complement strand
AATGGTTACTTTGGAGATATATATTATGCAAATACAAAGTGTATCAGGAGGTATGGAAATCCGGGCGGGTGGTTTGCCGATTCAAAGCGTTCAGGCGGGGGGCCTTTGATTGACCTGGGTGTGCATATGATTGATCTTGTCAAGTTCCTTATGGGTAAGCCAAAAGCAATTACGGTTACCGGTTCTGTCTACAATAAGATTGGTGCACGCCCTTATTTGAAAGGAACTGATAAATATATATCTGCTGATAGCAATGACAGTTATTCTGATGTTGAAGATTTTACAGCTGCTATGATTAAATTTGAAAATGGTGCGACGCTGACGGTTGAAACGAGTTTTGACCATCACATAAAGGAAGAACAGTTGACTTTAGAGATTTACGGAAGCAAAGCTGGGGCTATAATGGAACCAAAGCTGGAGATATTTACAGAGGTAAATGGTTATCTTACCGATATGACTCCTAAATATGCCTGCAGCTCTGAGGCATTTTCAGAAAATTTTGAGAATGAAACAAGACATTTTATAGATTGCATAGTAAATGGAACAGAGTGCTTAAATACACCTGACGATGGAGTAGAAATAATGAAGATAATCGACGCTATTTACGAGTCTGCAAGGACAGGAAATGAAGTAATAATAAAATGATAAACAAAGAATATGAAGAAATAATAAGCAGTAATTTAAAAGAGCTCGGTTTAAAAAAAGAAGGAGTTGTCTTAGTCCATTCATCGCTAAAGTCCTTGGGCACATCAATTGGCGGACCTGGGACGTTAATAAATGCAATAATGGATGCACTGGGACCCTCCGGAACCTTGTTAATGCCTGCACTGAGTGAACAATATGTACATGAAGAAAATCCGTTTTTCAACGTAGTTACCACTCCGACCAACACAGGTGCTATACCTGAGTATTTCAGAAAAATGGATGGCGTAATAAGAAGTATTAATCCTACACATTCAGTTTGCGGCTATGGAAAGTATGCAAAAGAAATATTGGGAAAACACCATTTAGACGAGACACCCTGCGGTAAAAATTCTCCTTTCTACCTGTTGCCCAAATATGAAGGTCAGATTGTTTTTATAGGCTGTGGCCTAAAGCCCAATACCTCTATGCATGCCATTGAAGAACTGGTGGAGCCGGATTATTTGTTTAAGAAAATGGTAAAATATGAGGTTGTCGGCTATGATAATAAAAAAATAAGCCTAAATTGCATGAGACATAACTTTGTAGGGTGGGAACAACGGTATGATAGAGTAGAAACCATACTCCAGGATAAAGGCTTGAAAACAGGCAAAATTCTCTCTGCTACCTGCCATATTGTTGAAACACCTGTACTCTGGGAAAGATGTACGGAACAGTATAAAAAGAATTCACATAGTTTTGTTGACAGGATAGGGTCGGAAGAATAGCTCTTTCACTTAATCTATTTTTGTTGTATATAGTTAAAATAATATGTTCAGCATACAAATTATGTATTATAATAGGAACTGTAAAAAATTTTCAATATTTTTTAAGTCCGATTGAAACGGCAAGGCGGAGGCAAAATGACACAGAATACTGAATTGGTTAAAAAGTCCGGAAAAAGTTCAATATTTAAAAAACTGCTTTACAGCATTCTTATCCTTTTACTTGTTATAATAGTGATTGCAGCTTCACTGTTTATCTACATAAAAACCGCTAAAACCACTAGAGATGAT
>CAYQCA010000275.1:0-3189 GCA_964415835.1 uncultured Clostridium sp. | reverse complement strand
CTTGAAAAGCTTTATGGGGAATGAATGGGAAAAATACTCAAGCTGGCTGGATGAATCATCCTTCCGTCCTGTTTTGATAGATTCGGTAAGCGCGTACCATGCAAAAACTCCGGTTCTTAATAAAATAACCAATTCCATAAAATATTTAGACAATGTGGCTTCTTTGAACAAAAAATATCCTATAGGCTTTATTGCAAAAATGCAAGGCATTGCGCCTGTTATTAACTACTTGGATATGGTAAGTCCAGGAAGTGGAGATAAAGTTGTGATTATAAAACATAAAGTAGCCCTGGATGACTCAGAATATGAGGCTATGATGAAAAACCCTCTTGTACCGGTATGGAAAGAATGATGGTTGGCTGGACATAAATTAAATCATGTCATAAATTAAAATCTAGAATAATATATGTCACTTAGGTAGAAGCTTTAACTCTATTGCAGCTACCTGGGTGGCTTTTTTTATATTTTTAAAAACACAAAAAATATGACATTGACGAAAATGTAACAATGTGTTATGTTTAAATTAATAAACATAACGGTTGTTACGTTATTCAAATTAATTATTCAATCATGACTAAAAACACAAAAATTAAATAGTGGGGTGAGGTAGAGATGAACACATTTAAGGTTCTTGAGATTAAGCAGAGCGTTTTTGCGGATAATGATAAGCAAGCCTGTCTGCTTAGAGAAGAGCTCAAAAAAGAAAAAACCTTTTTATTGAATTTAATGTCATCTCCTGGGTCAGGCAAAACAACTACTGTTATGAGGACAATTGAAGCTCTGAAAGATGAAGTCCGGATAGGAGTTTTAGAAGCGGATATTGACTCTGATGTAGACGCTCAGCTTGTTGCAAAAACCGGTGCAAAGGTCATTCAGCTGCACACAGGTGGAATGTGTCACCTGAATGCCGATATGACAAAACAAGGTTTAACAGAGCTAAAGACAGAAGGACTTGATTTTGTTATCCTAGAAAATGTAGGAAACCTGGTTTGTCCTGCTGAGTTCGATACCGGCGCTTCAAAGAACGCCATGATTCTAAGCGTCCCCGAGGGGGACGACAAGCCTTTGAAGTATCCTTTAATGTTCTCCATTGTAGATGTACTTTTAATTAATAAAATAGATGCACTTGACTATTTTGATTTCAATCTGGAAGCAGTAATAGATCGTGTTAAAAGACTAAATCCGAAGGTAAAAGTCATTCCAATCTCTGCTAAAACCGGTGAAGGAATAGATGAATGGATTAACTGGCTCCGTGCAAAAGTAAGGGAGTGGAATGAGTATTAAATAAACCAAATTTGATTAGGGGGAAGTATCAATGGATAAGGTAAAAGTATTGGAACTTGCCAACAAGATAAGCCGAAAGAAGATGGGAGCAAAGAATGGCATCACAGTTAATGACCCGGAGTATAAAATCCTTGAACCCGTTGTAACAAATGAAATGGCGGAAGTAGCACTGCAATTGGAGTTTCGTCAGCCCATGGCAGCCGGAGAGATTGCTGAAAAATGCGGGAAATCCGTCGAAGAAACATCAAAGCTTTTATGGGAGCTTGCAATGGCCGGTGTCTGCTTCGTTAATAAAATTGATGGAGTGGATAAATACTGGCATGACACCTGGGTTCCGGGTATTATGGAAATGATGGTGAATAACAAGGAAAATGTCAGAAAGTATCCCCAGATAGCAAAAGCCTTTGAGGAATACGGAAGAGCAAAAGGTCCTGCCACAGCCGGCAATTTTCCGGTAGGAATAGGATTAATGCGCGTAATTCCCATTGAAAAAGCAATTGAGGGTGAATCCAGAAGAGCGTCCTATGAGGAAGTTTCCAGGTATCTAAATGAAAATGATATTTTTACAGTTTCCGATTGCTCCTGCCGCACCTCCAGAGAGATCATGGGAGAAGGCTGCGGGCATCTAAAAGAAGATATGTGTATTCAGATGGGCCATGCGGCGGAATACTACATACGTACAGGTAGAGGAAGGCAGATTACCCGTGAAGAAGCCTTTGAAATTATTAAAAGAGCTGAAGAAAACGGTTTGGTTCATCAGATTCCGAATACAGATGGCTCAGGAAAGACGCATGCAATTTGCAACTGCTGTGGATGCTCATGCTTTTCGCTGAGAACTGCGGAGATGTTCTTAAACCCTGATATGGTGCGTTCAAATTATGTTTCAAAGGTTGATAGTACAAAATGTGTCGGTTGCGGAGAGTGTGTTGAAGCATGCCATGTTAATGCGCTCAGATTGGGCCAAAAGCTTTGCAGCAAGACACCTATTGAAGAGTTCAAGCGTACGGTTCTTCCCTATGATACAGAATGGGGACCGGAGCATTGGAATCCTGATTACCGGTTTAACAGACAAGAGGTGGTCAATACTGGTACTGCTCCCTGCAAAACCGAATGTCCTGCCCATATTGCTATTCCCGGTTATATAAAATTGGCATCTCAAGGGAGATATGCGGAAGCACTTGAGCTTATCAAGCACGAAAACCCATTCCCTGCAGTGTGCGGGCGTATCTGTCCCAGAAGATGTGAGTCTGCTTGTACCAGAGGCGACATTGATGCCCCGATTGCTATTGACGAAATTAAAAAATTCATTGCAGAACAGGATTTAAATAAGGAAATTCGGTTTAAACCAAAGGTAAGACATAATTACGGCAAGAAAATTGCTGTAGTTGGCGCTGGCCCTGCAGGTCTTTCATGCGCTTATTTCCTGGCTCTTGACGGATATAAGGTGACCGTATTTGAAAAGCAAAGCACCCCGGGTGGCATGCTGACGCTTGGAATTCCAAATTTCAGGCTGGAAAAGGATGTTGTTAATGCGGAAATTGATATATTGAAGGAATTGGGAGTTGAGTTCAAAACAGGGGTGGAAGTTGGGAGAGAGGTAAGTCTCAAGGACCTGAGAGAGCAAGGCTACGAAGCTTTCTATCTGGCTATAGGCGCCCAGGCAGGAAGAAAGCTCCGGATTGAAGGAGAAGAGGCAGAAGGTGTTATAGCAGGTGTTGACTTCTTGAGGAATATAAGCCTGGGGGATAAAACCACTCTTGAAGGAAACGTTATTGTTATCGGAGGAGGCAATGTTGCGATAGATGTTGCCAGAACGGCTGTAAGAGTAGGTGCATCAAAGGTTGATATGTTCTGCCTTGAAAGCCGTGAGCAAATGCCGGCTCTTGAAGAAGAAATTGAAGAGGC
>CAYQCA010000274.1:2338-5009 GCA_964415835.1 uncultured Clostridium sp. | reverse complement strand
ATATATATATATGATTCTACACAGCTTTGAAAAAATGTATATTGGAGGCAAATCAATGTGGAATATATTCAGCAAAAAGAAAAAACATCGTGAGTTTGATATAAAAGTTTTGTTTAAAAATGATATATCTCTTCTTACATTGGATGAAAGATGGAATGGATTATTTAATAAAATTGTTAAAACAAGTGGTATAATAAACTGTGAAAATAATATAAAAGAGCTTTTAAAAGAACAAGCCCGCCTGATTGCGGAGTCAAAAGATATTGCATATACAAAGAAAGAATGCATGGATAGTATTATAAAATTGACCACAGAGGCGTTTGACAATGATAATCAGGATGCTCATACTAAAATGCAGGAATGCGAAAAGAAAATTGTAGGTATTAATAAAAGATTAAAAGATATAGATGAAAGATTGCTGGATATCCCTAAAGAGTTAAGGGAAGCAAATCTGGAGCTTTTGGATCAGACAGTGAAAGTTGTATATTTTTCTATCAGGGGAAATCACCAGAGGGTTGTAGAACTTGATAAAAAAATAACGGAGACCAGGGAATTACTCATGAAGCTAATAGATGAAAGAGAGCATATTGCTGAAGATGATACCGATACATACTCATACTTTCACGATCTATTAGGCGGAGATGAGCTGCAGAGGTTAGATGAGATGTATTTCAACAGTAAGAAGTAATAGAAGTACAGGAGTAATAGAAGTACAGGAGTAACAGGAGTAATAGGAGTAATAGGAGTAATAGAAGTAATAGAAGTAATAGAAGTACAGGAGTAACAGGAGTATTGAATCGGGAAAGTTGGCTTACGCCAACTAAATTTAGAGCTCGGCGATAGCCGAGGTTTCCTTTCTTCTAAACTTCTGTACTACTACTACTTCTAGACTCCTTTCTTACAACTTCTATACTTCTACACTCCTATACTCCTGCTAACGGAGGTTACAATGAAAGCAGTAACAGGCAAACAGATGGGATTAATTGATAAATACGCAATAGAACAAACAGGGATACCCGGAATAGTTCTAATGGAGAATGCTGCTTTAAAGGTTGTAAAGCATATTAAGTCATACTATGAACAAAAAAAGCATTGCCCAAAAAGTGTTGTAATAGTTGCAGGAAAGGGCAACAATGCCGGAGATGCCTTTGCGGTTGCAAGGCATTTATTTTTAGAAGGGTATAAAGTTAAAGTCTATTGCTTGTTTCCTAAGGAAAGTATAGCTGGTGACGCTGGAATTAATTTAGATATATTGGAACGGATTGGAGCAGATATTAAATTAATATCAATCGATTGTGATTTAGATGGCTTCATATCGGAAGTTAAATATTCTCAGATAGTTTTGGACGGAATATTCGGAACCGGCTTCAGGGGAGAGATTGAAGGCATTACTGCACAAATCATAAACATAATCAATCAATATTCACAATATACATTATCAATTGATATTGCTTCAGGTGTTGAATCCTTTTCAGGGAGAACTTCAGATATATACGTACAAGCCCATAAGACAGTCACTTTTGAGTTGCCAAAAATCGGACAGCTTATATATCCCGGTGTACAAGCGACTGGTGAATTGGCTGTTGAAAGCATCGGAATGCCTGTTCAGGCGATAAACAGCCAGGATATAAATACATTTTTAAGTGATATTGATTTAATAAAATCCTTTATTCCCAAAAGGGTTGACGAATCAAATAAAGGGGATTACGGAAAGGTTACTATCGTTACCGGATCTACAGGCATGGCCGGTTCAGGCTGCCTGACAGCAAAAGCTGCGCTACGTTCCGGCTCAGGCTTGGTATATCTCGTTGTTCCTTCAGATATTATCCCCGTGTATCAAAATGTTGTTCCGGAAGCGGTTTCTATTTATCTGCGGGATAGTATAGGTGCTATTAGTGCGAAGAGCATTGATACAATAGCCAACCAAATTAACAAATGTGATGTAGCAGCTATTGGACCCGGGCTTTCACAAGACCCTGAAATATATGATACAATAAATGCAATTGCAGAAAAAATTAATGTACCTGTGATTCTTGATGCGGATGCACTCAATGCTGCCGCAAAAAATACTGATATTTTTAAAAAGTTTAAAGCTGATGTTGTTATTACTCCTCACCCTGGCGAAATGGGCAGGCTTACCGGACTTGATATCAGCTACATCCAGAAAAACAGAATAGAGGTAGCCGTTAAATACGCAGCGCTTTGGGGAGTAATTGTTGTACTTAAAGGGGCAAGAACCATTATAGCTGACAAAAATGGTACAGTGTTTATAAACCCGACTGGAAATTCAGGAATGGCCACTGCAGGAAGCGGAGATTCGCTGACAGGAATTATTACTTCGCTAATTGGACAGGGAGCTAGCTCTCTGGAGGCGGCTGCGGCAGCTGTATATATACATGGAATGGCAGGGGATCTGGCGGCAAAGATAAAAGGAGAGTACGGTATGACTGCTGCGGATATAGTTGAGAACATACCTGCTGCAATATGTAACATTATTTATTAATATTGCTATTAAAAAAGAATTTATTGGATATACTAGAAATGATAAACTATGGGGGCAATGTAGGATGGACTATAAATTAAATAGAGCATGGGCGGAAATAAACCTGGATAATATCGCCCATAATGTGCAGGAGATAAGGAGAGTTACTAACAAAAACGCTGAGATAAT
>CAYQCA010000274.1:0-2328 GCA_964415835.1 uncultured Clostridium sp. | reverse complement strand
ACGGAGTTCTGGAGGTTGCAAAGACTCTGCTTTCCAATGGAGTTACCAGACTTGCAGTATCAATGCTTGATGAAGCAATACAGCTGAGAAAAAATGGGATAGATGCTCCTATACTTATTTTGGGTTATACTGATCCTGTCAGAGCAAGTGAAATTATTGAAAATGATGTAACGCAATCTGTTTTCAGCCATGATTTGGGGCAGGCGTTATCGGATGAAGCTGTGAGGCAGGAAAAAAAGGTAAAGATTCATATAAAAATAGATACAGGAATGTCACGAATAGGATTTTTGCCCGGGTATAGTGCTGTAAAGAATGTTGCACAGATAAGTAAATTGCCGAATATAATTATTGAGGGACTATTTACTCACTTTGCTACTGCAGATGAGAGTGACAGGACGTTCACCTTAACTCAGTTTGAGAGGTTCATGAGTATTTGCTGTGAACTTCAAAGAATAGGAATACATATACCAATAAAGCATTGCGTTAATAGTGCAGGTATTATTGAATACCCTGAAATGCATTTGGATATGGTCCGTCCGGGTATAATTCTATATGGTATGTATCCGTCTCATGAAGTAGATAAATCAAAGATTGATCTAAGACCGGCAATGACTTTGAAGGCAAATATCATAATGGTTAAGGAAATTGAAAAAAATACATCTGTCAGTTACGGTAGAATATTTACCACCGGGAGGAACTCACGGATTGCTACAATTCCAATAGGGTATGCTGATGGTTACGCCCGAATGCTTAGTAATAAAGGAAAAGTACTTATTCATGGACAATTCGCACCTGTTATCGGTAGAATATGCATGGATCAGTGTATGGTAGATGTTACAGACTTGGAATACGATGTAAAAGTAGGTGATGAGGTTGTACTAATTGGTTCGCAAGAAGGCAGTACAATAACTGTAGAAGATGTGGCGGAGTTATTGGGAATGATCAATTACGAACTGGTTTGTATTGTAGGGAAAAGAATACCAAGAGCCTATGTACAGAATGGTAAAATATCGAAAATTCTGAATTACTTGATTTAGGCGCGTTCTGGGCATTTTAGAAATTTAAATTTAATTTGACCTTATGTTCCTTTACAGATTATAATATTGATATAAGTGTACTATTATAGACTATAGCTTATGACAAATTTAATAGTATATTTAAAAATGGGCTTATTAGAAAGTGGGGGTTTTAATTTGGCTCAATATAAAAAAATATTAGTTAGCATACCGGACAATTTGCTTAAAGAATTGGATAATATGGCATGCAATGAGAAAACTAATAGAAGCATGCTTGTCAGAGAGGCTATGAGTCTTTATATAAAGGAAAGGCATAGGGTTGAGTTGAGGGATAAAATGAGAATTGGCTACGAAGAGATGGCCGAAATAAATTTGAGGCTTGCAGAGGTTTGCCTCAGGGCTGATGAAGATCAGCAATGCAGATATGAGGAGAGACTTGGGGAGATGGAGGAAACGTGGTAATAAAAAGAGGAGATATTTATTACGCTGATCTAAGCCCTGTTATAGGTTCAGAACAGGGTGGAGTTAGACCGGTACTAATTGTTCAAAATGATGTTGGAAACAAATATAGCCCTACAGTAATTGCTGCTGCAATTACTTCTCAAATCAATAAAGCTAAATTGCCGACTCACATAGAGATTGGTGCACAGGATTATGGTCTTGCAAAGGATTCTGTTATTTTGCTTGAACAGATAAGAACAATTGATAAAAAAAGATTAAGAGAAAAAATAGGCCATCTGGATGATGACCTTATGATAAAAGTAAACAATGCCCTGGAAGTTAGTTTCGGGCTTTCTGAGATATAGATAAATTAATTTTATACTTGGGGGATATATATGAGGATACTAATGAAGAATATTAAAAAGAAAAACGTGATTATTATACTTGTTATAATATGTGGGTTCGCATTGCTAAAGCTTGCTCCAATAGTTACAGCAGCTACAGCTGATAGTGGAACAGTGATTTATGATTCTACTTACATAGATGCCCTGGAAGCAAATCTGACTAAGCAAATAGCAGATAATAAAGCATTAGTTGAAGAAAATAAAGCATTGATGACGAAATACGAAAATGAAATAGCGAACTTGAAGGAAAGCATTGTTTTTAAAATTATAAAGCTTCCTGCCGGGAAAACATTAATAGGTGATGCAAGTACAGAAATAATTGTAAGAAATAAGGATAGAGTTAAGGCGTATGTATCCGATACTGCAACCGGGGGAGTATCAAACCTGATTTCAGGAAAAGACATTAAAAATGGTGAGATTGTTCCAAATGACCAGCTGCTGCTGATACCAAAAGCTGACGGAAGAGG
>CAYQCA010000273.1:0-5061 GCA_964415835.1 uncultured Clostridium sp. | reverse complement strand
CTGAGGGTCTGTTTGATTTAGCAGCTGAGTCTGATGATAAATGGAATCTTTATAAAATACTTCAGATTGCAATCCTGCTTTCATTTATTTTTTTATTTATACCGGTACTTGCTTTTATATATGTTATTGCTCTTTTTATAGCTTCAATTGGTATCACAATAAGTATTTTAGGTTTTATAAACAGATGCAAAACAAAGCTGACACAATAAATTTATTTTGTAACAGGACATAGTGAGGAGAATATCTTCAACCTGTACGTGTATTAAACTTTGGAGGTATAATTTGGATAGTCAATATATACAGAGTATAAGTATTAAAGATTCATATGATGATAATTCTTATATTTCCAATTTGCATGCAGTAAGAAATCTTTTAAAAATGAAGTCATTGAAATTTACTCAGAATGTTACATTCTTTGTAGGTGAAAATGGAACAGGAAAGTCCACCATACTAGAAGCAATAGCTGTAGCATATGGCTTTAATGCAGAGGGTGGGAGCAGAAATTTTAATTTCAATACATACAAATCTCACTCAGGGCTTTACCAACAAATTAGAATCTCAAAAGGAATAAAAAGGCCAAAAGATGGATATTTTTTAAGAGCGGAGAGCTTTTATAATGTAGCGAGCCATATTGAAGATTTAGATAATGAACCTTCTTTTGGACCTCCAATTAAAGAGAGCTATGGTGGCAAATCATTGCATGAACAATCACATGGCGAAAGTTTTTTGTCACTTGTACTTAACAGATTTGGTGGGAACGGATTATATATCCTGGATGAACCTGAAGCTGCTTTGTCAGCAAATAGGCAGTTAACATTGCTTTCTCAAATAAATAATTTGGTGAAAAATAATTCTCAGTTTATTATTGCTACACATTCACCAATACTGCTTGCTTTTCCTGATGCAGCCATTTATGAGCTAAGCGAAAATCATATAAAATCAGTTTCATACCGTGAAACAGAGAATTATATTCTTACAAAGGAATTTTTAAATAATCCTGAAAGAATGTTGAAGTATTTATTTGATGAACAGGTTTGTGAATGACTGGTTCTTTATCCTTTCTCCTTGCACCTTTCCGGTACTGTGCTATAATATTGTTAAAATAATGCAACTCGGAGGCTAAAATTATGCAATTAGGATTTATAGGAACCGGAATGATGGGTACCGCTATGATAAAGGGAATAATAGGATCAAATATTGTCAATCCTTCAGATATTCATGTTTTTGATTTAGATAAACAAAAAGTGCAGGCCCTTAATAAAGAATTGGGAGTTACAGTTCCGGGTGATTCTCTTGAACTTGTAAGAAAATGTGATTATATTATACTGGCTGTTAAACCTAACATTGTGAAAGCAGTTATAGCTGAAATAAAATCTGTTTTTTCTGATGAAAAAATTTTAATAAGTATTGCAGCTGGTATTCCGCTAAAGACATACAAAAATGCACTTGGCGAAAATAAGAAGGTAATAAGGGCAATGCCTAATACTCCGGCTGTTATTGGGGAAGGGATGACACTTATAAGCTTCGACTCCTGCGTAGGAGATAGTGAAATACAAGAAGCAATGACGCTTTTGAGCTCGCTTGGAAAAGTCGAAATAATGGATGAAAAACTTATGAGTGAAGTAGTAGCACTTACGTCAAGCAGTCCTGCATATATTTTTATGCTTATAGAAGCAATGGCAGATGCAGCTGTGCTATCAGGAATACCAAGACAAACAGCATATCGACTGGCATCTCAGGCAGTAGCCGGCAGTGCTAAAATGGTTGCTGAAACAGGGAAACATCCAGGTGAATTAAAAGATCAGGTATGCTCACCGGCAGGAACTACGATAGAGGCAGTAGCTGCTCTGGAGAAAAACGGCTTTAGAAATGCAATTATAGAAGCGATGAATGAGTGTACAAAAAAATCAAAAGAGCTTGGGAAGATATATGGCTAAGAGCCTGTTTAAAATCTGCTTGTGCTTGGCATTTACAGGCTCTAGTATAAATTTGGAGGCGGAATGAAAAGGGTTGAAATATATACCGATGGTGCTTGCTCTGGTAATCCCGGTGCCGGTGGCTGGGGTGCGGTGCTCATGTATGGAGAACATAAAATTGAAATATCCGGTTTTGAAAAAGAAACTACAAATAATAAAATGGAGCTCACTGCAGCACTTATAGCACTGAAAAAACTAAAGGAACCTTGTGAAGTAAATTTATATAGTGACAGTGCATATTTGATTAACGCATTCACTCAGGGTTGGATTGAAAAATGGCTTAAAAACGGTTGGAAACGAAACAAAAATGAAGAAGTTAAGAATACTGAACTATGGAAAGAATTGATAAAGCTCTCTGACTATCATAAAATCAATTGGATTAAGGTAAAAGGGCATGCTGATAACGAATACAATAACAGATGTGATAAACTGGCTACAGATGAAATTAAAAATAATGAGGCAAGATGAATCTAGGCGTTATCACTATTAGTTTTTTGGAAATCATCAAGCAATTGCTTAAGTGTGGTATATTTTAAACCAAGCAGCTTGATTTGCATAATGATCTCACTAAAACTACCGCTGATAATAATTTTGTTTGTTTTAACTATTTGTTTCATTAATGTGTTCTCCCTTTGTGTGGCGATATACATTAATTCTACACACTTTATAGGCATTTTATTACAATATTAAATTTTGATCTGGAGGTTCTAAAAATGGAATACACTGAAAAAACATTAAAAACTGAAGATATATATCAGGGAAATATAATAAAGATACAAAATATGACTGTTAGCCTTCCGAATGGAAAGCAAGCAACCAGAGACATTGTACTTCATCCGGGTGCATCTGTTATTATTCCTTTTAACGAAAAAGGCGAGTTATATATGGTTAAGCAGTTTAGAAAACCGTTGGATAAAACTACTTTGGAATTGCCTGCAGGTAAGCTTGATTCAAAAGGAGAAGATCCCAAGGTTTGTGCAGAGAGGGAGCTAATGGAGGAAACGGGCTTGAGAGCAGGTAAGCTTGATTATCTTATAAGCATTCACACCACTCCTGGATTTTGCAATGAAGTTATTCATATGTACACTGCCACAGAACTGACGCAGGGAGAGTCCTGCACAGACGAAGATGAGTTTCTTGATGTTGAAAAAATACATGTTTCAACATTGGTAGATAAGATTCTCAATCATGAAATTACTGATGCCAAAACAATTATTGGTGTACTTTTGGCTGAGAGGATACTAAGGAACAGCTAAATAAAAACTTCCCGTAAAAGACTTGTTTAAATTATTGTAATATTTTATGTTCATCCGGCATATATTTTTTATGAAATACAAATAAGGTACGTATATCAGCATAAAGAATATATACCGGAGGACACTTGTGATTCAGAAAACATTTGTTGTAATTAAAGAACACATAAAAAATAATAAAATTACATATATAAGCTTGTTTATATTTTACATTTTGGGAATCATCGCAGGCTCTATAGCTGTAAATCAATTGGATTACCAGCAAAAAAGTGAAATGACAGACTATTTTAATGGTTTCCAGAAGTTACTTGATAGTAGTAGGGTAGATGGTATTTCACTTTTTAAAATGTCCTTATGGGACAATTTCAGGGTAATTTTACTTTTATGGGTACTAGGTATAATTGTAATTGGTTTTCCGATTTTTTATATTATTATCGGTATGAGAGGATTCATTACCGGCTTTAGCTCAGGAGTAATAATGAATGTACTTGGCGTAAAAGGAGTATTAATATCATTTACTTGCTTTTTGCCAAAGGAGGTTATTATTGTTCCATGCCTAATCGCTATTTCAGTAAATGGAATAAAGCTTTCAAAAAGTATTATAAAAGGATGGATTAAGAGGAATACAAACAAGGAAGATAAACTGCGATATAGAATAATGCCATATAGTTTCGTCACCGTATTTTTTTCAATTTTTGTTTTAATTGCAATAGGTTTAGAAGCATTTTTTTCTCCTGTTATTCTAAAGTTGCTTAGCTCTATTTAAGCTTTTGTTAAAAATAGATTAAATTTGCAAAATAATCCTTTAAAAATAGTAAAAAATGTATTAGAATATATTTAGCTGGTTACTATAATTTAAAACTTTATAGTTTTATGTTAACAGGTAGATTGGTGGTCAACTTGAAAATAAAGGAGTAAAAATATGGAAGGTCATGTAGAGCAGTTTATTAATTTTCTTGAGAGAGATAAGAGATTATCACTCAATACTCTTCAGTCCTATAAGAGGGATATAGAGCAGTATACTACATATTTAAATGAGATTAGTGTTAATAATATTATTAATACTAATAAGACCACTGTTATAGCCTATCTTTTAAATCTGCAAAAGAAAGGAAGAGCTACATCCACAATTTCAAGAAATCTAGCTTCTATTCGCTCATATTATCAGTTCTTACATAAAAACAAAGTTATTGACAATGATCCAACAACTGAGCTGGAATCTCCAAAAGTAGAAAAGAAGCTTCCGCAGATTCTATCAACTCAGGAGGTAGAATTACTCCTCGATCAGCCGAAATGCCTTGATTTAAAAGGATTTAGAGATAAAGCAATGCTTGAATTATTATATGCTACAGGTATCAGAGTTTCTGAACTTATATCCTTAAATTTAAGTGATATTAATTTAGAGCTGGGATTTATAAAATGTAATAAAGGGTCACGTGAGAGATCTATTCCAATTGGCTCCATATCAATTACTGCAGTACATGAGTACATTGAAAAATCACGTAACTTCTTAATTCAGGATAGTGAAGAAAAAGCTCTCTTTGTAAATGTTAATGGTAAAAGACTAACAAGACAGGGCTTCTGGAAAATAATAAAGCATTATAAAAATCAGGCTCAGATCAATAAAGATATTACCCCGCATACATTGAGACATTCATTTGCAGCACACCTTCTTGAAAATGGAGCGGATTTAAGGTCAATACAGGAGATGCTGGGTCACTCGGATATATCTTCCACACAAATTTATGCTCAAATTGCAAAAAATAAAATCAAAGAAGTTTATAAAAAAACTCACCCGAGAGCTTAGTTTAATATATGAAGGACATCCAGTG
>CAYQCA010000272.1:0-5100 GCA_964415835.1 uncultured Clostridium sp. | reverse complement strand
TTTAAAAATAATCTAAGTGCCTTAATAGAGGTTGATACTTACACTTTCATACCTTTACCTCGTTGGCATGTTAGCACTGATAACGGAACGTTGGTTATAAATGACTGGGATTGCAACGGTAAAATTCTAAAAGCAAATCAGGTTGAGTTTAAATGGGAGGAAAGTATTGTTTATACAAGTGCCGGGCCAACAAAGACCATGGCGCCGAGACCTGTTGAAACAATAGATGAACTGCCGCTTCCACATGTAGTTACCGACTGCAAGGATTACTATGCTAATTTTGCAAAAGCAATAAGAGGTGAGGAAGAACAAATAGTTACTCACAAGCAGATGATGCGTGTAATGAAGGTTATTGATGCTATCTTTAAGTCTGCCGAAAACGGAGAATGTATAAAAGGAGCCTTTTAGGCGTAATGGTGAAATATATGAAAACTAAAATTGGATTGCAGATTTATTCTATCAGGGAAAAGTGTGATCAGGATTTTGAAAATGTCCTGAAACAGGTAGCAGCTGCCGGATACGACGGAATTGAGTTTTATTCCTTTTTTAACATTGAGGCTGATAAAATGAAGCAATTGCTTAATACCTATAACCTGAAGGCAATGGGGACACATACAAACTTTGATGTCCTACAAAATGATCTTGATGGGCTCATCCGCTACATGACAACAATTGAAAGTCAGTATGTTGGACTGGCAGGTTACGCTTCCGAAGACAGAGACGGCTGGTTGAAATTTTGTGAAAAATTCGATAAAGTTGGAGAAAAATTGCGCCAAAATGGAATCAGTCTACTGTATCATAACCATGCACATGAATTTGAACAAAAATTTGACGGCGAGACAGTTCATGAAATCATTTTAAAGAATACTTCACCGGAAAATGTTGCGCTTGAACTAGACTGTTATTGGGTACGATATGCAGATCTGGACCCTGAAACATATCTGAAAAATAAAATTAACCGTGTAAAAACTATTCACCTGAAGGATATGAGCACGGATGACAGGAAAATGACAGAAGTGGGTACAGGTATTAACAACTGCTCAAAACTATTCAATATAGCGAAGGATGCAGGCTTTGAGTGGGTTGTTATTGAACAGGACAATATTTATATCGATCAATTTGAAAGTATAAAAATTTCAATAGATAATGTTAGAAAGTTCTAAAAATTGTTGTATCGGCTGCCAGTACAATTTAACCGGCAGCCTTTTTGTTTTTATTTATTAGTTGTTATCTGTTAATTTACTAACAAACTATTGAAAAAGCAGAGAAAAAGAGGTAAAATTACTTTGGTTATTTAGGTGAAAAAATGGTTAGTATACATATTAATAAACATTTTCCTAAATTTAGTCTCAATTAATAATTTAATAAAAAATATATACAGGAGCGTGAACTTATGGGAATGATGAACAAGAGAACAATCGAGGATATTGATGTTGCCGGTAAAAAAGTTATAGTTAGAGTTGACTTTAATGTACCATTGGATGCTGACAAAAATATTACTGATGATAAGAGAATAGTTGGTGCACTTCCTACAATAAAGTATCTTGTTGACAAGGGAGCAAAGACTATACTGGTATCACACTTAGGAAGACCTAAAGAGGGCTTTGAAGAAAAGTACAGCATGAAACCAACCGCTGTTAGATTGGGCGAACTTCTCGGTAAAGAAGTAATTATGGCAAAGGATGTTATAGGTGAAGATGCAAAGGCAAAGGCTGCTGCTCTTAAAGACGGCGAAGTTCTTATGCTTGAAAATGTTAGATTCCACAAGGAAGAAACTAAAAACGATCCAGCCTTTACAAAAGAACTTGCAAGCATGGCTGAAATATATGTAAACGATGCATTTGGTACAGCTCATAGAGCTCATGCTTCTACTGCAGGTCTTGCTGACTTTTTACCTGCTGTAAGCGGATTCCTGATTAAGAAAGAAATCGAATTCATGGGTAAAGCTCTTGCAAACCCAGCCAGACCTTTCGTTGCTATATTAGGTGGTGCGAAGGTTTCTGATAAAATAGGCGTTATTGAAAATCTTCTTGAAAAAGTTGATACTTTAATAATCGGCGGTGGTATGGCTTATACCTTCTTGAAGGCTAAAGGCTATCATATCGGTAATTCAATCTGTGAAGAAGATAAGCTTGACCTTGCAAAGAATTTAATGGCCAAAGCTGAAGCAAAGGGTGTTAATCTTATGCTTCCTATAGGCAGTATGGTTGCTCAGGAATTCAAAAACGACACAGAAATAAAATATGTTCCATCTGATGCAATGCCTGATGGATGGATGGGTATGGATATCGGTTCATTAACAATAGAAAAATTCTCAAAAGAAATCAGTAAAGCAAAGACAATAATCTGGAACGGCCCTATGGGAGTATTTGAATTCCCTAACTTTGCAACAGGTACAAAAGAAATAGCAAAGGCAGTTGCAGAATCAGGAGCACTTTCAATAGTTGGTGGTGGAGATTCAGCTGCAGCAGTTGAACAATTAGGCTTTGCTGATAAAATAACTCATATTTCAACAGGTGGCGGAGCTTCATTAGAATATCTGGAAGGAAAAATACTTCCCGGTATAGCTTGCTTGATGGACAAGAATCCTAGAAAGACAATTGCAGCCGGTAACTGGAAAATGAATAAAACTGCGACAGAAGCTGTTGAGTTTGTAAATGCTCTGAAAGCTAATGTAGCAAATACTGAATCAGAAGTAGTAGTAGGTGTCCCATTTGTTTGCCTGCCTGGAGTTGTTGAGGCTGCTAAGGGCTCAAACATAAAAGTTGCAGCTCAGAATATGCATTGGGAAGAAAAAGGAGCATTTACTGGAGAAGTTTCCGGACCAATGCTTGTTGATCTCGGCGTTGACTATGTAATCATCGGTCACTCAGAAAGAAGAGAATATTTCGGTGAGACAAATGAAACAGTTAATAAGAAAGTTCATGCAGCCTTCAAATATGGCATCACTCCAATCATCTGCTGTGGCGAAACTTTAACACAGAGAGAACAAGGAGTAACAGCTGACCATGTAAGATATCAGATAAAAGTAGCTTTGCTTGGTTTGACTGCAGAACAGGTTAAACAGGCAGTTATTGCATACGAGCCAATTTGGGCTATAGGAACAGGCAAAACAGCTACAAATGAACAGGCAAATGAAGTTTGTGCTATTATCAGACAGACTGTAAAAGAACTCTACGGAGAAGAAGTATCCAACTATACCAGAATTCAGTACGGCGGAAGTGTAAATGCTAAAAATGCAGCGGAACTCTTTGCAATGTCTGATATTGATGGTGGTTTGGTTGGCGGAGCTAGTCTCAAGGTTGAAGACTTTACTGTAATCGCAAAAGCATAAATAGCGTGAAGATATTTATTGAAAGTATTAGTTAATAAACATGACCCTCCGGCAGGTAGCGGAGGGTCAATTTGTAGACATTAATTCGTAAAGGAAGCAGGGTATATTTTTATGGAAAAGAAATTGGTAACATTAATGATTCTCGACGGTTACGGAAACAATCCAAAATCAGAGGGAAATGCTATACAGGCCGCAAATAAGCCTAATCTGGATGGTTACATGTCAAAGTATGCAAATACTGTAGTTCATACAAGCGGTATGGACGTAGGGCTGCCAGAAGGGCAAATGGGTAACTCCGAGGTAGGACATACAAATATTGGAGCAGGAAGAATAGTTTATCAGGAATTAACAAGAATTACGAAATCCATACAGGATGGAGATTTCTATGAAAAGGAAGAATTCTTGAAGGCTGTAGAAAACTGTAAAAAGAGCAATTCAAAACTCCATTTGTTTGGATTATTGTCAGATGGAGGAGTTCATAGCCACAATACTCATTTATATGGATTGGTCGAGCTGGCAAAGAGAAACGGTTTAAAGGAAGTATTTATACATTGCTTCTATGATGGCAGAGATGTGCCCCCTGATAGTTCAAAGGTATACACAGAGGAATTGGAAGCAAAGCTTAGAGAAATTGGTGTTGGAAAAATTGCTTCTGTAATGGGCAGATATTATTCCATGGACAGAGACAATCGTTGGGACAGAGTACAACTGGCGTATGATGCAATGGTATTAGGTAAGGGACTGACTTCAAATTCAGCTGTAGAAGCTGTTGAGGCATCCTTTGCCCGTAATGAATTTGATGAGTTTGTAAAGCCTACGGTAATTCTTGAAAATGGAAAGCCGCTTGCTACAATAGCCGCTAATGATTCGGTAATATTTTTCAACTTCAGACCTGACAGAGCACGAGAAATAACAAGAACATTTGTAGATCCTGAATTTAAAGGATTTGAAAGAGCAAATGGTTTCTTCCCTCTGTATTTTGTTTGCATGACTCAATATGACAAATCAATGCCAAATGTTGTAGTAGCCTTTAAACCTCAAACACTTGACAATACATTTGGTGAATATATCAGTAAACTTGGTTACAGACAATTGAGAATTGCTGAAACTGAGAAATATGCTCATGTAACCTTCTTCTTTAATGGCGGTGTGGAAGCTCAGTATGAAGGTGAAGACAGAGCTTTAATACCATCACCTAAGGTTGCAACCTATGATTTGAAGCCTGAAATGAGTGCTTATGAAGTTGCTGAAGAAGCAGTAAAGAGAATTAATTCAAAACAATATGATGTAATTATTCTAAATTTTGCAAACTGCGACATGGTTGGCCATACCGGAGTATTCGAGGCTGCAAAAGCAGCAGTAGAAGCGGTTGATGAATGTGTAGGCAAGGTGGTAGATGCTGTTACAGCGCAGGGAGGAGTAGTTCTTATAACCGCTGACCACGGAAATGCAGAGCAAATGATAGACTATGATAATGGTGGAGCTTTTACAGCACATACAACCAATGTTGTACCGTTAATAGGTATAGGTTTGGGCGATGTAAAGCTCAAAGAGGGAAAGCTTGCTGACCTGACACCAACCATCCTGGATATTATGGGTGTTCAAAAGCCAGCAGAAATGACAGGAAACTCATTATTGATTAAATAAGAAAAATGACACAATGACACACAAAGACACAGCGACATTAAAACTGTCCCTGTGTCTTTTTTTAAAACATAGAGAGCTGGTCCCATTTTTATTTCCTATATAGAGGATTATAATTACTT
>CAYQCA010000271.1:0-5258 GCA_964415835.1 uncultured Clostridium sp. | reverse complement strand
GAAATCAAATATTGGGTAGTTTGGGCTGAAATTCCGGAAGTAAACGCCCAGATGGAGGTATAATATGATAATTGAAAACAATAGCAAGCTGGTTATGATTGGTGATTCTATAAGTGACTGCGGCCGTGCAAGACCGGTAGGAGAAGGACTGTTTGATGCTGAAGGATCCGGTTATATCAGAAATGTAAGGGCGCTTTTAAACTCTACATATCCAGAAAAGAACATCCGTGTTGTAAACATGGGATCTTCGGGGAATACGGTTAGGGATCTTGCTGAACGTTGGCAGTCGGATGTTCTTGATTTAAAGCCGGATTGGCTTTCTATCATGATCGGAACCAACGATGTTTGGAGGCAGTTTGATCTGCCGCATCAGACTGAGATACATGTATATCCTGAAGAATATGAGTCTACTCTTGAAAAATTAGTTAGAGATACATTACCGAGCCTTAAAGGGATGGTACTTATGACTCCATTTTTCATGGAGCCTAATAAAAATGATGCAATGCGTGCCAGGATGGACCAATACGGAGAAATTGTAAAGAAATTGGCAATTAAGTATGGTACAGTTTTCGTAGATACCCAAAAGGCTTTTGACGAATTACTAAAGCATTACCATTCCGGAGCAATAGGTTGGGACAGAGTTCACCCTAATGCAATAGGACATATGACTATTGCAAGAGCATTTCTAAACGCATTGGATTTTAAATGGTGATATACTTTTCTAAAGCGATGGTATGCATTCTGCAGTAGTATTTTATCATCAAATCACTCAACATATGTAACAGGAGTAATACTTCCAATTGATGGTGGTTACACCTGTGTACTAATTGAAATCTAAGTTATATCTAGAGAGGCATCTGTTTCAAAAACAGATGCCTTATTTGATTTTATCTATTTTAAAAAAGTAATAAACCTTTATTGACAAGTTGTTAGTGAATCGAAATATATGGGTATAACTGTAAGGTAAGGGGGAGGGAGTATTTTGAACAATGCCAGAATGGAGCTCTTAAGGAATAATATAAATATGTTACTAGCTTTTGAAAATAATGATTCAAATGAAATATTAAATAAAAGCAGGGAACTGGACAAGCTTATTCTTCTTGCAATAAAGGCTGATAATTATAGTAAAACAGTATTGGGAGATGGTCTTATGAAGGAATTTAGTAGTATTGTAGATAAAATTCAACTATTTGATAAAATGTATGATTCAATGAGAATAGTGGATCCTATAGGAAAAAAGATTCTTGAAATAGTTGAAAATGAAGCACATGAGACTGATATGGTTTGTCATGAGTTCTGGCAAAAGGGAAAAGTCTGTGATAATTGTATATCAATAAGAGCGTACAATGAAAATGATACAGTTTTTAAAATAGAACAAAACGACCAAAATGTTTTTATGATCACTGCTGTCCCGATAGATATTAAGCATAAAAAAGTTATTGTTGAATTTTTAAAGGATGTAACCAGCAGTTTGTATCTCCAAGCTGGTGAAGTTTGTAAAAACAATTCAATACTCACAACTATTGATCACATGAATCTAGCTGTTGTAAAGGATGAGCTAACGGGGTTATATAACAGAAGATTTATTAATGAACGGCTACCAAGTGATCTTTTTAATTCAACACTTAAAAGTGAACCATTATCACTTGTTTTTGCTGATATTGATTATTTTAAAGCTGTTAATGATACATATGGACATATTGCTGGAGATCAAGTACTCAAGGGTTTTGCTGATGAAATAAAGAAGCATGTCAGGAGTGAAAAGGATTGGATTGCACGTTATGGCGGCGAAGAATTTTTAATTTGTCTTCCAAATACAGATATAGAGAAAGCAAAAGCAATATCAGAGAGAATTCGAATAAGTGTTATGGAAAACGAATTTGATACCAGCGCAGGTAAAGTACATATCACATGCAGTTTTGGCGTTAATACTGTATGTAATACGACAGAGTGCCTTACCATTGATGGTATAATAGAAATTGCAGATAAAAAGCTGTATCAGGCAAAAGTTAGTGGCAGAAACAAGGTAGTTTAAATATTCTGTTATTAAGAAAGTTTATTAACTTTTTCTTTAAACTTAAATTAATATTTAATTCATAATTATCTAATATAAATTTGCTATAATAATTTTATACGCTAAAAAATTTTCTGCTGAACCAATGCGTTATAAAAAAGTTGTAGACAAATTTAAGGGGAATGTTACTATGATTATCAAAAAGACTTCAGCTACCAGATCGTTAAATGGAATAGAACAAATTATAACATCTGATAGTTTGGAAAGTATGCAGAAAAGCTATTTCGAAATGCAACATCTATACCAATCCGCAACCAGGGAAATCAGCACAAAGCTGAAAATATTGGATGACGAATTTCAGGTCAGGCATAAGAGGAACCCAATCCATCATATGCAGAGCCGTATTAAATCAATGAAGAGCATAGTAGAAAAGCTTGATCGAAAAGGTTTTGATGTTAGCTTGGAATCAGCACAGACGAATCTCACCGATATAGCAGGAATAAGAGTAGTTTGTTATTATATAGATGATATTTACATGGTTGCAAGAATGTTGTCGGTGCAGGACGATATAACTATAGTACGTGAAACAGACTATATAAAGCATCCTAAATCCAATGGATACCGAAGCTTGCACCTGGTTATAAAAGTGCCTGTATTTTTTTCAGATAGAAAAGAGTTGGTTCCTGTAGAAATACAAATCAGAACTATTGCAATGGACTTTTGGGCAAGCCTGGAACATCAACTAAGATATAAGGCCATTGATGAAATACCGAGTTCAATAGTAACTGAGTTGCAGGAGTGCGCAGACACAATCGCAGCTACAGATTTAAAGATGCAAAGTATCTATTATACTATGGAAGAAATCAGGAATTATGAAGATGTAAATAATTTTGAAAATTAAATAAAAATATATTATGGGACATTTTTGACTTTAAAGTTAGAATATGTCCTTTTTATGTTTTTAAAGAATTATGTAAAATTTTGTTGATGATTTGTTATGTCAAGACTTGATAAAATCTTTTTTATAAAGTATCATAGGAAATATATAGTAATGATGTCAAAAGCATCATGGTTTTCAGTTCTTGCAACATTGCTAATGTGTACATAGAAATTCTGCCGGATGGAAGAAGCTTAATTTTAGGATGCTTAGCATTACTAAAGAATAATGAACACTGTGGGGGGTAGTATATGGAAATAAAGCAATTACCAAAGAAAATCAATTCTTTTATTGTTTCAATTATTTCAAAACTAGATAAGTATACACGGAATAAAAAAAATGATAGTAAAAGCAAAGACTTTTTAAGAAATACTTCTAGTGCAAAGTCGAAGTCTTTTCTATTAAGAAAGTTTAAGATTAAAACCAGACTTATTGCATCTTTTGCTTTACTATTAATTGCTATGCTGCTGGTTACTGGAATATCATCCTATACAAATTCTTCACGAACAATAGTTGAAAAAGTTAAAAGCTATTCCCTTGAATTGATGGATCAGACCAGTGTCGTTATTAAGAATGAGGTTAGCCGGATAGAAGGTTATTTTACAGACATTGGTTTATCATCAACTTTCCAGGAGATTGTAACTCAAGTTGTTGAAGATGATTATGGTAGACTTCAACAGAGTAGAGAAATATCTGATTTTATCAATAACAGGTTTATATTATCAAATGATATAGCCCTTTGCACAGTTTTATACGGATTGGATTTTTCAAAATCTGCATATTACGTATCGGGGGGCTTGAAGCTTGCTGATACCGAGTCTGTTATAAAAAATGCCGGTAGTAAAGTTATTTGGCAGAATATAGATATTGATGCTTCCTCAAAAATAATAAAGCAATTTGGCATTCAGAAAAGTATATCCAGCATTAGCAGTGGAACAACCATAGCAAAGATGGTATTAATACCGAAAGAAAACTTTCTGGCCACTTCATACAAGGCAATGGACATCGGTAAGGATACAAAAACAGAAAAAGCTTTTCCTATTATAATAATAGATTCCCAGGGTAACATTATATCTTCCAGAGATATTGAAAAATATCCTTTAGGAACCATAAATGATGATTCAGCAATGATTGCTGCTGAGATTTTAAAAATTACGGAAGGAAATCCGAAAATTACCTCAGCAAATTTAGACTTGGATATAAATGGAGAGCCAAGCCTAGTTACATATTCAAAAATCAAAACTACAAATACAGATTGGGCAATAGCTTCTATAATACCATATTCATATATCAACAGCGCATCAAATGATATCAAAATTAACATTATAATCATTGGTATTGTATGCCTTTTAATTGCAATTTTACTTTGCCTGGTCATTGCACGGAGTGTTTCAAAACCGTTGGACAAATTGGTGTTTACAATGAAAAAGGCAAGTGTAGGCGACCTGACAACCCGTATAATAGATTATGAAAAAGACGAGATAGCCGATGTGTGTAAAAATTATAATAATATGTTGTCGAATATACATGAACTTGTTACACAGGTCAGAAATACTTCTCAGAGTGTTCTTAAAGCTTCAGGCCAGATTGCTACAGCATCTGAAGCAACATATACTTCATCAGAGCAGGTGGCAGTAACCGTTGAACAAATTGCAAAAGGTTCCACAGATCAGGCAACGGAGATAAACGAAAGTGTCAGCTACATGGACAAGCTATCTGAGGGAATAACACTTGTAAATGATGACGTATGTCAGGTTATTTCTATTGCAAACAAGGTTAGCAAGCTGAATGAAGAGGCGACAAAAACTATATCGGATTTAAATATCAAATCAGATCTGGTAAGTAATACAACTAATAAGGTATCTAATAATATAACTGACTTAAGCAAGAGCATGAAAGAAATACAAAAGATACTGAAAATAATGATTGGTATTTCCGAACAGACCAACCTTTTATCGCTGAATGCCGCCATTGAGGCTGCCCGTGCAGGTGAGGCAGGCAAGGGATTTGCGGTAGTTGCCAATGAGGTTAAAAAACTTGCTGAACAATCAAAAGAATTTACAAGTAATATAAATAGTATAATATCTTCTATAGAAAAAAAGACTAATGACACAGTAGAACAGGTAATGAATTCAAACCAGGTGGTAAGTGAGCAAGTAGCTGCAGTTAAAGATACTGAGGCAATTTTTAAAACAGTATTTAATTCTATTGATGAGGTTTTAATGAACATTCAGAGAACTGAAAAATCTGTAGAGCATATAGTGAAATCCAAGGAAAAAGTATTGGAGTCTATGGAGAATATTTCAG
>CAYQCA010000270.1:0-5260 GCA_964415835.1 uncultured Clostridium sp. | reverse complement strand
AACAATTGTTTATATATGTTAGCGATTTGACAGACTTTATGGGATTAAAAAAAAGGCATTAA
The DNA here is from genome assembly GCA_964415835.1 of uncultured Clostridium sp. Classification (GTDB taxonomy): domain Bacteria; phylum Bacillota; class Clostridia; order Acetivibrionales; family DSM-1351; genus Ruminiclostridium. The sequence continues at coordinate 5,198 of CAYQCA010000270.1, read as the reverse complement.
GACTTTTTATCTCAATGCCCAGGGCTTCATGAAGGGTCATACCCAACCACAGTCCAAATTCCTGTGCTGTCCTGCCTTATCAACTTTTTAAGATATACCTTGCTTACTGCTGTTTTTTCCTTATTCACTTCCACAATTGCATCTGTACCGGTATTTTGTATAAGTTTCAGTTCCTCATACTTAACAGGATACTCTCCCTGAATTCCAGCAGGAGAAATCTTGAGGCTTACAAACACCTGGGCCACATAGACAGGGTCAAGTCTCCATGGTGAATGCCCTGCATCCACACTTTTCTGCTCATTTTCCTCGACTGTCAAATCCACTGGAACTTCTACCTTAGGTTTATTTGATAGTTTAAAATCCTCTGATGGGGTTTGGACTACTTCACCAGTTTGTGCCTGTACGAAAGATACCATATCATCCAAGCCGATATTCCCAATTACAGTATATTCAAATCCTGAATCCTGCCAGCGGATGGAGCATATATCAGTCATTCCTGCATAGGGGCCTCCCCCTACAAGAATGCCTAAATTCCCTTCTATAGGCGACTGAATCTCTGCTATGTTTTCACCAACTTTCCCCAAAACTGCTGTTGAAGCAGGTTTAAACTTGCCAGCTGCCTTTCCTAGCGAAACGACTACTTCTTTTTGTTTATCCAGTGTAGTGTAATAAAACCTAACTGTTTTCGTTTCAGTTGCCACCGCTAAGCCGTCTCTTGTAAAGCCTTCCGGTATGTTTTCCGGCATTTTAAGGGTAAACCCAACAGCCTCTCCTGCTTCCTCAATGCTATTTACCAATTGCTCAGGATTTGTAGTTTTTTCCTTAAAACCAGAAGGGAGTTTATAGGCAACGAGTTCAGCAGGCAATGCATCAATAAAATCAATCTTCGTATATGTTACCGTATATTGCAATGCATTCTGCATTCCGCTTTGTTTCTGCAGCGGCAGCCTTGTCTCTTTGTCAATCCATATCTTGTATGGTACTCCTCCGCGAGGTGATACTTCAAGGATGAAAGCCTTTCTTCCCGAAATATTGTCTTCGCCTACAACTTTTGTTTGTAGAGCATTCTTTACTCCCTCAACTTCTTTTCCTAACTCAAAAGTAAAGCGGTACGGATCTGGAAACGCAGGAAATACATGAGCCTGTTTTTCCTCAGGCCGAAGCTGCCATTTCTTCTGACCATTGTTTACTGTAATCAGGCCCACTTGAGAACCTTTAAGCTCTTTGACATAGTAGTGGCCGTTTTTATCTGCCCATACCTCAAGATTTGCTTGTGTAGTCTCTATTCCTTCAGCGTTGTTTTCTACAACTTCAAGGAATCCATGATACGCTCTTACTCCCTGAAAGGCTTGCTCCATAGCATATACGACATTAACCTTACCAAAAGGCAATATGGAATTTAACATAACAGCCATAACAACAATCGCTGCCACAGCTGCTATCCCGGCAAGCCATCTCCGCCTCGGCCTTTCTGATGGTGCCTTCTGCGATAGTCGGTCAGCCACAGCACAGGCCACCTTCTTTGGGTAATCCTTACCCGGTAAGGCAGGCTCTTTCAAACTTCGAACCATCCTGACAGTGTTCATAAGTTTTTCAAGCTCTGGTGAAACTATTGGGTTTTCATGTTCATCAGGCTTTTTTTCTTCATTTAATCGATCAATATATTTTGATAATTTCTTCACGGTATTATCCATTAATTTATACCTCCTTAACTAGACATCATTTTTGAGGATTTCAGCAAGAGCCTGTAACGCTCGATATTGTATTACCCTTATGGTGCCTTCTTTTTTATGTATGATTTTCGCAGTTTCTGTTGCGGTGAATCCCTGTATAATCCTTAGCTCTATTACTTTTCTCTGTTCCTCGGTAAGCCTGTTTAGTGCGTTCTTCACCAATTCGCGCTGATCACTGGTTTCTGTAGAGTCCTTGACCGCTATTTCCATTGGATTTAGCAACTCAAAGTCCACACTTGTTCCCAGGCGTTTATTTTTACGCCACTTGTCCCTCAAAATATTTATTGAAATTGTCTTCAAAAATCCAATATACTTATCTATTTTGCTACCGCCTCTATGTATATGGGACAGCGCTTTAACATAGGTTTCCTGAGTTAAATCTTCCGCTTCTTCTCTGTTTTGGACTTTTAAATATATAAATCGATATAATTCCTTCCAGGTAGAAGAACAAATCTCTTCTATTGACTCTAAATCACCCTCTTGCGCCTTTTTTAGTTTTTCCTCCTCAAACATATTTCTAAGCTCCTTTTTCCTGGCCAGTATTTGTGCAACAGAAGGGAACTTTCCTCAAGGAATAATTCTTGCTCGAGCGAGGTGTGTCCCTTTACACTATTTAAGACGTTTAATAGATGCATAATGTTACAAGGAATTATGATACAAAAATACGTAAAAATGGGCAACAAAAAATCACATTAATACACAGGCAGTAACCTCAATATAAATGTGACTTCAACATTATAGTTTGTTAACTTCTGTCTTGCAGCAACTTCAACGTTTTATTTATCTCGTCGGCTTCTTTCTTAGCAAATTGCCAGCTCGTCAAATTTACCACTAGATAAACAATAAATACTGTAAGTGCAAATAAGGATGCATCAGAAAAGGCATGAAGAAGTCCGGCTAAAAATCCGAATATTATCAGCACCACCTCCAGCACAACAAAGTGCAGCACCTTGCGTATAAGAGCCTGACGGAAAGATAATTCTTTACGGGAGTAGGTCACTAATGAAGGTGCCAGGCTTATAAATCCAAAGACAAGTGGTGAAAAAAAGCCTTCATAGCCAAATTTTGTATTTGGGTCAAGAGTTAGCCCCAGAATAGCCATCGCTGCTGTCACACAGGTGGTTATAATAAAGTATTCCATCAGACATCTTTTTAAAAAAGTCTTTAAGCTCATATATTTTCACCTAACAATCTTTTTTTAAGCTCCGGAACATACTGCCGGGAAATTATGACTTCCTCGCCATTAAACAGCTTTGCGGAAAATCGCCCATTTAAAATTGGATGCACACTGTCAATCTTCATCAAGTTAATTACAAAAGATTTTGAGCACCTGAAAAACCTTCTGTTTTCATACATCGAGGCAAACTCGTACAGCTTGCACTTGAGTTCATATACCTTTTTTTCAGTGTACGCAAACACCCTATTATCAACCGCTTCTACAAAGAAAATGTTCTGCAGCGGAATCTGACTTGCTCTTTCATCAACATACCCAACAAGTGTAGCTCCGGTTAATTTTATAAAGCTGACGATGCTTTTCACATCATCGTTTACTTCATAACATTGGATAATTGCCCGTTCTTCCTTATCCTCGTTTATCTGATTAACATAGACTTTCAAATAGGACACCTTCGCAATCTAGCAATAAGCTATTTATACACGTTCAACGTAAAACCCTTCATTTCTTTTGCCTATTGCTATTATAGCGTATACCCGATAGCGCTTTCAAGGAATAATAAAATTAGGAGACTCCGTTCTTACAGAATCTCCCGTAGATTACGTGCCAATCAATATTCTGTCTGTAAATGGAGAGCTCCTGCATCCTTGAGCTTGCTGTTGAAGAACTCCAGCGTGATATGGTTCATTGTCTCGATGCAATAGCGGCTATCCACATCACCTATGCCGAGCATACGCGCCAGCGTTGGAGAAAATAGCGGCAGATCTGTAAAATTCAAGTGTCCAGAGCCACGAATCACAACATCATAAGCTTCTATCGCACGTGCACTGGCGGATAAATTGTTATAATCGATTCCCTGCTGCTTTGCATCTTCATTGTGGCTTTCATTGTACAGGTTTAACAATGGAATCGGATATGCTTGTGTTGTCAGAATTGTCTGTCCGTTTTCAAAACCGATCTCCTCACCTATCATCGTACCATCAACCACGATTACTGCATCTATATCTTGTCGCTCCCTCCCCAGCTGCGCTGCAGCTGCTCCACCAAGCGAATGCCCAAAAAGCCCGATTTTGTCTGGATTGATAATCGAATATACAGATTCCGGTATTTCCTGACCTTCATTATTTAGGATTTTATCAAGGATGAAATCCATGTCGGCAGTACGCAGTGCCAGCCATTCATGTGTCTTTATATAGGTAGCCTGTTGGTCATATGCTCCGTTTGTGATGTTCACTGTATCATTCAAAAAATCCATATTGACTAACGTTGTGCTGCCATCAGTATGTTTCGTAAAAAAGGAGTGGTAGCTGTGGTCGATGCTGCATACCACGTATCCGTTGCTGGCCAGGTCTTCAAAAGTGGACTGATTGCTGCCACGAAAGCCGAAGGAGCCATGCGAAAATACCAGAAGCGGGAAGGTATCTGAACCTTCACCAGCAGCAGGATACCAAAACTGAGCCGTAAGCTTTCTGTTTTCGCCTGTCTTGGAAAAGGGATCAACACGCGAGCCATCAACAAAGGTAACGCTTGTAGTACCCACAGCATAAGAACCCGTCGAAGCTACCGGTTGAAACTGAGGAAACAAGATAGCGGGTAGAATGCTAACTGTAAGCAGAATGCATCCATTCAGGCAGGAAAGAATAGTTCTCAATCTTCTATAATCTTTTTCGACCTTTGGCCGCTTAATAAAGTATACCACACTTAAAATTCCCAACACTGCAAGCAGGATGAATAGGCCCATCCATCGGAAGCCCCACCAATAAACACCTGTCACCAGAAGCATGGCAAATATGGCGAAAGAAATGAGTCGAATTGTATGCTTCACCTTTGTCTGGCGGTTATTTGTTGCAATCTGATAAGCAAGAAACCCGATTTGTACGCTAAGCGCGATAAGTAATGTAATAATTCCGAGCATTAATATTACTCCCTTTCTGTCTGTTGTTAAGGGAATTATATATTATGCACTTTGACCTCTCAAGGGAATCACAGGTAAGTTGCATTTATCCTATGTGAGTTGCACTAGTTCCATTGTAAACACAGAAAAAAGCATGTTCCCCGCAGAAAAAAGAGACTTTATTATAATCTTCTTTCTCTTGCAGGGAACATGCTACTTTTATTTATTGTTTTTATAATACTCTACACCGTAATCGATGATCTCTTGTCCGCCTTTAGAGCCGATATCCATTTTTTGTTTCAGGTCTGATAATCCCTGAATGTGGTTGTATAATGAGGGCGTTTTTATCCCCAGTTTCTGCGAAACACTTGTTAACGCAAGTTGTTCAAATCCCTCT
>CAYQCA010000269.1:0-5271 GCA_964415835.1 uncultured Clostridium sp. | reverse complement strand
GTGAATTCAATGACATCTGGACACAGGAAATTGGAAAATATAACTTTGGACAGGTTACTTTGGAAGAATTTCTCCAGAATATTATGAAAAATGCCGATCCAGTGTTAAATCAAGACTAAGCATAATTATAAGAGCCTGTTTAAGATCTCATTGCACTCGTCATTTTGGCGGATTTTGCCAGGCACAAGCAGATCTAAAACAGGCTCTAAGAAAAGATGAAAGGTTTGCCTTTCATCTTTTCTTCTAAAAGGGCACTTAATCTAAGAAAAGGGGTATTATAATGCAGACACCAACTATAAAGCCCATAAATAGGAGTAAAAAACTGGTTTTAAGTAAGAATGCCAGAACCAATTTGGCAGGTTACCTTTTTATATCACCTTGGATATTAGGGTTTCTGATTTTTACAGCAGGGCCAATGCTGGTTTCTCTGGTTCTTACGATATCTGATTTTAACTATCTTACAGAAATTAAATGGGTGGGCTTGAAGAATTTCAAAAAAATATTATTCGATGATTACTTTTTCTGGCAGTCAGTAAAGGTAACTTTTAAATATGTTTTCATACGTGAGCCTTTAAAGATAATTGTTGCACTGGCGGTAGCGTTGCTGCTGAATCAGCTCAAACGCCATACGGATTTCTTTAGAACCTTGTTCTATGCACCTGCTATAGTAGGAACTGGTGTTGCCGTAGCAATTATGTGGAGAGCAATATTGGCATATGATGGCTTGATTAACCAGCTGCTTGGAATGCTTGGCCTCGATCCGGTAAAATGGCTTACTGACCCAAGAATTGCACTTTACAGTTTGATAATTGCCAGTTTATATGGCTTCCCCGGGGCTATGATAATATTTCTGGCAGGGTTAAAGGACATTCCCGCCTCTATGTACGAAGCAGCAAAAATAGACGGAGCAGGAAGCGTAAGTCGATTCTTCAATATTACACTTCCACTGTTATCACCGGTAGTATTTTTTAATGCTATAATGGGAATCATCAATGGTTTTCAAACCTTCACCAGCGGATATGTCATTACTGATAAGGGCGGACCGGTGGGAAGTACAATGTTCTATATGATTAACCTGTACCAGAATGCTTTTGTATACCATAAGGCAGGGTACGCTTCAGCACTGGCCTGGATACTGTTTGTAATAATACTTTTATTCACAGTTTTAGTATTCCGCTCTTCAGATTTGTGGGTATTCTACGAATCTAGTGTAAAAGATACATCAAAAAAGGAAAGGAAGAGAAAGTATGTTAAAAACTAGAATCAAAGCTTCTTTACTTCAAATTTTTCTGCTGGTATTGGGTTTGCTTCTTCTTTTTCCGTTTTATTGGCTTATATCCAGTTCGTTTAAGACCAATGCAGAGATATTTTCTCGAGAAATGATCTGGATACCCGAACAATTGAAATGGCAAAATTTCACCAACGGATGGCAGGGTATACAGAAAATAACTTATACAATTTTTTATGCAAATTCATTCAGATATGCTATTACTGTAGTGATTGGTGCGATACTATCAAATAGCCTTGTAGCCTTTGCTTTTGCAAGAATCAAATTTAAGTTCAGGGATGGATTGTTTTTAGTTTTACTCTCAACGCTGATGCTCCCTGCACAGGTAACAATGATACCGGTATATCTGATGTGGTCAAAAGTAGGTGGTATTGATACCTATCTGCCATTAACACTGGGAGCATTTTTGGGAAGTGCCTTTTATATCTTTTTGTTCAGACAGTTTATGGCAGGTATTCCGTACGAATTGGACGAATCAGCTGTTTGCGACGGTTGCAGTTTATTTGGAATATATTGGAGAATAATAATGCCTCTGAGTAAACCGGTAATTTTTACTGTGGCACTGTTTTCGTTTACTGAAGCTTATGACGATTTTATGGGACCTCTTATTTATCTGAATAGCTTAAAGAAATTCCCCGTATCATTAGCGCTCAGACTCTTTGTAACAAATGAAGGAGGTACCGACTGGGGCCCGATTTTCGCTATGACCTTGGTTGCAATGTTTCCTTTGATTCTGATATTCCTGATTTGCCAGAAAAATCTTGTACAGGGAATAAGTACGACAGGATTAAAGGGTTAAACTGTTTCTATATAAGCACCCAGATATGCTATAATAGAAGATGAGTCAACAGGTTTTATATGACAAGAGAGGTTGATATGAGGATAAGGAAGTATTCAATCAAAAGTCAATTAGTTGCTACATTAATGATAATTATAATATCCTTTCTTGTTATGAGCATGATTAATTACTGGTATAGCATAAATGCATTGACCCGTAAGCTGACAGAGAGCCGCCTTAATGTTCTGAGCGAAACTGCACAGAATCTGGATCAGCTATTCTCGGGTGTTAAATCAAGGGCGGCTCAAATAAAATATGATGTAAACGTACAAAGGGTTTTAACTGAGGATTTTTTGTTAAACGGATACGAAGGGTATAATGCAAATGAACAAGCCCAAAAAGTTTTGCAAAACATTACTCTCAGTTGGGAGTATATTAAATCAATTCATGTTGTACCAACTGAAGTAATAGTAAGAAATAAGAATACCACTTCCGGCTTTATAAATAAAAAAAATATACAAAATAATGCCTGGTATAATATGGTGGATAAGTCAAGTCTGAAAGGAACCTGGCTACCCACGAGAATGAGTGAAGAAACTTTTATTGCAAATGAAAATATATACACATATGTATTACCAATTACAAATCTGTATAATGACAGTAAAATAATAGGTCATGTATTTGTTAATATAAAAGAGAGCTCTTTATACAGCATACTGAGAAGCAATAATGCTGATAAAGACTCCAAGATTGTTTTAATTGATGAAAAGAACCGTGTATTTTTTGATTCTGACAGAATTTACGGAAACAAGACCGTAGACCAAAACCTGTTTAGCAAAGAAGGCTTTCAGGGTCTGTCAGGACATTATTTTACCGGTAAAGGCAGTGATAAGCAGTTGGTAATTTATTCAACAGTTCCTGAAACAGGATGGAAAATAATAACCAGGGTTCCTTTTTCAGGAATAAGCGCAGAGCTTAATCAGCTTAAGCAGGCAACTTACACTGCTATAGTAATTTGTTCATTCATATCTTTGCTGGTTGCTTTTATTCTCTACAAAGGGATATCCAAACCACTTAATGATATTGCAATCCGTATTATGAATATCGGACGCGGAGATTTTACACAGCAGGAATATGACGTTACTTCAAAGAATGAGCTTGAAAGAATAAATAATAACTTTAACTGGATGTCTAAACGAATAGCCCAGTTAATAGAGAGAAATACTCTTACTTTGGCACAAAAAAGGGAGGCAGAATTTAAAGCTCTTCAAGCCCAAATAAATCCTCATTTTTTGTACAATACTCTTGATACCATAAATTGGCTGGCTATGCTGAACGAGCAAAAAGATATAAGTTCTATGGTTATGAATTTATCGAAATTCTATAGGAACTCGTTGAATGGCGGAAGAGAGATGATTTTGATTGAAGAGGAACTGGCTCATGCAAAGGCATTCCTTGAAATAGAAAAATACAGCTATAAAAACCGTTTTGATGTTAATTTTAACATTGATACCCGTTTGTTCAAATATTATACTATAAAGCTAATTTTACAACCCCTGGTTGAAAATGCGATTATTCATGGAATTAAGGAAAAGGAAGGTAAAGGTAAAATATGCCTGCAGTTATACAGCAAATCAGATACAATATACTTTGAGGTAATTGATGATGGTAAGGGCATGGATGAGGAGCAGATAAAAAGTGTTCTAACTGAAAAAACTGCCGGATATGGTGTTGCAAATGTTGATGAAAGGATAAAACTCAGATATGGAGAACAGTATGGTGTAACCTATAAGAGTCAAAAAGGCATTGGGACAACAGCGATAATCAGTATACCTTTTGTAGAACAACAGATGACTTGATTTTGGACAATAGTCAGAATGTTAAATGTAAGAACCTGTTTAGTATCTGCTTGTGCTTGGCATTTTGAGTGGATTTTGTGTCAGGCAAGGCAAATTTTCGAAGGAATAATTTGTTTATTCCAAGAAAATTTAACGCAGAATGGCGCGAAATACGCCAAAATGACGAGTGCAATGAGATACTAAACAGGTTCTAAAGGAGAATTCAAAATGTATAAGCTTCTAATTGTTGATGATAAGTCTTTGGTAATAGAAGGACTAAAAAACTTACTCGACTGGAAATCATATGGGATTCAGATTGTTGGAGAAGCTGATGATGGTCAGAAAGGAATTGTCCTTGCACAAAACCTGAAACCCAACATTATTATTACTGACATAAAGATGCCGGGTATGAACGGTCTTGATATGATTAAGAAGATCAGAGATACCGACCCCACCATACATTTTATTGTGATTAGCGGTTATGATGACTTTGAGCTGGCTAAAAAAGCTTTTCAGTATGGAGCTATTGATTATCTCATAAAGCCTGTAGATTTTGATCAGCTTGATAATGTCTTAAAGAGAATTCTGGAAAAGCTGAAGGCTGCTACAAAAGAAGAGAATGAAAAAGTAAAAGTTAATCTGGCACTTCAAAAAAGCCGTAGAGTTATTCTTAAAGAGGCCTTAACAGATTTGCTGATTGGCAGGTATGATAGTATTGATACAGTCGAAGCAAAGCTCAATCTAGCGGAAGTAAAGCTGGGAGATGAGTCTTTTGCAGTAATGGTAGTAAGGACTGCTAATGGATTGAAGGAAAACCCTTCTTCAAAGGATGCTCTTAAACAGGCTGAAGAGTATTTAGAAAGTATTAAATTCGGTTATAGTGTAAGTATTAATGATGAGACAACAGCTGTCGTTATTACGGCACCGGGTTTAAACCATCAGTGGCTCCGCATTTTGGCAGATTTTCTTTATATGAAATTTTTTAGTGGTGATTTGTTTACAATTGGAGTTGGGGACATATACTGGCAGCTCAACAGAATAAAGCATTCCTATATTGAGGCTGAGCGTGCAGTCCAGTATCATTATTTAATAAAAAATCCTGTGATTCATTATATTGACGCACAGGACAGTATAAGGAATCTGGAAAAGGTCAATTATCCTACACTATTGGAAAAATCAATCATGGAAAGCATAAAACTGGTCAGCAGAGATACACTCCAAAGAGAGCTGGACCAATATTTTTATGGGATAAATGAAAGAAATATTGAATTAACCTCCTTTAAAAATATAATTATAGAGATGCTTATTATAATAAAAAAGGAATTATATTCTGTCAACATCGACTTGTCAGATATATTTATTGATGA
>CAYQCA010000268.1:4552-5280 GCA_964415835.1 uncultured Clostridium sp. | reverse complement strand
TTGACGCTTTCACAGCTACAGCTGCTGATGCTAAAAAGAACCTTATTGAAACAATCGTTGGTGACGATGCTGATCTTAAGGCTATAGCTGAAGAAGCTGGTTTAATTAAAGCTGCTCCTGCTACATTAGCAGTTGTTAGCGCAACAGCTTCAAACCTTAAAGAAATAGTAATCAAATTCAATAGTGCATTAGATAGCACTAAAGTTACAACTACTAACTTTACTGTTGGTGGAGTTGCATCTGCAGACGTTGCTTTGTCAGCTGACAAAATGTCTGTAACAGTTATTCCTGCAACTATATCAACTACAAACAAGGCTGATTATGCTGTTAAAGTATTAAAGGCTGTTGGCTTAGCTGCTGATTATAGTGCGACTGTTAGAGCATTTGATACAGCAATTCCAGTTGTTACAGGCATTGCTTTGACTGGACCAAATACATTTGAAATTACATTCAGTGAACCAATTAAGACAGCTGGTACTGTAAAAGTTAACAACGGTATTTATGGTGTTACTTTAGGTGCAGTTGGTACAAACAAGTTAACAGTTAATTTGTCAGCTTCCTCACTTCCTGAAGGAAACTACACAATTAATGTTGCTGGATTCCTCGATTATGCTGGATTCTCAGTTGATGCAACAGACGTTACATTAGCATATGTAAAAGATACTTCACTTCCTGTTGCAAAGATTTCTGGTACTCCTTCACAGACTTCAGTTATTGTTGAGTTTAAC
>CAYQCA010000268.1:0-4542 GCA_964415835.1 uncultured Clostridium sp. | reverse complement strand
ACTTTAGATGATACATTCGGTACTGGTGGTGCAGACAAATATGAAGATTATTTCTATCATACTTTCACTGCTTGGAGACCTGATTCTGTTGTAATGAGCGCTGATAAAAAGACATTTACATTAACATTTACAACATATCCGATTCCAGAAGGAACAGCTAACCTTGTTGTTAAATACATAGGTGCAAAGGCTGACACTGAAATAAAGGATGCTTGGGGAAATAAGCTTGCTTCAAACTTAGTTCTTCCTGTTACTGTTGCTGCTGATAAGACTGCTCCTTCAATTACTGCAATTGAAGTAACAGATGAACAGACAGTTGTAATTAAGTTCTCAGAAAGTTTAAATTTAGCTGCAGCTAAAGCTGTTGCTCAAACTGTTGCAAACTATGTTGTTAAAGATTCTGCTGCTAAAGCAGTAGCAACAACTTTCACAGCAACATATGCTGAAACTCCAGCTGACGGAATATATAAAGTTACTTTAGCATTCGCAAGTAAACTTCCTGGTGGAAATTATACTGTTGAAGTTAAAAACATTTGTGATGCTGCTTTGACTAATAACATAATGCCTACAGTAACACAAACATTTGCAATTACTGATTTAACACCTATTAATTTTGCTACAGCTGATGATATAAAAGTAACAGCAGTTGAAAGTGCTTCATCAACTACAGCTGATGTAATTTATGTAACATTTGCTGAAAAGATGGCTACAACTGGTCAATACTCTGTATTGGCTGCAAATAACTATCTATTAAACAACGTTGCTCTTCCTACTGGCACTACTTTGGAAGCATTTGGTTCCACAGGTAAAGTTGTAAAGATTACAATTGCAGACGGAAGTAAGCAAACAGTTATAGGTACTAATAATTTTACAGTTGCAAGAGTTGCTGACCTTGCAGGAAATGCAACTGTTGGATTGGCAGGAATTGAAAGCATCTTAGCAGAAGTAGCTCCTGTTGTAACAAATGTTAAGCAAACTGATTCAAACAAAGTTACAGTTGTTGTTGACAAACCACTTAATGTTGTATTAGCATCTGGATTTAAAGCTGGTACTTCTGGATCTGGTATTGAAGTTGCAGCAGTTGATAGCTGGTCTATTGATAGTGATAACAACACAATAATCAATCTTACTCTGAATGCTAATAGTGCTTCAAGCACAACTAGTACATCAGCGTTAATTGCTGGGTTTACTGTTGTTGCAGATATCATAGTATCTGAAACTGGTGTTAAGATGGCAGCTGCAGATTACTCAGGTCTTGTAAAAGACTTCAGAGCACCTAAGCTCATCGCTACTAGCCCAATAGTTGAAGGTTCTGTTGACAAGACAATTGAAATTAAGTTTACTGAAGCCCTTGATTCTAGAACAGGTATCGCAGATCTTATGGCTAATGATTTAGTTATAACTAAGGCTGATGGAACTGTATTAACAGCTGGATTAGATTACACAACTGCTATTAAGGGTACTGACTCTACAGTTCTTGTTGTAACTGGTAAAACTGCATTTACAGCTCAGACTTACAAAGTTAAGTCAAAAGATTCTATAACTTATATTAAGGACGATTCAGCTCAACACAATAATGCAGCTGCATTTGCAACTAGTGTTGATGTTGTAATTAACTAATAAGTTAAATGTAAATTAATAAAATTCTTCTTTATAGAAGACTAAAAGAGACCGATGGAAGCAATTCCATCGGTCTTTTTGTATCTTCTGTACATGTGTTAGATAAATATGTTATTATAAAGTAGTCTGGAATATATTATTAAAAAATAGGGGGAGTTAGAGTGAACAAAAGAAAAATAATTGCGATTATTCTGTGCTTATGTATGATTCTAGGATTTAATTCTAAAGCTTATGCAGTTGAAAATATTAACGGTGAAGAATCATCTTTGCAAGAATTATCTTTAGAGGATAATAGCTCAGAAGTTACTGAAGATATCAGTTCACAGAGTAAAGCAGAAGTATTGAACAAACTTAATATAATAAGCGGAGATGGGAAAGGAAATTTCAACCTTGATTCACAATTAAAACGTAGTGAGGCCGCTGCTTTTATTGTTAAATTGTTAGGCATGGATTCTTACATAAAGGATAATAAAGATAAGCATAAAAGTACAGGATTCAATGATGTAAAGTCAACAGACTGGTTTATTCCCTATATTTCCTATTGTGAACAGAATTCGATTATTAGTGGACTAGGGAATGGTAAATTTGGCCCAAATGAATATATATCTGAAAAAGCTTTTTTAGTTTTGGTAATGAAATGTTTGGGATATAGCAGTGAAGCAGGAGATTTTTCTTGGGAAACAGTGTTTAGTGATGCATATAGATTAGGGTTAGTCACGGATGCTGAGTATGAACAAAGAACAGAAGATAATAAGGGCTATTTGCGTGAAGATGTAGTAAACGTGATATATGAAGCTTTATCATTAAATAGTAAAAATAATAATCTATCATTGCTTCAAAGGCTTGTAAATGATGGTTGTATTGATAGAGCTAGTGCATTTTCTACTGGCTTGTTGAATGATACTATAATTACGGCCATAAGTACTGTTACACCACAAAGTGATAGCAGAATATCTATTACTCTTAGTGAAGAAGTTACTCCTATTTCTCTGGAAAATATAAAAATTTACGAAAGTGACAGAAAGTCAAAAATTTTGCCACTAATTAAAATAGTATCTCAAAATAGTGACAAACTTATAATTACAACAAACAAGCAAATAGCCGATAAGGAATATACTCTTGAGATCTTAAATATAACGGATCTTCAAGGTAATGTTGATAAAAAAATATCTACTACATTTAAAGGATACAAGATTAACGAAATTAAATCTGATTTCTTTAAAATAAGTAAGGTTATAAATACTAGTCAAAATGAAATTAATATTTATTTTACGCATCCAGTTAATGAAAATGTAGAGGTACCTGCGTATTATCAGATATACGAAAACAACAAACTATTTATAGAAGGTAAAGCAAGTACTTTAAAAGTAGATGTACTTGCAGGAGAAGAAAATGCAGTTTCCCTAATGTTATATAATGCGGTATTAAATCCAGATAATGAATATAAGGTAAAAGTATCAGGAAGTTTGATTAGTGTTTATGGAACAAACTTGAACAATGGACCAGGTGATGAAGCATCGTTTATTCCTTTAGATTTATCAAATGATGAGTTTATTGTAAAGAGCATACAAGCTACTAGTAATAATACTGTACAGTTGAATTTTAATAAGGAAGTAAACCCTGTTTTAGCAAAACAGGTATACAACTATAACATAACAGATTCATTTAACAATCCTATACAAATAAAACAAGCTTCAGTAATTGGCGCGGACAACAAATGTATAAGCTTAACAATTAGTGGTGTACTAAATAAAAAAAGTGTCTATAATGTTATGATAAACCGATTAACTGACATAGATAAAAAATATGAAATAGTAGAAAAAATGTACAATTTCTCAGGAGATTACCCAGATAATATAGAACTATCTATTTCAAATGTAACTATATCTGATTTAGAGACAATTACTATTTACTTTAATAAAGATGTTGACGAAGAAAGTGCATTGAAAAAAGATAATTATACAATTGTTCAAGTGGGTGGAGAATATAAACGCCTTGCTCCTGATAATATATACTTCTCGAAACGCAATCCAGATCGAGTTAAGCTTTATTTCAAAGTCAATAATTCTTTAAAAAATTTAGCGAACTACAAAGTAAGAATCAGTCCACTGTTTGAGGATTATACTGGTGCATCAATAAATAGGCTATTGGAATGTGACATTATGCCTAATATTAACTCTAGTTCATTGCTATTGATATCTAAAGCTGTAGTGATTTCTCCAGATACCATTATGGTGAAATTTACTGGTAAAGATATCTCGACGGATTATCCAAACTCGAATGCTCAGAATTATAGTCTTGAACATTCTGTAAATGGAGAAATCTATAAAAAGATACCTATTGCAATTACATACATAAATACCCAAACAGTTGTATTGAAATTTGATACCTTGGATCTAACACAGGTATACACTCTAAAATGTAATGAAATAAAAAGCTATGCAGGAGATATGATTAAGACTGACGAATTGAAAAGTGCAGTTAGTTTCGGTCAATAAAAGAGATATAGGATAAAAATGCATCCGGCCTTAATACGGCTTGGATGCATTTTTATATATAAAATAGTCATTTCTTAAGAACAAGAATGCTTTCAGAATAAAGCCTATTACAACCTATACCAACACCGAGCAATACCCAGAATACTGGACTAACGGAAACGACGCTATCATTAGCTATTCCAGAAAAACAAAATCCGATTACTGAGAACATACATGTTACACCAAACTTATAAAAGCTGTTTATATTTGGTCGGATAAAATATAAGCGGAAACATTGAATAATATAAATAATTATAAATACTAAAAAAGCTAACATAGAAATTAAACCTGTGTTCAGGGCCATTTGTAAATACATATTATGGGGTTTATCTACAAGAATATTAATATCATTCATATACCTTAGCTTTCCTGAGAGATCTGTCTG
>CAYQCA010000267.1:0-5353 GCA_964415835.1 uncultured Clostridium sp. | reverse complement strand
TTTTTTTGTTACGGAGGTTAAAATGATTGGGATTATCGGAGCAATGAATGAGGAAATAGCCTTACTTACCGAAAGTATGTGCATAAAACAAGTTAGAACAATCGGAATGAGAGATTACTATAAGGGTGATTTATTTGGCAAAGAGGTCGTTTTGGTTTTTTCAAAGTGTGGAAAGGTTGCCTCTGCTTCAACGGTAACAACTTTAATAGAATCTTTCAACGTTGATTGTATAATATTCACAGGCGTTGCAGGTGCTGCTGACAAGGATTTAAATATCGGTGATATTGTCATAGCTGATAAGCTTGTACAACATGATATGGATGCCAGCCCGCTTGCACAATATAAGAAATTCGAAATTCCTCTACTGGGTGTTGGTACTTTTAAGGTTTCAGACAGAATGGTAGCACTCGCTAAGCTCTCTGCTCAACATTATATATCTGAACGTTTGAAAACCGATGTGAATAAAAGTGATTTGTGTGAATTCGGCATTTCAATACCTAAGGTCGTTACAGGAACAATCGCCAGTGGAGATCAGTTTATAGCGGATAGCCAAAAGGTCCTGACACTAACAAGAGAAATAGACAACCTCAAATGTATTGAAATGGAAGGCGCTGCAGTAGCGCAGGTTTGCTATGAGCATAACGTAGAATATGCTGTTTTGAGGGTAATTTCAGACAAAGCTGATGAACATGCAAATATTAACTTCCCTAAATTTATTAAAAGCACAGCAAGTCATTTCACCAAAGGGATTATTGAAAAGTTTATAGCAGAAATATAAATAACACATTAAATAAGACCTGACACCGATAGATATCGGGTCAGGTTCTTAAAAATTGCTCCATATTTTTGCTGAAAATAAAATTTTTCGCATCATCATCCAGCTTGGCTTTTTCTACCTGCAAAATTGTGCTTTTAAGGCAGTAAAGAGGATGTAGTGAGCCATACACGATTTTTAAAGCAGTAAATTCTTCAACCAAATTATCAATATTAAATACCTGGGCTTTCAGTTCTGACGTATCAAATAATATATTTGAACGTGATTTAATACAATCCTTAAGTTCTGCGATTTCGCCCACCCTTATGCTAAGCAAAACTGTTTTCAGGCATGAATTAGTTTCAAGGAAATCCCGAATTTCAGAAATACCAAGAGGTCTGGGTTGAACAATGTGATCAAGCCTTTCATCTTCCATACGTAATGTAAGGAATAACGGCAGATTGTGCTCTACTAATATGTTGCATAGCGATTCAACACAATCATCAATCAATTTATAACCATGATATCCGGGATAGATACGGACAGCTTTAATATCAAACCTTTTCAGTCCACTTATCATGTCGCTCTCAAAACATGGAAGTGTAGGGTTAACAGTCAGAACATGCTTGTAGGCTGTTCCTTTTATGATTTCGTGAAGTTCTTCGTCTCCCTCAAATGGGTCATTATAGAATATACTGTTCAATGAAGAGACATATCCACCGGTTATACCATTGGCCTCATGCACTTTCTTCAGGTCATCAAGTGTGTTTTTTGCTATCTTTCTAAATGGCCAGTGTCCAATTAGACAGTTTACATCAGTTTTACTCATATGATCAGCTCCTGTCCAATAACATTAATGCATTTTTGTAATAAATTAGCTCCCTTTCTTCCTGTGTCAGGTCAGCTTCTTCTACTTGACCGTAGCTTATAAGAAAGCTTGCACCGGGCATGTCGCTACCCAAAAGAATGCGGTTTGCACCAATGAGCTTCTTTGTATAATCTATATCATCTCTTCTGATGATTGAACCGGAAATGTCTACACAAACATTATGTAAATGTTGAATAGGTTTAATTTCCCTATAACAGTTGGCCCCAAGATGGGCCATAATAATTTTAGCTTCTGGATATCTTGAAGCCAGGTTGGCCACATTACTTCCTACGGATTCAAACTCCAATTGTTCAATTGCCTTATGAAAGGTGTGAACAAGAATAGGAACTTTGTAGTCAACGCATTTTTCTACTAGTGGGAATACAAGAGGGTCATCACAAAAAGTCGCAACCCATAATTTCATTCCAGCCATACCTTGCTCTTCAATTCCTTTTCTAAGCACATTCACGCAGTTTTTATGCCTTGGATTCACATAACAAAAACCACCTATTAAATCAGGTTTTTCCTTAATAAATCCTGCGGTTTTGCCGTTGAGAAAATTGATGTCTTCCTCATTAGGGTTAAAATTTCCATCACCAGAAATACTTCCCAATGTGGATATATAGACCTTTGAAATACAATAGCTTTCTGTTGCTTTTATTATATCCCGTTTGTTGTTTTCAATTGCTCCTGTCCACAGATGAGCGTGTATGTCTATAAGCAATTACATCACCTCTAAGTTCAATCTTTTGGCACTTCCACTTATTTAGTAAAGTTTTACCCACATAGCTCTTCCAGCATTAAATAGCACAGAATCAAGGCCCGGGGTATGTGGAAGGGTCCCTTGAAAAGATTCCCCTTTAGATCGTTTGAAACCGACCCATCGCGATGTAAATACCCATACCACTCGCCATACTCCCTGTCACGGAATCTGCTTAAAAAGTAGTCATGAGTCAGACGAAATTTATCTAAATACGAGTTCTCCCCTGTAGCTTTATAAGCCATAAGACAGGAAATGAGGGCCTCGCTATGCGGCCACCAGAGCTTCATGTCCCATTCCAGCTTTTCCGAAGGCTTGCCCTCTATGTCCATAAAGTACATCAGACCCCCGAATTCCTTATCCCAACCAATGTTAAAGGACCAGTTCAATATATCCAGGGACTTTTTATTGAGATCCTTATTCGATTTCATTATTCCTTCTGAAAGCAAGAACCAGGAAGCTTCAATAGAATGTCCGGGATTGATTGTGCGCCCTGAAGGTGTATCAATTCTCTCACCCTTTAATCCAACCGTTTCAAAAAGAGCCTTTTTATCGGGCTTAAAGAAGTCATTCAGTATTTCGCTGATTAACCGGTTGATAAAAACGTCATATTTTTCAACATTCTCAGGGTCAGCCTCCCTGAGAACCTGAGTTGTAACCATCAGTATCATGGGTATAGCTAAGCTTTTGGTTTTTACTACCTCCGGGTTGTACTTGGGAGGCAATACTTGTGGATTTTCATACAGATATTGAATGGTATTAAAGGTATCCTTGGCCAGCTCCAGGGCCTCCCAACTGCCGGTTGCCTTATAATATTCGGCACAGCCCACTACAGCAAAAGTTTCAGAAAAATAATACCTGCGCTTCTGTACAGGTCTGCCATCCTGTGTGGTGATAAAGAACATTCTTTTATCGGTATCATAGCAGTATTTTTTAATAAATTCATATCCATTCCTAGCAGCTTCAAGCCATTCTGGACGCTTCTCAATGACATTGTATGCCTTTGAAAAAATATAGAGACCACGTCCCTGAAACCAAATGGATTTATCAGTACCAAAAAAACTTCCTTTCCTGTCAAGGCAGGTCAGGTATCCTCCATATTCTGTATCAACACCGTTTTTTAACCAGAAATCGAGACATTCAATAATTTCATTATAATATAAATCTTTGATTTCCTTAAAATAACTTTTATCTAACATCGTTACCTCCAAATGTAGTAGTGCCAAAAGCCTCTTTATGCTTATGGCACTACCCCTAAAATATTACTTACTATATTTTTCTATAAACTTTTTCATGATTGATGCCATTTCCGCTCTGGTTGCAGTTCCCTTAGGATCCAGGATGTTATTTCCTTTGCCACTCATCATTCCCGAACCAACCATCCACTGCAGAGCTTCACTTGCCCAGCCTGAAATCTTGGCATTGTCTGTGAACCCTTCCAATGACGAGGTTTCCGACAAATCATACCCTTTATGCATGGCATAGTTATAGAATATGGCTGCCATTTGTTCGCGGGTAATATTTTCCTCCGGCTTAAACATTCCATTACTATAGCCATTTACGATTTTGTTTTCTGCTGCCCATGCGATGGCCTCTGTGTACCATTTACCATTTTCAACATCCTTAAAGCTATTTTCTGCAGCCTCCGGCTTTCCTTCCAAGGCAAACAGGATAGTCACAATCATGCCCCTGCTGCCATTTTCCAACGGATTGAACTGTTCGGCTAAAACACCGCTCATGAGTCCCTGTTGATAGACAAACATGACACTTTCATAGAACCAGTGATTTTCATTCACATCGGCAAAAGGGTTTTTGTTTTCGGGAGTTTTTGGTTCTTCCGGTTTTTTCATCTTTTTAAACTTTACCGTTATCACATGGTTTCCTGTGACATTGCCGAATGTATAAGAGGTTACTTTGCCTACACTCTTTCCATCCACTGTCACATCTGCAATCTCGTACCCTTCATCCGGTGTAATGGTGAATGTCTTCGAGGTATTTTCCTGAACAGTGGAGCTTAGAGGATTGATTTTCCCGCCTTCTCCGGCATTTGCAGTAATTGTGTAGTAGTTTATTACAGGACTTGGGTTTCCGCCGCCACTGTTCTGCGTCCATCTTGCATATAGCGTGATATCAGAAGTCACTACATCTGTTCCAAAATTCCACCCAGTTTCTAACGCCGCTTCCTTATACCATCCGGCAAAAGTATATCCTTCCTTGGTTGGAGCTATTGGCGCTGTGATTGAACTTCCGCTTGTAATATCGGTAATTGTCGTTATGTCGCTGCCCCCGTTGCTTTCAAAGGTAACTGTGAATGTCTTGGGTACTTCGGGATTCTGTGTCCACTGGGCATATACCGTCATTGTTTTGGTTAACTTTGTTACCTCAGTTCCGTCGGTTTCGGCAGTATACCAGCCCTTGAACGTATAGCCTTCCTTTTCTGGATTTAGCGGCAGTGTAATCGCTCCCCCGGTTGTCACCGTTTGCTCATTATATGTCTCATTATCAACAATGAAGGTAACAGTATACGGATACATTTGATATGCTGTCGCCGTTATAATAATTATTTTCTGCACAGTGGTATCGCTCTGCGAACCATCGGAATTGGACACAGTAACGGTAAATGTATAGCTTCCATCTATTCCATCAGGTTCCTCCGGACTGCCTGCCACCGGTGCTGTGTAGTTGACCTTATTGATAGCAACTGTAACGCTGATGTTATTGACAGCAACTTCGGCGGTTGCTTTCAATGCCGCTTCAATAACTGTTTCATCGGTTGCTGTCTCTTGAGTCATGTTGCTGTAAGTTGCAGTTTCTGCTGCTGTTTTTGCAATAGCCAACGTTGTAGCAACCGGGTCTACAGGCCTTAACGTAATCGCATCGTATATACTTAATGTCTTGCCTGCCTCGGCAGCCTCTATTGTAACCGTATGCTTCCCTTTGCTTAGAAGCTTCGTGCCCTGATCCTTCCCAG
>CAYQCA010000266.1:0-5499 GCA_964415835.1 uncultured Clostridium sp. | reverse complement strand
AAGATACCTTTAATGGGGGTTATGGCAGCTTTTGTTTTTGCAGCACAAATGATAAATTTTACAATTCCCGGGACCGGGTCAAGTGGACACCTGGGAGGAGGACTACTGCTGGCTGTTTTATTAGGGCCTTACGCCGGATATTTGTCAATGGCAGCGATTTTACTTATACAGGCTCTGTTTTTCGCTGATGGAGGACTGCTAGCATACGGCTGCAATGTTATTAATATGGGTTTCTTTACTTGCTTTATTGCATATCCGATAATTTATAAGCTTATTGTAAAAGGAAATATTTCAAAGACTAAATTAATGTTAGGAAGCGTATTCGCCAGTGTTATCGGGCTGCAGCTTGGTTCCTTCGGAGTTGTACTCCAGACATTTTTATCAGGCAAAACAGAGCTGCCGTTTTCAGAGTTTGCTCTGACTATGCAGGGTATACATCTGGCAATAGGTGTAGTAGAAGGTTTGGTAACGGCAGCGGTGGTTTCCTTTGTATGGAAAGTAAGACCTGATATAATTCAGGATAATATATCAACTACTGTTAATAAGCGGGGGGATAAATCTGTTATCATCGGTTTTATAGTAGCTACTGTGTTATTAGGCGGAATTGTATCTTTGTTTGCTTCGTCAAATCCGGACGGACTTGAGTGGTCAATCAGCAAGGTGGCTGGAGTAGAAGAGCTGCAAGGAGATACTCAAATTCATGAAAGCTTAGCGAATACTCAGGAAAAAATAGCAGTTTTACCTGACTATGATTTCAAAAGTGCTGAAGGTAAAAAAATTGGAACTGTTGCATCCGGCGTTGTTGGGTCAGCTGTTACACTTGGTATAATATTGATAATCGGTGTTTTAACTAAATTAATTAGACGTAAAAAAGCGAATGTGTAAAAATATTGTTTCATGGAGATTCTATGTCAGATGTTTTGAACGCAGTGATAAGCTTTAAATCACTGGACGAGTTGTCAAGGCGAGATAACTTAATAAATAAAATACATCCTCTTATTAAACTAATCATAACATTGGTATATATTTGTGTTCTTGCTTCTTTCGGCAGGTACGAAATAACGGCTATACTGCCATTTATTTTATATCCTGTGATTGTAATAATAGTATGTGATATACCTCTTGGAACGATGATGAAAAGGGTTCTTGTTGTGGAGCCCTTTATTGTTGCTGCGGGGATATTAAATCCTATATTGGACAAAAATGTAATTGAAATTGGTGGCTTTGTTTTTTCAAGTGGATGGTTGACGTTTTTTTCACTTATACTAAGAAGCACACTAATGGTTTTAGGAGGATTTTTATTAATTGCTACTACTGGAATTGATGATATCGCCAAAGCCCTCAGTCTGATAAAGGTTCCTTCGATTTTTATATTGCTGTTTTTATTAACATACAGGTATATTTTTGTGCTTTTAGACGAAGCAAGTAGATTGATCAGGTCATTTGCACTTAGAGCACCTGAACAAAAGGGAGTAAAAATAAAAGTATGGGGCTCAATGGTAGGACAGCTCCTAATAAGGACCTATAATCGTGCGCAGACAATATATCAATCGATGATTTTAAAAGGCTATAATGGGAGATATAATATATTAAAGGGCAGAAGGTTTAGCATAAGTGACGCTGCTTACCTTGCTGTGTGGATTATTTTTATTGTAGTGGCTCGTATTATGAATATTCCACTACTTATAGCATCACTTATGTAATTTTTGCAGTGGAATAAGGAGATCATATGAGCCATCATAAAATCGAACTAAAAGAAGTAAGCTATACTTATCCTGATGGGCAGCAAGCGCTGAATAATATATCTTTTTTTATTGGTCATGGGGAGGCCATTGGTATCGTTGGGGCTAATGGGGCAGGTAAATCAACACTTCTATCTGTCTTAACAGGAATAGTATTTCCCCAAAAAGGTATAGTTAGAGTAGGTGATATTCCTGTTAACAAAAAAACACTTTCTGAGATAAGACGTAGCATTGGTTTGGTATTTCAGGAACCTGATGATCAACTATTTATGACGTCTGTTTATGATGATGTAGCTTTTGGACCGAGAAATTATAGGCTGGATGAGGAAGAAGTAAAAAATAGAGTGATGCAGGCACTTGAAGAGGTAGGGATTACCCATTTAAAGGATAGACCGCCCTACAAGTTGTCTGGAGGAGAAAAGCGGTTAGCTGCTATCGCGGCTGTTAACTCTATGAAGCCAGATATACTGATAATGGATGAGCCGACGGCTTCATTGGACCCGAAGGCAAGACGAAAGGTAATGAACATATTAAGAGGATTTAATCATACAAAGATTATAACCAGCCATGACCTGGATATGATTATGGATATGTGCCAGCGGACAATTGTGTTAAAGTATGGTAAAATAGTCGCTGATGGTAATACAGTTGACGTATTGAGTAATGAGAAATTAATGGATGACTGTGGTCTGGAGATGCCGCTTTCTCTTCAGAACTGCCCGATTTGTAATTCCAACAAATGTTTTGTACAAAATGGGAAATAGAGTATATAATATAACGAGGCAGTAAATGCCCACGCCTCTATAGGTGGTGTAGACATTTAACTGCCTCGTTGAAACGCCTCTAATGTAAGGAAATTTTACTACAATCGGAAAGTTACCTTTGAATTCAGGCGTTATAACAAGGCAAAAAATGTTCGGAGGAATTTATGAGAATAGCAGTTATTGATGGGCAGGGTGGAGGAATTGGTAAGCTGATTGTTGAAAAAATACGTATCGCTTTTGGCAACGAAATTGATATACTTGCCTTAGGTACCAATGCACTTGCAACATCATTGATGCTGAAGGCCGGTGCAAATGAGGGAGCCTCAGGAGAAAATGCGATAGCATTCAACGTCTCCAGGACTGATATAATTGTTGGTACAATAGGGATAGTATGCGCAAACTCAATGCTTGGAGAGCTGACTCCTACGATGGCCAAGGTAATATCTGAGAGTCCTGCAGCAAAAGTGTTAATACCGCTAAATAGATGCAATATATTGATAGCAGGGACAAAAGACGAACCATTACCACATTATATTGAAGATGCAATAAGAATGGTTGAAGAGATATTAAAGGGTGGGAAATAATATGTGTGAAGCAAATGTATATTTAATTAATTCAGAAGGCACAGAAGAATTAATTTTAGATTCTGTTGACAAAGTAATACCGAATAAAGATGAACTAATGCTGGAGAATATATATAACGAGAGAAAAACCGTAAAAGCCAGGATTAAGGAAATGGAACTGGTAAATCATAGAATCATTCTTGAAATGATTGACTAAAATACACATGGGACAGTGATTATATTTGTACTTATATTTTTATAAATTTATATATTTTGGGGCGGGAGTGCTTCTTAACTATTTTCCCAGGCTCTCTCTGAATCTATATAACAGAGCGTTGAATCTCTACTTAAAGAAGAGCATAAACATGAACTTCATAGATATTTTGCTTGATATTGCAATAAATCTGGATGTTCTGGGAAGAAAGGATGAAGCAATACAAACCTACAGGAAAGCTATAGAGATAAACGCTTCTGAAGCGCGTGCATATTATGGCTTGGCTATAATTTATGATGATAATAAAGAAACAGAAAAGGCAATTGATTTTTATAAAAAAGCCATTGAATTAGACCCTGAATACTCAAAGGCTTATTTCTTTCTTGCAAATGCCTGCGATGAGGCAGGAGATAAGGTGCTGGCTGCTGAATACTATGAAAAGGCAGCGGAACTTGATCCAAACCATTTCTGGGCTTATAACAATCTTGCTGCAGTTTATGAGGAAATGGGAAAATATGACAAAGCTTTAATTGCTATAAGAAAAGGTCTGCAGTTAAAACCCAATCACTTTAAGGCACTCTTTAATGCAGGAGTTATTATGAACAAGCTCGGATATCCCAAAAAGGCAGTTGAGTATTATAATGAATCAATTGCCAGGAATCCCAAATATGAATACACATATTTAAACTTATCGATTGTCTATATTGAAGAAAATGATTATCCAAAGGCGATTGAAGTAATATCCCGGGGAATAAAGAATTGCCCTGAAACATCTTTTCTATACTATAATAGAGCATGCTTCTATGTTCATATAGGCGAACTGGATTTGGCTATTAGTGACTTGATAAATGCAGCTGATCTGAGCAAGGAACTTGAAGAGTATATGAAAACTGACGAAGAACTGGATCCGTTAAGGGAAATGGAGCTGTACAAGCAAAGATTTGCGTTATGGGTATAGTGGTGATAGTTATTCAATAAGCCAATGGTATTCCTGCCTACAATCAATAATATAGTCTACAAATACTGTATTTTCTACAATTTCGTAAATAATAAGGTATCGTTTATTGACTATCATTTTTCTATAAGTGTAAGCTGGTATTATTGGTGCATTAAGCCATGGATTCCTTTCAGGGAGTTCACCAAGAGATTGTATTGATTTGGATATCTCAAGAAATAATTTATCAGCACCACTGATACTAACCTGCATTAAAAAATTAATATGGCTTTCAATCATATTTGCAGCTTCATCTGAAATAATAATATTATAATTATTATTTTTCACTTTTCAACCTCGCAGCTTCAATTGTTTTAGTAATCCTACTTTGGAATTCTTCAAGAGTATATCCTTCGCGTGCTCCACATACGTTGTTTCCATTTTGTCTTGACTGGCGAATAGATAAAAGTTTTTCACCTAGTGCAAGCATTTTTTCCCTTCTGGTAAATGCTTCAATGTCCATAACAACTAAATCGCCTTCACCATTTTTAGTTAAATAAACAGGTTCGCCTGTTTCCTTGCACAGCATAGAGATTTCATTATAATTATTTCGAATAGCTGCAGATGGTTTAATATATATAACTAATACTCCTTTCATAATATAACGAGGCAGTTAGATGGGCCCCCGCCCCACTTCTACAAGTGGTGGGTATCGCTTTGGTTTTTAGGCTGCGAGCTTATCTCTCGCCTCGTTGAAACGCGCAGAGGTAATAAAATTTTCCTACAGCCGAAAAATTTTATCTGAACCGATGCGTTATAAATATATCATAATAATACTATATTTATACTATTTGACTTCTATGGCGTCAATGAGAGGATGCATTGTCAACCAATATATAAAAATTAGTTGACAATACCCCCTCTTTAGGTTTACAATTATTTCGAACAATGTCAGCAGTCCCCCACCTCTTAGGTGGTGGGTTTCCGAATAGGTGAAGCTGTCAGTGGTGAGTTACAATCTAACACTGACGTTGTTCAAACACCACGCGAGAGCGGGGTGCTAAAGACGTAGTCTGCAGAGCCGAAGCCGAATTACTTCGGCGTAGGCGATATATTAAATTGAAATGAAATATAACGAGGCGAGAAAATGTCCCCCACCTCTACTATGTGGCGGGTACCGATTTGGCGTTCAGGTGATGAGCATATCTCCCGCCTCGTTGAAACGCCGCTGAGGTAAGGAAATTTTTCTACAACCGAAAAATTTCCTTATGAACCCAGGCGT
>CAYQCA010000265.1:0-5520 GCA_964415835.1 uncultured Clostridium sp. | reverse complement strand
CGGAGTTTATGTTTATAAATGAGCACCGTAGCGAGGAAGGTAACGCAGTAATGCGACGCATATTAAAATTGTAAATTTTCTGGTGGAAATGACGAGATGGTCACACCCGTTCCCATACCGAACACGGAAGTTAAGCATCTCAGTGCTGATAATACTTGGCTGGCAACGGCCCGGGAAAGTAAGTCTCT
This sequence comes from uncultured Clostridium sp., assembly GCA_964415835.1. Taxonomy (GTDB): domain Bacteria; phylum Bacillota; class Clostridia; order Acetivibrionales; family DSM-1351; genus Ruminiclostridium. The sequence continues at coordinate 5,332 of CAYQCA010000265.1, read as the reverse complement.
GCCAGATTTATATTCCTCAATAGCTCAGTCGGTAGAGCATGCGGCTGTTAACCGCAGGGTCGTAGGTTCAAGTCCTACTTGAGGAGCCAAAAACAGATTCAAAAATTGAATCTGTTTTTTTTATATATAATATGAAATTAATATATTCGTCACAATAATGTGTTTGATTTTTCTAATAGCATTATGTATAATTGCTAATGTATGTTTGTAAACAAAAAATTTGCAAATACTAAAGAGAAGGGCAAAAAAATATCTGAGAACGGGGTAGTTATGAACAATAAGACAAAAGTTACATTGGCACTTTCAGCATTACTGGTAGTAATATTGGCTACTATAGGAGCATTATTGTACAACGGAAAAAGTACAGCAGGAAAAGTAAATGGGGATTCAACAAGTATATCTAGTAGCACATCGAGCCAGAGTGCGAGTGAAACTTCTTCTTCGAGTTCAAGTGCAACAGAGCCTGCAGCAACGTCTACTACACAAGCATCAGAGTCAACAAAGCAGGAGCAAAAGCCTCAAAGTAATGGTTTACAATTATCACCAAGCATTGAAGAGGTAAAAGTAAAAGCTGTTTATTTAACAGGACCTTCTGCCGGATTATCAGCAAGGGTTGATAATATTATTAATATTGCAAATAAAACAGAGCTTAACACTGTTGTTGTTGATATAAAAGAAGATGGGACTGTAAATTATGCGTCAAACGTTGAAATGGTACAAAAATTTGGTAAGCAGATGAAGTACTACAAACCCGAGGCATTAATTAAGAAGTTTCATGAAAACGGTATTTATGTTATTGGTCGTATTGTAGTATTTAAAGATCCGGTTTTGTCAAAGAACAGAGCAGACCTTGCAATTAAAAAACCAGATGGAACCTTGTGGAAGGAAAATGGTACAACTCCTTGGGCTAATCCTTATAATGAGGAAGTATGGGATTATAATATACAAATTGCAAAAGAAGCAATATCAAAGGGGTTTGATGAAATTCAGTTTGATTATGTAAGATTTCCAACAGGAAAAGCGTCTGACTTTAACTTTGGGCAAAATGTTCCTGTTAAATCTGAAGCAATAAATGGTTTCCTGGCAAAGTCCCAACAGGAGCTTCATGATAAATTGGGGGTTCCGGTTTCTGCGGATGTATTTGCAATAATTACCGAAAGCAAAACTGATGGAGAAAGAATAGGTCAGATTATCGAAGAAGTCGGAAAAGATATTTATTGTATCAGCCCGATGATTTATCCTTCACATTATGCAAATGATGCGAAAAAAGGGGTAATGGCTAATGGTGTTGGACAGAAAATAAATGGTGTAATGTTTACCAAACCAGACCTGGATCCATATGGCGTCGTCAATAATGCACTACTATCCACAAAAACAAAGATATCGGTGGTTTCAGATTATAAAGCGAAGGTAAGACCGTATATACAGGCATTTACTGCTAAATATTTACCTGCCGGTTATTTCCAAACGTACGGTGCGGAAGAGATAAAGGCGCAAATGAAAGCAGTTTATGATGCAGGATATGAAGAATGGATACTTTGGGATCCAAGCAACAAATATCAGGAATCTTATTTTGAAGCAGAAAAATAAAGTATTTTATAAAAAATCACTTTTCTTTAAGTTATAAAGGAAAGTGATTTTTTTATTCTTTTTTGTAAAATAGGACTTATTTACTATAAAAATTTTTATTGCCATTATTGAAGTAAATTATATATGGTGATACAATATATTGTGCTGAGAATAATTTTGATGCACTAAATGTAGTTAGTGCGAGAAGGAGATTAACTAATGAAACTTTCTGAAAATGCCATTAAAGTATTAGAAAAAAGGTATTTGGAAAAGGATGAGAATAGTGAATTAATAGAAGATTGCGAAGGCATGTTTAGACGTGTTGCGAAAGCGATAGCTCAGGCTGATGCCTCATATACTGATGCAAAAGGATTAGCAAAAATTGAACAGGAATTTTTTGATATGATGGCAGATTTGGAGTTCCTACCGAACTCCCCAACTCTGATGAATGCCGGAAGACCTCTTGGACAGCTGAGTGCATGTTTTGTATTACCAATAGAGGATACAATGGAAGGCATATTCGAGAGTATCAAAAATGCTGCGCTGATACATAAGAGTGGTGGAGGTACCGGTTTCAGCTTTTCAAGATTACGTCCAAACGGTGCAGCTGTAAACTCCACTGGCGGTGTGGCTAGCGGACCTATAAGCTTTATGAAGGTTTTCAATGCAGCTACAGAAGCTGTTAAGCAGGGGGGAACCAGACGTGGTGCAAATATGGGTATTTTAAGGATAGATCACCCAGACATTATGCAATTTATCTCCTGCAAAAAAGATAATGCTGAAATTACAAACTTTAACATAAGTGTTGGAATTACAGAAGACTTCATGAAAGCTGTAGAGCACAATCTGGAGTATAACCTTATTGATCCTAAAACAAAGATGCCCATTGGAAAGTTAAGTGCTAAGAAAGTATTTGATACAATAGTAGAAATGGCATGGAAAAATGGAGAACCGGGTATTATTTTCCTTGATAGACTTAACAGGGATAATGTTACTCCTAAACTTGGCGAAATTGAAAGTACAAATCCATGCGGAGAACAGCCACTTTTGCCTTATGAAGCATGTAACCTAGGATCTATAAATTTATATAATATGCTAACGGACGACAAGGGTAAGCTTGACTTTGATAAATTTGAAAAGACTGTTAGAAGGGCGGTACATTTCCTTGACAACGTTATTGAAGTTAATAAATATCCGTTGCCTGAGATTGATAAAATGACCAGAGGAACCAGAAAAATTGGCCTTGGTGTTATGGGATGGGCTGACACATTATGTGCTCTAAAGATTCCGTATAATTCTCAGGAAGCGCTGGATTTAGCTGATAAGATTATGTCTTTTATTCAGGAAATTGCACAGAAGACTTCACAGGAATTAGCCGAACAAAAAGGTGTTTTCCCGCTTTATGAGGATAGCGTTTTCGCAAAGAAGGGTATTAAGTTAAGAAATGCTACTACAACAACTATAGCCCCAACTGGTACTTTAAGCTTAATTGCGGGAGTATCAAGCGGAATTGAGCCTATATTCGCAATTTCATACATTAGAAATGTTATGGATAATAATGAATTAGTTGAAGTAAATCCTGTTTTTAAGGATGCTGCTGTTAAAGGGAAATTCTATTCTGATGAATTAATGAAAAAGATAGCAAAGGTTGGTACAGTTAAGGGTTTGGCAGGTGTTCCAAATGATGTACAGGATGTATTTGTGACTGCACATGATGTTTCGCCTGAATGGCATGTAAAAATGCAGGCTGCTTTCCAGAGACACACCGACAACGCTGTTTCAAAGACTGTTAACTTAAGTCATGACGCTACTACAGATGATGTCAGAGAAGTATATATGCTTGCATATAAAACTCACTGTAAGGGTGTAACAATATATAGAGACGGAAGTCGCGATATGCAGGTTCTGAATATAGGCAAGGTTAAAGGTAAGGAAGAAACGCAGGATACAACAATACCTGCTGGTGAGAATGTATATTGTGATGCTTGTGCAAGCAATAATACCGGTGCAACGATGAAAGGAATAGAGCCAAGGCCAAGACCTGATATTACTACCGGATTTACAGAAAAGGTTAAGATCGGTTGCGGGAACCTTTATATAACAGTAAATTATGATGAGAATGGCATTTGTGAGGTATTTACCAACACCGGCCGGGCAGGAGGCTGCCCATCACAATCAGAAGCAACCAGCAGACTGGTTTCTGTTGCTCTTCGTTCAGGTATGGACGTAAAATCAATTGTAGGGCAGCTTAAAGGAATCAGATGTCCATCAACTATTCGTCAAAAGGGATTAAAGGTATTATCCTGCCCGGATGCAATTGGCAGGCTGATTGAAAAGGTTGCTAAAATTCAAAGCAGCAAGGAAGAAGAATTAGCAACCGAATTAATAACACCGGAATATAGCTTGCTGCAAACTCCAACTGCAAGAAACACTCCAGATTCCTCATGTGAATCTGATTGCAGTGCATGCACAATGAAATATGATTGTTCGAATCCGGATAGAGTGCTGGATGATGAGACTTCAAGCGGAGCATGCCCTGAATGCGGCAAACCGGTGGAGCATGAAGGCGGCTGTATGATTTGCAGGCATTGTGGGTATAGTAAGTGTGGGTGATTCTTATAACTATTTAATATGTGTGTTCAAAGGAAGGTATGCATGATTTTTGTTTGGGAAAAATAAAATAACTATTTATAAGAGCCAAGCAATTTACCATTTGGGTTTATTGCTTGGCTTTAATTTTTGGCTAAAGAGGACTAAATGTACACGGCAAATTCATGAAGCAAAATAATGTAAAATAAATGTTTTTAAGGGAATTAAAATAGTGATTAAAAAATAGCTGGAATACCCTAATATCAAGGGGTTATTCCAGTTTTTGTTTTGATTAATAGTGTAAAAAATTATATAATAAGTACATAAATAACATAAAAGGGATTATGAGTATGTACGAAGGAAAATTCTTTGAAAGTTTTAGAGTTCTTGAAGATATAAGAGAACAAGGAAAGGTTCAGCACAAGCTATTGGATTTGGTATTTATCGTAATATCAGCGGTTGTTTGCGGATGCAATGAATGGAAAGAAATAAAGTGGTGGTGTGAAATGGAAGCGAATCAAAAATGGATTAAAAAGTATATTGAACTTCCTAATGGAATGCCTTCACTTTCAACAATAGGCAGACTTTTTAATATAATTTCACCTAAGCAGTTGGAGCTTTGTTTTGCTGACTGGATGAAGTGTAGTGTAAAGCTTGAAGATGAAGATATAGTGAGCATTGATGGCAAAACAATGAGAGGTTCAATTGATGAAGAGTGCCGAGGTGCACATATTGTAAGTGCAATTTGTCGTTCTCATAGTTTAGTAATAGGGCAAATTAAGACAGATGACAAAAGTAATGAAATTACCGCTATTCCGGACCTTCTGGATATGTTGATTATTAAAGGGTGCATAGTTACAATTGACGCAATGGGGTGTCAAAAGAAAATTGCCAGAAAAATAGTTGAAGATTGCCACTCGGATTATGTTTTAAGCGTTAAGGGAAACCAGGAAGGTCTCATGAACGATATTGTTGAATGTTTCCACAACACTGAAATATCAAATAAAATAGAAAACCTCAATATAGCTTATAGGCTAACAAATTTAAATGGTAAGCCATTAGGAGACGAAAGTCTCTCAATGATTAGGACTATTGAAAAGGGACATGGTAGGATAGAAAAAAGGAGCTACTATTATACTCAGGATATAGACTGGATGTTGGATGCAAAAAAAGA
>CAYQCA010000264.1:3224-5543 GCA_964415835.1 uncultured Clostridium sp. | reverse complement strand
TCTGCATCAGTATATCATATACCGAAGGATATCCTATGCAAAACAGCTTCTCATGAAAGGCAATAATGTTACAGAAACGAGCCTGTTATGCGGTTTTAATGATTATTCAAATTTTGTTAAAACATTTGGACATATAGTAGGCGAGACGCGGGACGTTATTGGAAAAAGTGTGAAAAAATGATTAGGTACTATACTGCTGTCTCCTGCCTATTGACACAACTTAGCTGGTCAACATATAATATTATTAATACGTATGAATTGGAGACGATTTTTTGAGCAGAAAAACTACCAGCAGGGATGTGGCAAAGGCAGCAGGTGTATCTCAAAGCCTTGTTTCACTTATTTTAAATAATGTACCTGACAAAAAAATAAAGCCAGAGACCAGAGAACTTGTCTTAAAAACTGCAAGGGAACTGGACTATAGGGTCAATGTTAATGCCAGAAACATGAAAAGCAAAAGAGCCGGTGCCATAGGGCTTCTGTCCTCATGGAAAACAAACAGTTTTGTATTCCCTCCTGTAATTGATGGAGTGCAATCGGTTTGTGCAGACAATGATCTGGGTGTTGTCATATGTACCGGAAAAAACGGAGCTTCAGGTATGCCCGATTACATTGAGTATTTTTTGCAGAATCGCATCGATGGGTTAATTTATGTATCATACGTTGGAGTTACAAAAGAAGGTGTTATAAACGAGCTTGAAAAAAGCGGAGTTCCATTTGTCTGTATAATAGGTGCCAGGGATATTCCGGGTATCAGCTGCGTTGATGTCAACTTTTTTGAAAGCGGATATCTGGCAGTAAAGCATTTAGCCCAAAATGGATATAAGGACATTGCATATTTTAATCACGTAATACCTGAGAATGGAGTTTATGGCGAGAAAGAAAGGTTTGAAGGCTGCCGGAAAGCAGCTGAAGATTATCGGGTCAACATAAGCTTTGATGAAGCGTTTGTAAACATCTCAGACGAAAATGAAATGATAAATGCAGCGAAAAAGGTTTTAAAAGACAACGGATATGACTCTGTTATATCAACATCCTTTAACTGCTATACCGTTTTAAAATCGGCAGCAAGATTAGGTGTTCAGGTTCCAAAAGAATTAGGAGTAATATCCTTGGACAATGAACTATATGCACCATACCTGTATCCTTCTCTTACAACAATAGATGAACCGCTTTTTGATATTGCCGATAAGGCAATGAAAATTCTACTCCAGAAAATTCGGGGAAATAGAGAAATTGAAAAAATCGAACTAATGCCTTTTATTTCTTTTAGAGAATCTACATTAAACAATAAACAAAGTTAATTTTTGGTTACTACCGGGTAGCAGCCAATTAATATTAAAAATTCATACGTATTAATTATTAAGGAGGACTTTATGATGACGCCAAAAGAAAGAGCAGTTGCCGCGCTTACGCTAAAGGTGCCGGACCAGGTACCTACTTTTGAACTGGAATTCCAGTTGGAGGAGGAGATGTTCGGAAGAAAGTTTTTAAGACATAGTGACTTAATCGGTAAAACAGGTAAGGAAAGAGAACGCCTGATTATTGAAAATGCCCAGTACATGATAGATGTTTATGAAAAGCTTGAATATTCTATCATTCCAATTCATTACCTGGATTTCGAAGGTATACTGGAAACAGCCAGACAGATCAGGAAAATGACAGGGGACCGCTTTATGCTTACCACTCATGGAGATGGGACTTTTGCCCTTCCGGATGGAGACGAAATGTATGAATTCGCATATGCTATAGCCGACGACCCTGAAGGAGTTTTGGAAAAAGCAGAAAAACTGGCCAATCAAGCGATAGAAAATAATAAAGTTTTAGCGTCAGCAGGATTTGACAGTATTATTTTGTGCTGTGATTACTGCTACAACTCAGGACCTTTTATTTCTCCAAAGATGTTTGGTGAACTAATACAACCATACCTGTATAGGATAATTGATGATGCAAAAAAACAAGGTTTATACACCATTAAACATACTGACGGAAATATTATGCCGATACTTGACCAGCTTGTTGAATGCAAGCCCCATGCGATACACTCGCTGGACCCCATGGCCAAGGTTGATATAAAGGAAATTAAAAAGCTGGTGGGCGACAAAGTTTGTCTGTGTGGAAATGTAAACTGTGCTCTGATGCAGACCGGAACCGAAGAGGAAGTAATCGCAAGCGCCGAGTATGCATTGACCTACGGAAAACCAAACGGAGGATACATCTACTGTACAAGCAATGTGCCGTTCAAAGGACTGCAACCTGAGAGATACCAGTTGGTTTTGGATGTATGGAAGAGAATGAGGAAGTATTAAGAGGAGTATT
>CAYQCA010000264.1:0-3124 GCA_964415835.1 uncultured Clostridium sp. | reverse complement strand
GTAATAAAAAATAGCGGAGGGCATAACAAATGCATAACAAATACAAATTGTATGTCATTTCACAAACACATTGGGACAGAGAATGGTACCAGACCTTTCAGGGGTTCAGAAAAAGATTGGTCTTTATGATGGACCAGTTGATAGAAAATATGGAAAAGGACCCGGACTACAAATATTTTCATATGGATGGACAGACCATTACTCTTGAGGATTATCTTGAAATAAGACCGGAAAATAGAGGCCGACTCAGGAAACTGATAAGTGACGGAAGAATTATCATTGGGCCCTGGTATGTTATGCCTGACGAATTTCTTGTATCGGGAGAGTCTCTGGTAAGAAATCTTCAAAAGGGATTTGAAATCTCCCGGGACTACGGTGTTGAACCAATGAAAAACGGCTATGTAGTTGATATTTTCGGACATAACAGTCAGTTCCCCCAAATACTCAGAGGCTTTGGCATTGACTCGGCGGTGCTCTTCAGAGGAATAGGCGATTATCAGAAGGATGCTTTCACATGGGAAGGAGCCGACGGAAGTAATGTATTGGTTCTGAAGCTAGACAGGGACAGAAGTTACAGCAATTTCTACTTTGCCATACGCTGGCCATTTGATGGAAGAGAATATGAAAAAGAAGAGCTGGTATCAAAAATGAAAGAACTTCTGAAGCTTTCAGGCGGACTGGCGGTATCTGATAATCTGCTCATGATGGACGGAGTTGACCATATCGAAATTGAAACCGAGCTTCCGAAAATCATAAAGCTATTAAATGAAAATATTGATGAAATAGAAATAACTCACAGTACACTTGAGGAATTTGTAAAAGCGCAGATGAACTCGGGAGTTTGTCTTGATACCATAAAGGGCGAGCTGTACGATGTGGGCTTCAAGGGCGTAAATAATCAGGTCTTAAAGAATGTTCTATCCTCCATGGTACATATAAAACAAATGAATGATGAATGCGAAAGGCTATTAACCCGTTGGGCCGAGCCCTTTGACACTGTGCTCGGTCAAATCGGCAATCAGAACATGGAAGGCTTTTTGAAGGAAGCCTGGAAGCTTCTTCTCCAGAATCATCCTCACGATTCCATTTGCGGGTGTTCTATTTCAAGAGTTCACATGGACAACGAATATCGTTTCAATCAGGTCAATGATATTGGAAACGAAGTATTAAAGCATGATATGGGAGTTCTGGTGTCAAAGATAAATACATCCGCATCAGGAAAGCCATATTCAATAGTATTGTTTAATGCCGGGCAAACAAATTATAACGGTATTGTTGAAGCTGATATTGAGCTGCCTTCAGGCTCTCAGAACAATTTCAAAATATTTGACAATGATGGTAATGAGGTACCTTATCAACTGCTGGCAGTAAAAAAAGGAAGTATAAAGGGAATATTTAAGTTTGGACGACTTCCCGAATTCCAACCGAGAGACGTTTATCGTGTTGCATTTAATGCTTCCATACCTTCAGTAGGCTACAGTACATATGGGTTTGAGGAATATAAAAATGTATATCCGCAGCGTGGAGACTATACATATAGAGAATTCCACCAGCCAACCCGCTATAACGGCACTATGAGGACAGGTCACAGAAGCTGGGAAAATGAATTTCTGAAAGTGAACATTAATGACAATGGAACTTTGAATGTGACAAATCGTGTTACCGGTAAAGAATACATTGATCTATTGATTTTTGAAGACTGCGCAGACGTAGGTGATGGATGGAATTACAGGAAGCCTCTTATTGATTCCAGATATCTGAGCCTGGGTGCTAAAGCTGAAATCTCTGTAGAAAATGACGGACCGTTGGTTACCTGTTGGAAGATTACTCAAACCATGCAATTGCCTGTTGGAATGAATGCCAATGGAACAGAACGGTCAGCTGATACTGCAGAGTTCAAAGTCACTACGTTGGTTCAAATGAAAAAGGGCTGTTCCAGGCTTGAGTTCAAGACCACAGTAGACAACAATATTTCCGAGCACAGACTAAGAGTGATTTTCCCAAGCAACTTAAATACTGAAAGCTTCTATTCTTCTACACCGTACTATTTGCAGCAAAGACGCATTAACAAACCTGATAGAAGCAATTATAACGAAATAGACATAGGCGTATTCCCAAATCAGGGAGTAATAATACTTCAGGATCAGAAAGATTGCTTTGCTCTGTACAATAAAGGCTTGTATGAGGTGGAAATCATGGAGGATTCCAGCAAAGCTGTTGCACTGACGCTTTTCAGATCCTTCCGAAACGAGGTTGGCAGAGAACAGGGTGAACTGAGCTTCATGAAGAGGAGTATGACTTTTGAGTATGCCCTTGAGCTCAATCCGGCAGTAGAATGTACAGGAGACATTATGGTATCCGGTGATGTATGGAGAACAGGAATCAAGTCGGTATGCACAGACAATCACTCCGGTGACCTGGCAGCTTCTGCTTCATTTCTTAACATTAATATTCCGGGTGCTGTGCTTAGTGCTTTTAGAACCGGCAAAGATGGGATGGCTGTTATAAGGCTGTATAATTGCACGGATCAGGATACAGAGGGAACGGTTACAATTTTCGGAAACCCTAAAAAAGCATATATCCTTGACTTAAATGAAAATATTATAAAAGAAAATGAAATAACAGCAAATAAACTGCAGGTAAAATTAGACGCTGCAAAGATATTAACTTTAGGAATTAAGCTGTGAAGGAGTGCGTAGATATGGATAAATCAAGTAAAGTTTATTGTGTAATTTCTCATACCCATTGGGACAGAGAATGGTATATGCCCTTTGAGCGATTCAGATTGAGGCTTGTTGATCTGATAGATAATTTGTTGGATATACTTAAGGAAAATCAACAGTATATTTTTCACCTGGACGCGCAGACAATTGTGCTGGAGGATTACCTTGAAATAAGACCCTACCAGAGGGGAATTCTGCAAAAGTATATAAAAGAAGGAAGACTTTTGGTTGGACCATGGTATGTTCAGAACGATTTCTATCTTACCAGCGGTGAAGCTACAATTAGAAACCTCATTATCGGAAGCAAAATTGCTGATGAAATGGGTAAATGTACCTGGGTGGGCTATACGCCGGATCAGTTCGGGCTTATTTCACAGCTGCCCCAAATCTTTAACAGCTTT
>CAYQCA010000263.1:0-5563 GCA_964415835.1 uncultured Clostridium sp. | reverse complement strand
CCCGGCCGGATTTCATATACATTGATCCCGTATTCCGCAAGCCTGTCGGCAAACAGCTGGGTTATCATACTGACACCCGCCTTTGAAATGCAGTATTCGCCCCGCTGAGTGGATGAAGCATAGGCAGAGACCGAAGATATATTAATAATCACTGGATTTGCAATAGCCCCCCCTGTTATTTCACGGATCATTTCATTGGCTGCCAGCTGTGTCATAAAAAAGGTACCCTTCAGGTTAATTCCCAGGACATAATCCATACTTTCCTCCTCCATCCGGAGGATGTCTTTCCTTGTCCGGGGGGCCACGCCTGCATTATTGACCAGCACATCCAATCTGCCGAAGCTTTCCAGCACCTTCTCAATTATCATTTTCCGCTGTTCGTCATCCGAAACATTTCCTTGAATATATATCAAAGGCTGACCTTCAGCCCTAATTCTGTCCAGATTACCGGCGATATCCTTTTCCCCGCTTGTACCTGCCGCAGCGATCGCATATCCCTCCCTGGCCAGCTGAACTGCAACCGCATTGCCGATCCCCCGTGATGCACCTGTAATTAAGGCTACTTTCTGTCTTATCATACTTTTAATCCCTTTCATTTAAGACATAGTTCGTGTAGGAATTTAATGTGCATGCTACCTGCTCTCACAGCATTCCCTGAAGACAGGAGCATATACCTTGCTATCTCTTATGACACAGCCGGCAGTTCCTCCGGCTCTTAGTATCTGAGCACATTTGCCGCAGGATATACAGCATTTCTCCTTCTTCATACCTTTTCCGCTTAATATATCAACGGCAAAATCCGGGTATGCAAAGCCTTCCCTGCCGAACCCGATAAGCAAAGCACCTCCATGCTCCAGTGTTCCGGCAGCAAGATAGGGCGAAAACTCCCTGAGCCAGCTGTACCCGGTACCTACAACAGCAATTCCCGGTACCGTCCTTTGTATTTCCTCAGCGCCTTTAAGCAGTCTTGCTACGCCTTCCAGAGGGTGCTCCTCAGGGATATAGCCACCTTTGTCATAAGGCCTGTTGACATGGGGGTTGTAATAAGGTGTTCCCATGGTGATATTGATCAGACTGACACCCTTCTTCTCCAGCTCCCGCACAAGTTTGCAGGGTTCACTCAGGTCATATGTACGAAAGTCCTTTTCATCTACACCCCAGCCATAGGGGTAAGGTATGCCGTCATAAATATTTAATCTGGAGGCAATCACAAAATCCCTGCCCAGCTCATTTCTGACTCTGTCAACCACGTTCAGCAGTAACCGTGTACGTCCCTCAAAGGTTTCTCCATATTTGCCTTTTCTGGTATAAGCCGATAGCAGCTCCGAATTCAAATACCTGTGACAGGCTTTTATGTCCACACCGTCAAATCCTGCCTGCCGAGCAAGCACCGCGGCCTTCACGAAGTCTTCTTCCAGCTTCTCCAGCTCCTCGTCGCTGATGAATTGTATAGGGTTGTCTTTTGCAAGAGGATCCAAATAGGGATTTGCACAAGCCACAATGGGTGCAGGCTTACCCTGGGGTTTGCTGAATCTGCCGGAATGAGTCAGCTGCATGATGCAAACCGGCCTGTGGCTGTCCCCAAATTCTGCTCTGGCTTTTTCTACAATCCTTTCGTGCAAATGCTTGTAGTGCTCTAAATTACTTTCGTTGATCCACAGCTGTCTGGAAAAAGCACGGCCCTCCGGAACCACAGCCACAGCCTCGAACCAAATCAGTCCGGCTCCACCTTCCGCCATGCGGATGTATCTTCGCTCGGTCAGTTCACCCGGGCTTCCGTCCCCATATCCATCACAGCCTTCCATTGGATGGTATGCCATGGAATTGGGCACGGTCAACTTGCCTATCTTTACTTTGTCCGCCAGTCTGGTGATATTTTTTGAAAATTTCAACTGCAGGTTCAGAGCTTCTGCTTCCTGGATAAGCTCATCAATGGTACTGTAACAAAATTCTTTAAAGGGCATTTTATTAATCCCGCTCCTTATTCATTAATTTAGTTGTAATTGATTCTATTTGCATTATATAATTGTTAATAATGCTTTTGTCTTACTTATTTGTGAGAAAATTAGCGTTTTTTGTGAAGCAGGCAGGTAATATTACATAGGTTTCAGAAGATATACATGGAGGATGAAATGAATTCGGATACAAATAAAACAACTGCACCCATTTCCATCGAGTACAGGGAAAACGACAGTGATTATGCGCTCAAGGCCCACCATCACAACAGCTATGAATTGATTTATGTTACCGGGGGTACTGCGGAATTTACTATTGGAAACAGTTCGTACACCGCGGGCCCGGAGCAGCTGATTTTCATAAGCCATCTTGAAGCCCACGAACTAAAAATAACCTCCCTGCCTTATAAGCGCTATTTCATATTGATCCATCCGGATTATCTGCATTCCATCATAAAAGAACCTGAGCTTTTATCGGTTTTCAAATACAGGTCGGAGGATTTTAATCATGTATTGAAGCTTTCGCCGGAAATTTCGGCAGCCATCGGAGCACGGTTTGGAGAAATTTATATAGAAGCCAAAAGGCAGCAGATATTCTGGGAAACCCTCCTTGAAGCTGCTTTGAAGGAAATGCTTATCTACCTGTACAGAAGCAGCCCTGCCAACTTCCCGGTCCTAGCTCCGGATGAAAACACAAAAAATGTCTATCGCATTCAAAGGTATATAGAAACCCATTGTCTTGAAGAATTGAACCTACGGGACGTTTCCAGGAAATTCTTTGTGGATATGTATTATCTTTCGCATACCTTTAAAAAAGTTACCGGGTATAACTTCAAGGAGTATCTGATCCTCCAGAGAATTTCTAGGGCAAAGGACCTTTTGTACTATTCCGACGAAACCATCACCAACGTGTGTATGAAGTCGGGTTTCAGCAACGTGAATCACTTCATCCGAATATTCAGGAAGTACACCGGGCTTACGCCTTTGCAGTATCGAAAGGGGTTGCGGTGATTACCTCCGGAACCTACTCTGCAGTTTTTGAAAGGCATCAGGGCTTTTTTCTGTATTCATTTGGTGTATGGCCTGTGAGTCTTTTAAAAAGACTGTTGAAATATTTCATATCATTATATCCAACCTGAAGAGCAATATCTGCGACCTTATCATCTGTAGCTTTTAAAAGTCTGCATGCTTCATCTATCCGTATACGTTGAGTGAATTCCTTTACTGTGATGCCCGAGTATTCCTTGAACAATCTGCAAAAATGCGATTGGCTTAAGAAAGCTTGCATTGATAGCTCTTCAAGGGTAATATCCTTATAATAATTTCTATGAATATACTCAATTGCCTTTTCTAAAAAACTGTTGTTTTGAGATAAGTCATTCCGGTAGCTTTTTTCTTTTTTCATTACTCTGAGCATAAAAACTATTAATCTGATCAAATCTGCCTTTAATATTTCCAGGAAGCCCTCTTCTTTTAAATCATATTCCTTGAGCATTTCCTCGTATATAGCATGAATTGTAGTAAATCCTCGTTCGTCTAGGTTTGCCTTAGGAGTTTTCAAGACTCCGTCATCACCTAAGGTCTTCATTAAAAAACCATAGGTAACATCATAAAATTCCTTGCTGTCAATCAAACAAGAATCAAGAAAATCTAACTTGAATACACAATTATAGATGATAAATTTACTGTCAGGTTCTGAAATAAACTGGTGTGGTGTATCGTGATTAATAAAATATACCTGCCCCTTATTGCAAGGGTAATTTATCTCTCCTATTTTATGAAACCCTTCACCCTTCGCTACAAAAGCGATTTCGGCAAAGCTATGTGCATGCATCGGTGTAGCTTTTACTTCGCAGCGATTCAAATAGATATCCGCAACATCAAAAAGCATATTGCCATTATCATAATAGTCAAGCATAGCTTTTCTAAAAATAGCAGTTTACCCCCTTAAAAATAGTCTTTTATCCTCTAAAAAAGTTATTTATCCCCTAAAGGGTTATCCAATCTCATTTTATAATAAGATTAATACAAATGGAATAAAAAGAAAGGAATTGATAAAATGAAATCTTATGAATTGGTCGCTCAAACGATCAGAGGCAATAACCCGGGACAAACGCCCATTTATGGCTGGATAGCATGGAATCTAGACTGGGCCGGCAATGAAAACTATAAAACCTATCAAGCTTTTGAGGATAAATACGAATTTGATATGGCACATATTTTTGGGGGGCCAAGTTGCTTTGATAACGATAAAATCAATGCTCTGAAGAACAGCGGTATTGAAGTAACACCCGAGGTTTTGCTGGATATTCCATTAAAGCCGGTTGATGATATGCAGGATTATCAAGGTATAATTGCCCAATTAAAGCACTACAGGGAAGACAGAGGCCGGTTTTGCTATATACAATCCAACGGTATTTTTGAGTGTTTGAACGGACCGTTTGGCATAGAAAATCATTTAATGTATTTGGCGCTTTACCCTGATGAGCTAAAAGAGGTTTATAAAAGACAGGCTCAGTGGAACATTAAGTTTAATGAGCATGTTATAGAGCTTGGTGCTGATATGATACACCTGTCCGACGATTGGGGTTCTCAAAAGAACCTGATGTTTAGCAGAAATATGTTTGAGGAATTAATTCTTCCTTATCATAAGATTATTGGAGAAAGAGTAAAAAAAGCCGGCAGGTTTTTGAGTCTGCATTCCGATGGAAACATCAACCAGGCTCTTGACGGCATTTTAGAGGTTGGCTATGATGTTGTTCACCCTTGGCAGGAAGCAGCCGGCATGTCTTATGATACCTATTTAAAAAATTATGGCGACAAATTTGCGATTTTAGGCGGAGTATGTGTCCAATCGACATTAGGCTTTGGTAATTATGAAAAATTAGAGAGTGAAATAAAAAGAGTATTCAGCAAATTAAAGGGGAAGCGTTGGATATGCTGTACCACCCACTTTGTACAGGACCATTGCAGCTTTGAGGAACTGGAATTTGCTTATGATTTAATTTATAAAGAGGCAAGATAATGACCCCCACTTCTATAGTGAAAAATCTATATAAATACTAATGGCAATATGATATAATTAGATACTCCGGAGGTTGCGAGTATGGATGATAAATTATTTGAATTGGTTGAAAAAATGTATCTTGACATGAATAGACGTTTTGATACTATGGAAAAAGAGATTAAAACCATAGGCAGTCAAGTTCTGAAACTTGAGAATGAGCTAAAGCCTAAAACAGAAGCCCTATTTGATGGTTATAAACAACATACAGAGATTTTAGATCGTATTGAAAAAGAAGTTTCAAAGCAGGAAGAAATAATTATGCGGCGTGTGAAATAAACCTTGAATGATTCAAGATGACTTTCAATCCTTTTCTTGGTTTTTTATGTTTCACACTAACAGGTGCTAAAAGGGAACAGATTTTACTCTGTTCCCCTTTGGCACCTATCTTCTATAATTAAACCTGTATTCTCCTGAACCCAGCTCCAGCAAAACTCCCCCGTCGATTTGGTCTGCTTTAAAAATATCAGAGGAAACTTCCAGATATCCGTCCCCATGTTTTACATTTTCCAATACTGCACCAGGCAGTACGACTGTTGCAGTT
>CAYQCA010000262.1:0-5596 GCA_964415835.1 uncultured Clostridium sp. | reverse complement strand
GTTTATCCCCTCAACCATATTAAAGCTGAGATTTCCTGCATCCAATGTAATTTTTGCATAGTCATCGGTTGATGCATTAACAAGGTATAGAGCAAACCCCTTATCTGTTTCGTAATAATAGGGATTTATATATGGGTCATTTATAATCAAAGGTAAAGTTTCAAAATTTTGACCTGCTGCCAATACAACATCCTGCATTAATGCCTGCCGTATATTATTTAAAAGCATTGGTGGCATCTCCTGAAAACTCTGGAAGTTGCCAAAGGGATAAATCAAGCAATTTCCATTTGCTACAGTTAACCCTTTACAAGTAACTTTTCGATAGGAATCATGGAATTCCGTAAGGTGGGAAACAGGTTTTGAGTACTCAACAGACAGTACATCGCTGCACATTACCATTGCAGAAGCTCTTGCATTTACCATACCACAATAGGTTTTCCCGTTGCAAACCTGCTCGTATGCAATCTCACCCGAATTCTGCCTGACCCATCTTACACCTTCAATATCTGCCAGTTGTCCAAGACCCATGTCATAAAGTGTATAGGCAGCATCGCCGTTCAAGATGACAAAATTGTTTTTAAATAAAGAACAAACCTGTTCATTTGTTAAATTCCGCAAATATTGTCCTGAAATTGCAACAATGCTGTTTTTCACTTCACGGTCACTGCAATATACAAAAGGAATTCCAAAAGCCGGCAGAAGTGCTGCAAAAAGCATTTCCTTCGTATTGAGTTCTTCCAGGCTTTTACCTTCAGATGTATAAAGTGTATATGAGGACTTCTCATCCATCGTAACTTTTACTCCGTGTTGTTTCTTATTGAAAATACCGCTGTCAGTAAGCCTGTTCAAAAAATCCTTCGTATCCCGAAGCATATTCTGATAGCCTTCCTTCCAAACAATGCCGTTTCCGTTAAGATCATAAAGATTGATTGTTATACCTGCCATTCTAAGAGGCATTGCAGCCAGCATTTGGAATCTGGTAAAGCGGTGTGACTTTGTAAAGCGGGAAAAAGGGAAATTTTCCAACTCAGGATATATTTCTGTCTCTTCTGGAACCAAAGCTCTTGTCAGCATTGAAACACTATTAAAATTCATCATATAGGATGAAGGAGAATATTCTACATAACACGGTAAATGTGTACGGTTTACAGGCGGATTATTCTGAGACAGTCCATATAGTATGCCTTTCCAATCCCTTCCTTCCGCTGCATGAACATGGGGTGCAGAACTCATAAGACCAACGCAGGTTTTAGGCGATACTGCCGTAACACCCTTCCCAATTTTATCTGCTAGTTCATTTAACGTTTCTCTACAGCTATCAAGCCATATCTTACGATAGGGGTGAATCTCTCCGGGAGTAAGGACACCCTTAACAAACTCATCTCTTATAAGCCTTTTGCCTGCTTTCTGAGAGTATAATTCCATATGTGCATCGCAAAAACAGCCGCCCCAAATCAAAGGATCATGGTTGTGAAAACGAAAATCATCCTCTATCCATATAATATTCGGCTCAAGCTCCGCATAGCGTGCCAAAAGACCAACCATATAGTTTTGCCAATTTTCATCAATAGGGCAAATACATAGCTTGGCTTGATTGCCTTCCGGATCCACCATTAGCCTGAACTTATGTTCAGGGCCCAGCTCTTTGCCAAAGTCGGCATGCATGATGGTGTGCCAGCTGTTTATTGAAAAAGTTATGCCTTTGGGTTCAAGGAGCTTTTTAATCTCTGACATCATATTCATAAAAAGTTCCTGCTCATGGGGCAGAGTATATCCTGTATTAATCTCTTCAACATTGGCAAAAACAGCAACATCATCAATCCTTGCCGCATCAACATATTTTAAAAGAGACGGTATTTCAATATGATCATTATATCCGGGATCGCAGCTGAACCTTAGTAAATATTTAAAACTATCCTGCATGGCTTATCTCCTTCAATTTTAAAAATTAATGTCCTTTATCACTTCAATTGATTTTTGAGCTCCTTCTGCCAAAAAAACAGTATCCATCCCCAAAGCTATAAAAGTAAATCCGTCTTCATTTGCTTTTTGAACCTTTTCCGGAGTTGGCAATACAATATGAATTCCGGCTGATTTACCAAAGCTCTTGCATGCAGCTGAAACCTTTTTACAAGCTTCCATTATAACAGGATGTTCGGTCTGCCCGGTAACCCCATAAGAACCGCTCATATCATAGGGTCCTATAAAAACTCCATCCACTCCGTCAACCTGTAATATACTCTCTATATTTTCTACAGCCTCTTTGGATTCAATCATAACTATTACAGAAATCTGGGAATTGGCAGCTGCAACTTTTTCATCAAAATCCTTCCCCCATTCATTAGCTCTGCAAAAAGCAAAACCTCGAATACCTTCCGGCGGATATTTGGCTGACCGTACAGCCTTTTGGGCTTCCTCGGCAGTATTTACAAGAGGAACAATTATACCCTGTGCTCCAAGATCGAGAGCTCGCCGTATTTTAAGTGTGTCATTCTCTTCAATTCTTGCAAAGGGAATAGCTTTATATTTGCTTAACGCTCTAAAGATATTCGGCAAAGCTCCTTCGGTATCACCATGTTCCAGGTCTACACACACCCAATCAAAGCCAGCCCGGCCAAATATCTCGGCAATACCTGGATGTCCGATTTGTATCCAGCCCCCCAGTGTTACCTTTCTCATTTTTAGTGCATTCTTGACAGAATCCATTGAAACAGCCCCCATTTACAATGCAATATTCATTCCATAAAAGGATAGCATTGGCATGCGCATACAATCACATGGAATAGACTGTCCCGGGTTCATCCTCCAGGCTCCATGCAGCACGGCAGCTCCTGCTATCGAACGTTCCATTGTCATAATAATTCTTGTATCTTCAATTTTATATTCTTTTACAGCAATCAGACCCTGTTCATCTTCAACAGTGAAAGGTAATTGCTCCGGTACCACCTCATAAGTATTAATCCAATTCAGTATACCTGACAATTCAACGCTGACTATGTCATCTCCAAGCTTTGTTGGATTAACGGCTTCCGGTGCCTTCCAGTTATATTCCCTTGAGTATAGAATGCTAAGTACAGACTTTGCACTTCTTTCACCAATTACAAGGTTTGACTCGGAAGAATTATGAATAAAATCATAAAGTGCCAAATCTGTAGATGGTATAACATAAACCTCTGGGATTTCATGAGCAGCTCTTCTTTGAGCTTCACGGAGCATTCCCCACTGGCGGTCCATGTTTTCATTCGAAGGCATTGTACATCTATTTAATTGTACTGTGATTAGCGGTAGTTTTTGATTGTTCAAAACCTTCCGTGTATACATCACAAAATTCCTAAAACGCTCAAGATAGGTGTCTGTCGTGCTTTCAAAAGCATCAGCCTCTCCCTGGTACCACAATATTCCTTTAGGCGAAATATTGTTTTCCTTAAGCATATTTATCATATTATTAAATAGGGCTCCGTTTTCATCAGGATTCCACCATCTGAGTGGCGACCCTCCATAAGCACAGTTAATTAATCCTATTGGATAACCCAGTTCTTTTTTTAGCAGCTTTGCAAAATGCAAATATGGACAGTGACCGGGATTATGGTTTTCATAGTGCCCGGTGTAAACTGAATTTGTAGTTTCATTTAAAGGATGGGATGCCAGATCCCAGTTTCCGCTGTTGCGCATCAAATGAACTCCAAGTTCAGGATTGTCAAAAACGGGGTTTTTGGAGCGGCCGGCAGCATTACTTTGTCCGGCTATTACAAAAATATCACCGACACCTATATGATGGATCATGTCCCCGCGGGTTACTGATAAGCCATCCCATCCATCATAATCAATATATGTTTCTATTCTGTAGAGACCGCCTGCCGGTACTTTTTTAAAAGTAATCCGCCAGCAATTATTGTCGAGGACTTCGCAGCTTAGCCAGTTAATAACAGATTCACCGGAATCCTCGCGCGCTATTCTTGCTTTTATGTTAACCTTTTTGCCTGACAATTCTTCAAAGACAATAGGCAGTTCTTGAGAAAGGTGGCACAGCTGATATTCCCCCATAATGGTAATATCAGCATAGCCTTGTACCTGTTGAAATATTTGCCAGGGCTTAGCGCCACCTGTAATAGTTACACCGTAATTCATAAATCACCAGCTCCAATAGCTTCATCAATCTGATTTTCATTCTTTACTCCTACCAAAGCGCTGACTACGGCTGGTTGACTCAAAGCCCAGGAAATTGCATATTGGGTCATTGAAAGCCTTTTTTCGTCAGCACATTTTTGGAACTCTTCCAGCTTGTCATATAAATTACTATCCATATCGCCAACCCATGAAGGCATTTCTGCCGCTCTTGAACCGGAAGGCACAGTTGCACCGCGCTTGTATTTGCCGGTAAGTAACCCACCCTGCAGCACCTGATAAGGAACTACAGAAATATTTTCACTTTCGCAGTATGGAAGAGTTGTCTCCAGTGCCTGTGTGTTAAGCAGACTCATTGAAGGCTGACACATAACCGGCTTTGGAACTCCCAGTGTTTTTGCCACTTGTACCAGATTTTTAAGCTGATCTGCACTATAATTGCTTACTGCATAGCTTCTTATTTTACCCGCTTTGATTTGTTTATCCAGTGAAAGGAGAATATCTTCAGCTGTTGTATTTGGATCAAATTTATGTAGGTAATAGATATCAATAAAGTCAGTATCAAGATTTTTTAAACTTCTGTTTAACTGTTTTTCAATAGCAGCAGGACTGGTAAACTCGTCCTCAGGCTCATTACCAACCTTCATACCAAGCTTTGTAGCTATTATATAATCGTGGCGGGCATTCTTGATTGCCTTTCCCAATATTTGTTCAGCAACTCCGCCTGATGACCCCGGTACCCTTGCATAGCCTTCATACATGTTTGCTGTATCTATAAAATTTATTCCCTGACTATTAGCATAATGCACCAGTCTGACAGCGTCCTTTTCTCCTACTGGAGTACCGAAGGTCATGGTACCCAGGCATATTTTTGAAACTTTGATTTCAGCTTGTGACAATAATGAATACTTCATATAAAACCTCCCAGCGCATAACCGCACATTCATTTTTTAAAGTGAGGCAACCATTAAATCTATTTCGTCCATCTGCCTCAGAAGCTTCTCAAGAACCTCCCTGCTGATTTTCCCGGGATTCCATGTGCTTGGCCTTCTAAAGCAGCGGTTCGCATAACCCTTTGCATACATTAGTTCTTCAAAAGTATCAATAATGCCGTACTGCCAGCCCACTGCCAAAAACGCAGTGAATTTATCCTGTATTTGAATAAGCTTATCAAATTGCCCGTGACTAACAAGCTTATATGCTTTTGCATACATGTCAGGAAAAAGATTAGCCCATGTTCCGATACTTCCGTCGGCTCCATACAACAATCCCAATGATAACAACTCATCATAACCCGAGTAGACTACTTTGTCAGGATAAGCCATCTTCACCTGTTTTAAAAGGAATAGATTCCAATCACTCATCTTAATTCCAACAACGCCATCTATATCAAGTATTGCTTTTAGCTGATCCAGCTGAGCTGTCATTTTTGTTACTGCCGGAATATAATATACAAATACCGGAAGCCCCA
>CAYQCA010000261.1:0-5619 GCA_964415835.1 uncultured Clostridium sp. | reverse complement strand
CTCCAGATTACGTAGGCATTAATGACATAGCAGGTGGTTTAAGTATATACGACAATGCAGCATACAAATACACATTAGACCAAATTATGAAAAGTGGTGGAACAGTTGAAGCAAACGCTAGAATACAAAAATTTAGTTACTCTAGTTCAACAGGTTATACACCTTTAAACGTATACGCAAATAATGAAACCGAGTTAAGAGTTAATTTTTCTGAGTTCTCAAACACATTTTTAACTACGACATCTACTGATTATTTTAATTGGTCACGTCCACTTGATAAAGAAAATATTGTTGTAACTCCACCACCTGACCCATCAGTATCCCTTAGTCTACCTACTAATGGCTCAACAATTGTACAAGGTTCTACTGTGACATTCTCTGGATCTGGAACAGGTGTACATCACATAGGTGGATATTTAGATGGCACCTATATAGGTGTGCAGAATAACCCAAACACTGATATAACAAAGCAAATGACTTATTCTACTACTGTAAAACTAGATCAAATAAAGGATTACACATTTCAAATTAAAGGGCGAAATACAGCAAATGAGACTGACTCAGGCACTAAAATAGCTGAATCTGCCATACACACAGTACATGTTATAGCTCCACCAGCCAATTCAGGTAATGTATACATTAAGTGTCTTGACTATGATACTAATACAGAAATATCAAATACTTCACAAACATTAACTGGTGTTAATTACGGACAGTCTAAAAGTATTAGCGCACCGACAGTGAATGGTTATGATGCTCAGGGTTCGTATCAATCATTCTCAACAGTTATTCCAGATAAATCCAAAATGGGCGCTGTTACATCACAAACAGTGACATTATCATCTACAAATAAAAATGCTTATGTGTACTTTTGGTATGACAACAACACAGTTCCAACATATGACTGCAAAGTAACAGTAAGCTTGCCGGATGCTTCAACATCAGTGGGAGATTATATCACTCTTTATGGCTCAACAAATGATACCGCCGGGCATACCATAACAAACTATTACTGGAATGTTCCTGGTGCAGATCAGAAGGAATATGCCGGAAACAGTGCAAAGCTTCTTTTTAATACAAAGGGAGAATATGATGTAACATTAATTGCTCAATGCTCTGAAGGTAATGCAGCAATGGTAAATGCAAAAATATATGTCCATGATCCGGTTCCCACGGCTGACGTGAAAATAACTGGTTTTACAAAAGAAAATCGGAAAATAAACATTGATGGTACAACAAGCTATTCTCCTAGCTCCTACCCCATTGATTGGACAAAAGCAGTTTGGAAGATCGAGCCTGATTTAACTACAACGGCAAAATGGGAAATGGGCGTGAAACTTGCTAACGGATCAGTAAAGACGATAAACCAAAGTACAGACCAGTCGTTCATGAATGGCCAAAGCAAACTTGATTTTCAAGTTCGTTATGCAGGGCAATATAAGGTTACCTTATCTATTGCCAATACGGCGAATTTCAGCAGCACTATAACCAAAATAATCACTGTTATTCCTGATTATTCTCCTGTTGCTAACTTTACAATGGATACGTATATTGACAGAAACCAGAACAATCCTGTAGATGCAACTTTGCAAAAATGGGGTAAAGGCAATGTGTATGACAACTCTTATTCACCGGATGGGGATGTAATTAAGACAAGGGTATGGGGCTACCGGTATAACAGCAATAATAACTTGGACACATCTGGCAAATCAATATATGGCGATGAAATAACAGAGTACAAATATACATCTAATTTACTACCCCCGATAGAAAAAATGATTTATCCATATAACTGGAATGACTGGGATTCTGAAGGGGTATCGTTAAACGCGCAGCGTATCACAGCTGGATATAATAATTCACAGGCAATACAAACAACTGTAAATTCCACTAGTATAAGGTGTGTGTTATTTTTTAACACGCAAAGTAGGAGTATTACCGGCAACACATATACTTTCTCGGTCTATATAAAAACGCAAAATCTCACAGGTAATGTTTATATTAACTCATATTGGACGAATCAAGCGGGTAGCTGGTGTTGGGGAAATAATATAGCTTCAGCGAAATTAACCGGAACAAATGATTGGACAAGGTTAATTGTCACTGCAACGGCTCCTGCAAATGCGTATGCACAATCACTGGAGGTAGAACTTACACCAGGCACAGGTACAGTCTGGATATCACAACCACAAATAGAGGCTGGCAGTACTGCTTCGGCATACAATGCAAATTCTGTCCCGGATTATTTTACGGAAGGTCACAGGTTGATTGTAGATAGCCATAACGATACAGCAGTAGAGCTTTGGTCTTATGACGTTGGTGATTTTGCTGTTGAATTGACAGTAACAGAGGATATACCGGACAGTGAAACGATAAAGGAACTGCTTGTTGATAGCGATTATAGGCGCGGGTATAAAAAGGAATGGTGATGAATTTGAAATATGAAAATAAACCATACAAACGGATTGCTGCTTTAATAATATTGTGTATGCTACTTTCTCAGCTGTCAGCTTTCGCTGAAATGAGATACGGCAACATTGGCCCCTCGGTATCGGCCCTCTCTCTTTCAAAACAAAGAAAAGTAACAGCGCAAATCGATATAGGATATAATATATATTCAACGTCCTATGTACAGGATAGATTATATGCTGTTTTAAAGCCCAAGCTTGATGCACAGAATATTGAACTGGATAGTAGGGTGCGATCCATAACTACAATTGATACCGTAATAAACTCTACTGCATTCTCAGACGACAGTGAAAACTTTTATGTATCCTTAAGCAATTCCGGCTATCCTGAGTTTTCTGACCCTGCAAAATCCACAAGTATAATGAATTTATTTATTGAAAAACAAGTTACTTTTGTTGGCATGGGAAGTCCCAGCAATAAAACAATTATTGATACTTTTATCGGTAAAAATCAAGGCAATGGAGTATATATTGATAATGCTAACCTGGATTCTGCATTGTCAAGACTGGCTGACTATATTTTGGGTAGAACCTCAATTTCACTGGACTTGTATGTGGGTGATGGTGCAAATCAGGACTTGTCTGCTTTGCAGAATAAAATCAGCACCATTGTAAAGCCTAAGCTTACTGCAAAAAATATAGATGCTGAAATAAATATAAAGATGTTAAGGAAAGAAACTTCAAACCCAATATTTAATAGACTTTATTTCCTTGCAATGCATGGTTTATCTACAAGTTATCCAGCTTTAATAGAATATGATCCTGCAACCAATCAGTGGAGACTTTTGCATGGTAATGACGTTCAAATGGCAAATGCCAAGAATTTAAAATTGGGTTACGACGGAAATCTATATTTTATAGATTATTACAGTAGATTGTGTTATTATAACTTTGCATCGAATTCAATTGTTGTTTGTAGTGGAGTTCAGGTTCCAATAGATGATTATGCACCTTCTCCTGATGGTGGTATATATTGGGCAATAGACACATCTGTTACATATATTCCGCCGAAGGGTAGTTCTCTTAATTCAAATGTCTATAGATATGATCCAAAGACAGATACAAATACTTTTATATTTTTTACAAATAAGGGTTCAGGATTTTCAAGAAAAATTAAAAGAATGGGTATTTCCTTGGATAATAAATTGTTTTATTATTATGATATAGCAACCTATGATGGGTATGGTAGCAATTACATGTTAGGAGCTTATGACTTAAAGAATAATGTTAAAATGATTCCTGAAGATATGGGTTATTCGATTACTAATGATAATTATTATATAGCACCGGACTCGGAAGTGACAATTCTCAGCAACAATAGAATATATATTTCCCGCACGTGGTGGCAAGCGAATAAACTTGAGAGCTATAATATAATAGATTCTGGAATAGATATAGCAAGTAAAATTGATCATGGAAGTATTGGTGTTAAGGTTAGAGGTTCAAATGAAGTAATTGGTGGAAATAATAAGGACACAAATAATGTTGAAATTAAACGCTTTGGGAGCACACCAAGTAATTCGTATTTATATACCAATCTAGATTTTTACCCAACCACTTTATGCGTTACACCAAATAATACGTTAGCTTATATTTGGAATACCGCAGGATCTACCTCTTATGATTATAAGTATCATTTAGGAACCACAGCAGGGCAGGAATCGGTATTTCCAATTCAATATGCAACTGGTGGCTATTTTATGGAAGCAGCAAAGTATCCAATAAAAGAGATACCGATAGTAGAAATGAAAGAACTTGACACAACACTACAAAGTAAAGTTTTTAATACTTCAAAAGATTCTTATGTAGCTTATCTTGGGGATGCTCTTCTACCTGAACTGAATGATACAGCAAAGAAAACCAATATAGCAAATAAATTAATAAGCGGTTCCGCTAGGTTTGTTGGTCTTGGAACAGCAACTAATCAAGCTCAATTTCAAAATTTAATATCTCTAAATAATAACCAGGGTGTTTTTTATAATAACTCTAATTTAGATACAGCTATAAATAACTTTGCTGACTATATAATTGCAAATACGCATCAGCCTGATAGGAGTTTTAAAAACTATATAGTAATTTCAGAATCAAGCTCTACCATTGATACACAGGAAGGTACCTTGGATTCAAATGGTTTGCCTCTCTATTCTACTTCGTACATGAGGAGCAAGGACTATGTTGATGTAACCGGAGGTTGTAGCTATACTTTTACTACTACCGAACAGGTTAATTCATTTAATTTATATTGGTATACTAGTACACTTCAATATATTAAAAAAGACTCTTTTTCCGAGCCACCAACAAATATAATTGCACCTACTAATGCTACTTATGTAAAGGTTGTATATTCTTCGAATAGAACCGGTATAATTACCACTGTTATAAACAACACAGAAGCCAGTGGTGAAAATATAGCATATAGTTATTCGGCATCTGATAATGAAAATGACAATTTTGAATACATATTCAGATACAGCCATGATTCACTAAAAATAAATGGAGTAAATATTGATAATCCTTCGGATAAAATATCTCTAAATGATATAGATATATCAATACCTATAAAGAAATTTACGAAGCCGGGAACATATCAGATTTCAATGTATGCTAAAGACATTCCTAAAAAAATATCAGATACAACGAATTTACTACCAAATGGGGATGCCGAAATCGTAGATGGCATTGGTAAATTATACGACTGGAGTACATGGGCAGCTAACCCAAGCATAACAACATTCACAAGGAGAACAACAGCGGATTGGAAAATATCCGGTAATGGATCATTTGAAATCGTAACATCATCAATAAACGATGGATCAAACAATGCAGCTGTCTATTATAAAGATGTAACTGTTACACCAAATACCAGTTATACTCTGAGGGGATTAATTGGTGCGCATAGATGCTGGGCAAATTTTGTAGTGTATGAAATGGACAATAGCTATAATATTTTGAAAAGTCTTAATTCATCATCTGTTACAAATAATACTGTTCCCCAAACAAGCTCTATAGCATTTACAACAGGGCAAGATACAACTAAACTCAGAATCCATATACAAAAAGGATTTACAACTAATTATTCCGCTGTCTCAAATGATTATTGCTTTGCGGATAATATCACATTAATAAAAAGGCTAGCAGATACACGTTTTAA
>CAYQCA010000260.1:0-5625 GCA_964415835.1 uncultured Clostridium sp. | reverse complement strand
CGTACTCCTAATCTCGCACAAATTAGTGTTGACAAATTGAGCAAATGTGATTATAATAAGAAATGCTCGTGCGGATGTGGCGGAATTGGCAGACGCGCTGGATTTAGGTTCCAGTGGGCGACCGTGGGGGTTCAAGTCCCTTCATCCGCACCAAATAGAAGGTAGCAATGATTTTTATCATTGCTACCTTTTTATTTGGTGCCGAATCAGCCTTCGCCTACGGCTCGGCTTCTTCGGAAGGGACTTTTGGCTAAAAACAAATACTCACGACGAAATCATGAAATCATAAGCAAGATTTTTCCTAACTTTTTTCCGCTTTAAATTCAATTCCTGCAAATACAAACACTCAACCTCTCGCTCTCGTTTTTGGGAACAATCGAGATCTTTCCGCCCTTTCCGGCTTCATATTTCTCTATTTCAATATCACACTCTGCACCTTCAACCCTTATGTTGCTTAACGATACATTCTCCAATTCCGGATAATAAATTACCGTGATAGCTGGTAGGCTTACATTCCGGCACTCCATACTGAATTCTCCGCTTTGAAAATCATAGCTGTATTCCGTCAGCTCTCCTCCTGTACTCATCGGATATGCCCTGTTGAGTGCATTTACAAATTTGCACTTTTCAATACCGGGATAGTAGCACCAAAAAGTATTGCTCCACAGGTACTTTTCAAATATTTTAATTAATGCTATTGCCAGTTCATATGTAACATCAAAATCTGTAAATGCTCCCCACTCACCAACGATTACAGGCATATCCAGCCTATCCTGAACCCTCCGATGAGTATCAAAGATATAGTCAACCCGCTGTTGATTATAGGCATAGTATTTATCAGTGTCCACAACAAGATCATATCCATGAGGAGAATACACCTGAGAGCTGTCAACCCTACCTATTTCCGACTGGATTGCAATATTGGAAAAATAGTCTGCCTCTGTGATAATAAACCTTTCAGCATCTATCTTCCTTATCTCACTTGTAACCTTTACAAAAAAAGGTGTGAGAATGTCTCTGTCAAAGGTTTTTGCAGCAACCCCGGATGTATCCACAATATTTTTGTAGATTGTCATTTCTGACATTTGATTTAAAATATCAACTCTCAATTCCTGATCCATCCACATAGCGGATAGTTCTTCCATATTGGGCTCTTCTTTATTCAGTACAACCTGTGCATATGCTACAATGATATCTCCCATAACTGCTTGGGACAAGCTGCCAATAGCGGGTTCATTCATAATATCATAGCCAATGATGTTATCATAATCCTTGAAATATTCCGCTACATGCAGCCACATTTTTGCATAATGATCCTGAAGGCCAATACCATCACAGGCAGGCACATTGCTCCAGAAATTATCAAGGGCTCTCATCACTGCACCGCTTTGTAGATATGCATCACTCCACATTTCCCCTTCCAAATGAGGCTGACCGTCGGTAATCGTTGCCCATTCAGGTGCCCCGTCTCCGTATTTGCAGCTATATAGATCCTGATGCATATCTAAAAAAACATAAATATCATTTTTTGCAGAAAGCTCTATAAACCTGCTGACCTTCCCCAAATATTCATTATCATACTGCATCGGCTCCGGTTCAACCCCATCCCATATAAGCCCTAACCTGATAACATTAAAGCCCAAGGACTTAAACCACTCAAACACTTTATCATCGCAATGATCAATATAATTTAGAGCCTTATCTTTACACACAAAGTTTATACCACTAAGTATAACTTGAGCTCCGCTTTCATCAATAAAATTTTTACCTTTGACAAATAATTTTTTCATCGCTACCTCCATAAATCATAAACAATTTTATATATTCACTCTAATCTTTAGACTAAAACACTCATATATTTCCTAATCACTAATTTCACCCGCTTCCTTTACAGGAATATATACCTCCATATAATGCCTGTTGTATTGCTTGAAAACACTGATTTCCAACGAGTTTCCTGCAATTTCATAATTCCGTTTTTCTATAAAAATTTTCATTGCATCATAGTGCTGATCAAGGATTTCATAGTTTAAATCATCAATAACTATACATTTATGTGCACACAGTGTTGATTGAAAAATCTCAAAGGAACTATCCACCCCGGCAAATTGAAATGTAGATCCAATCCCATTATTCAGGTACGAATGATATTCACCCTTCAGAATGTTTTCTTTTGATATGATAGATATTGAGTGGCATAATGTAATCCATTCCTTTCTAGGAGAAAATGATTTCAATAATCTATCAATTTTTTTACTCAGGCTTCTATCATCACTTTCCATAATGGAGTCGGTTAAAATCATCCAGTATGTTGGACTTTTTATAATCTCAATATAATCGACATCTTTATATTTATCAAAAACTGAATCAAAATAATCAAGCTTCCTGTTGAGCAGTTCGTAATACCTTATTTGTTCAGAAACCTCCGCACGTTTTCTTTTAATTACAGCTCTGGTATTATCAATATTTTTTTCAGAAAGGAGTTTTATAATATCTTCAATTGGGATATCCAAAGCCCTCAGCATTTTTATTGTTACTAACGTATCCATCTGCTCAAGCGTATAGAACCGGTATTTGTTCCCGCCGCGTATCCTCGGATTTAGTAAACCGATTTTATCGTAATATCTAAGTGTATCTATGGGAAGATTTAATATTTTGGATGTTTCACCAATTGTAAATTCATATTTCATTGAGGACCTTACCCCTTCTTGCATTTTTGCTAAAAGCTGATATTTCATCTTCTCTCTTTTTATTAAATGGATAGAAAAACATTGGTATTAGACCGACAAGGGTTAAGCACAGAGGTACTAATCCGGTAGCAATCCTGATGCCCAGCACGGCTGAAGAAGATTGTACCTTTGCCAGTCCGTCATAGCCAAACAAGCTTATTACATTCGTAAATATAACTGTCTGCAAACCGGAAAAGGCAGTTATGAACAAAGCAAATATACCATTGAACAGACCGGTTTTTCTAACCCCAGATACTCTCTCATCCTCGTCGATTATCAGCGCACCCATAGGAGAGCATGACATGCCGAAATAATTGACAGTAAATACTATTATCACATAGCATACAGCCACGGCCAAAACGGATTTTGCAAAAAATATTCCCGTATACCCCAATATTGCAGGTATGGTTCCCCAATAAATACTTCTCTTTGTACCATACTTTTTCACAATATTGGCCATTACCGGCAAAAATAACAAAGCCAGAATATGTGTGGAGGTATCTACAATAGTGGCAGCAATGCCGCTTGCTTTTATTACATGATCCATATAGTATAAGTATGGAGTAAAATAAAAACTCATAGGTCCCAATGTAATAACGGAATACGAAACATATGTGATGAATTGTCTTGATTTAATAACCTTCCAGAAATCCTTAAGCAGTTGACTGGTTGAAATATGCTGCTCGTTTAATGTAGTATACATTTCAGGCTTATCCTTCAATGACCTCAGCGAATACCAGTAGAACACACACTGTCCTAATATCACCAAGGTAAATACAGGTATAATAGCTTCTCTCTTTCCATCTCCAACAAGCAACAACGTAGGTATCATTGTGACAAAAAACGAGAGAACATTGGCAACGTATGTCTGAATAGTATTTATATCGACTCTTTCCTCTATAGTAGGAGCAGCAATCAGCTTGTATGATGCATATGCTATTCCATATGCGGTAGCAGCAGTGTCATATATGAACAGCTCAAAAGTATAGATTAAAAATATAACCCAGTTGCTCCAGCTTGGACTGGACAACATCATGGCAAATGATGATATTACCATAAAAGGAACTGTAACCTTCAGTATATAGACATATTTACCATGTTTTTCACTATAGCGTCGGCGGTCTATATACGTACCCAGAATCGGATCATTTATTGCATTCCAAATGTTGTATATTATGTATACCCACCCGACATATTTGGCATCCAGCCCGATAACATCTGTATAATATTTTATAAAAACATTGTGAATCAATACCCCACCAATAGAAATAGCCGGTCCGGGCAGAGCAAGATACCATTTTTCTTTAGTGCTTAAGTTGGTTTTGGAGAATGCAAATAATCCTTTTAATACATTAAAGAGGTTTCTTAATTTATTCATAAAACACCTCAACAAATAATTTATTTATCCTTTGTCAAGCCTCTAGCATGAATCCCCTATGTATTGTAACGTTAATTTTTCATATACACTCCAAAATAATTCCTACCATTAGTAGAATGCTGCGAGGAATTTTCTATCTCTATTATAAACCATGGAGTAACTCCAGTGTAAATAGTTATTTCCGAAATATTTTTCACCATTGTCGGTAATGGATATAACAAAAGCTGGAATGCCCTAATAATATCAGGTGATTCCAGCTTTTATTTTTTTATTAACTATATTAAGAGTTGGCAGTTGAAACTATAAAATAATCCGTTTTTTCTGCTAAATCTATTTCATCGTAGGCAAATTTCCTGGTTCCGTCAGCATTAAACACTATTCTTATGTATGGCCTTGATGGCAAATCTTTATTCAATTTAAATACAATTGCTTTCTCACCCGTATTTAAAACAACCTCTGTCCCAAGAGGATACTGCGGTATCATTTGTACGAAATAGCTTAATATTTCAGCGTCAACAGAAGGCGCTGCTATAACGGTAAGATACTCTATTGCCATGTTAGTACTTATTTTCTTTCGATAAATTCTATCTGAACTTAGTGCATCATAGATATCAGCAATTGCTACAATCCTTGAATAAATATGTATCTCTTCTTTTCTTAATCCGTTTGGATAACCTTTACCATCAAACCTTTCATGATGATTAAGTGCGACACTGGCTGAAGCTTCGCTGATATATGGTATACTCTTAAGAATATTGTAACCCATAATTGAATGCTGCTTAATTGTTTCATATTCATCGTCAGTTAGTGTAGACTTTTTTAGAAGTATTTCAGAAGGAATCATAACTTTCCCTATATCATGAAGAATGGCACCAACACCTAATTCCTGCAACTCAATGTAGCTCAATTTTAACTTGATACCAGTTATAATAGATAAAATACAAACGTTAACACTATGAGAAAAAGTGTAGCCATCATATGTTTTAATATCCATCAAATTTACCACAATGTCGTCTAGTGATAGAATCTGAAAAATAATTTTATCTACAATCGCTATTACCTCAGCAGAATAAGGCGCGTCAGGAAAGCTATAAGATTCCATTATATTTTTAACGGCTTCTATAGCTTCAAGTCTTGTTTCTTCATTAATTACATCCCGCACAGCAATATCCTTTGAAATATCATCCTCAATATAAATTTCTGATATTCCCAGCTTCTTGAGCTTAGTTATATACGATAATGTAAGTTCAGCTCCTGCTTCAAGCAAAATAGTAGATCCTTTAAAATATATTGCTTTTCCAAGAATCATTCCTACTTCGCAGTCCGAAACATCAATTTTTCTCATCTACTTCCTCTTATACTTGTTATGACTTAAGTATTTTTAAACACACTCTTTAGTAATTAATACTAGCATTGTGATTATAACGCCTCGATATAATAGATTGTAATTGTATAAGTTTGCTATTATAATTATACTTAACCTTACATAAAATAACAATATGCTATGGTTATTTTAGC
>CAYQCA010000259.1:0-5659 GCA_964415835.1 uncultured Clostridium sp. | reverse complement strand
AATATTTCTGTTTATAGTGAAATTGGTAAGTTAAAAGTAGTTCTTCTTCATTGTCCTGGTGCTGAAGTGGAAAATATTGTCCCTGATTACTTGAGAAGGCTTCTATTTGATGAAATTGTATATTTGGAACAGGCTCAGAGAGAACATAATCAATTTGCTGAGCTTCTTAGAGGTGAAGGAGTAGAAGTACTATATCTTGCTGATTTAATGGCTGATATTTTAAAAGATCCAATAGTTAAGGAAGAATTTCTAATGGACTTTATGGTGGAGGGAAAAGTTGTTACACAAGGGCTTCAAGAAGCGATAAAAGAGCTGTTTAGCACCTTCTCTTCAAAGGAATTTATAGATAAATGTATTGCGGGAGTGAGAAAGGAAGACTTAAAACATATTGTACCCAAAGCGCTTGGAGATATGGTTAAAAACCCTTATCCCTTCTATCTTGATCCAATACCAAATCTGTATTTTCAAAGGGACCCGTTTGCATCCATTGGCACTGGGATTTCATTAAATGTTATGTCGAATGAGACCAGGAACAGAGAAACAATATTTGCTAAGTATATTTTCAATTATCATCCTCGGTTTAAAAATATTACAAGATGGTATAACAGAGATAAAACGCATCCGATAGAGGGTGGCGATATTTTAGTTCTTTCAGATACGGTTGTAGCTATCGGGATTAGTGATAGAACCAGTCCGATATCTGTTGAAAGAGTATCTCAGAATCTTTTGAATTCAGAAGAATCTTTTAATACTGTACTTGCTTTTGATATACCCAAAACAAGAGCTTACATGCACTTAGACACCGTATTTACCATGGTTGATTATGACCAGTTTACCATATTTTCAGGTATTGAGGAGCCTTTGGATGTTTACAGTATTACCAGAGGTGGAAGTAAAGGGCTTAATATCAAGTATGAGCATAGAGATTTAAAGGATATATTAAAGGTTCATCTTAATTTGCCCGCGGTAAATCTTATCAGATGTGGAGACGGTGATCCTATCGTAGCAAGCAGAGAGCAGTGGAGCGATGGTAGTAATACACTTGCAGTTTCACCGGGAAAGGTAATTTGCTACAATAGAAATAGTATAACAAATAATGCCTTAAGAAAGAATGGCATAGAGGTTTTGGAATTTGATTCCTATGAGTTGTCCAGAGGTCGTGGAGGTCCAAGGTGCATGAGTATGCCTCTTATTAGAGATAATCTTTGATTCCGTTTATAATGAATGGACAAAGCTTAAAATTACATTTTTGTAACTTTATATTCAGCATACTAAGATATAAAATAAAAGAGTATTTAGTAATTCAAAATGTAATAGTGTTGAGAGGTTTCTTATATGAAAAAGAATGTATACTTAATATTTATACTTGTATTTATAATTAGCACAACATCATGTTCGAAAGTTATAACTAAAAGTGGTGAGAATGTTCAAACAAGCTCTTCTACCACGAATGATACTACTTTGAATAGCAAAACTGAAAATATAAAACCCCAAACAAACTTAGAAGAAAAGAATAATTATTTAGCAGTGGAAGCATACAAGTCAGTACTGCAAGACAAGGTTAATTTTTTCAGTACTGATGACAAAAAATATATTTATTTAAAAGATCTATTAAAGAATACTGAAATGCCCGAGGGTCCGACATTAGAGATAACGCACTTTACAGTACTTAATATGGATGGGGACAAAACGCCGGAAGTTGTTCTTGAATTATCCGTTGCTGGTAAGGAATATCCTGATTTCTATGAGATCCTACATTATATGGACGGTGAGGTTTATGGATATAATGTTGTATACAGAGGTCTGGAAATACTGAAAACTGATGGTACATTTTGGAGTTCGGATGGTGCGGCAGACAATTCCTGCAATAAAATGAGGTTCTCAACAAGTGGTTATGAATATGATGCTTTAGCATATTCCGAATCAAATTTCATTGATAATGGTACTGCCATATCATACTTCATTAATAATAAACCCGTTACAGAAGAAGCATTTGAAGCTTTTCGCAAAGAACAAGAAAAGAAAAAAGATGTGGTATGGTATGGTTTTTCCCAAGAGAATATTGAAACGAAACTTTCTGCTCTAAAAGCACAGAATAACTCTGCTATAGAAACAAACAAAAAGCCGGAAAATATTAAAATTAAATCTTCCGGAAAGACTTTGAATGATTTCATACCCGATGATTGGAAACTAATTAGTAAAGCAGAGGGAGATTTAAATAAAGATAAATTAATAGACATTGGAGCTGTGATAGAATATACTGCTGAACCTAATAAGAATGATGATGAAGATTGGACAGGGCAGCCCAGAATACTATTTATAGTTTTCATGAGGGAAGATGGTACATATGAATTATCTGTTCAATCATCAAATGTAATTCTGAGGGCCGATGAGGGGGGAGTATACGGAGATCCTTTTGTTGGAATCGAATACAGTAGAGGCTCCATTGTTGTATCTTCATATGGCGTAAGTGCATGGCGCTGGGGATTCACGGATAGGTATAGATTTCAAGCTAATGAATCGTATTTGATAGGTCGAAATGAGTTATCTGAATACATTCACACGGGTGAGTCTGAAACGATTGATACAAATTGTTTAACTGGGGAACAAATAATAACCACAGTTGATAAAAATGGAAAGAAAAATGTTATAGCTCGCAATATAGGGAAACAGAAATTGGAGAAAATTTGATGGATAATAAATTACAGCCGAAAAATTTAATCTGAACCTATGCGTTTATAAATCAAAAATTTTTGGCGAGGATCATTATCGTACATCAAAGGTACCTTTATTTAATTCATTAATCGGAAGCATGAATTAGTCTCCAGAAAATAAACATAATCATTCGATGGATAGTACAGAATGATATCTACGGTTCTTTCATTAACTTCCAGTGAATTTAATATATTCTTAATTACCCTCGAAAATATTTGAACAGAAAAAGGGTTAAAGAAGTATAATTTATTATTCGACGGCTTTATATCATATTTTTCTGCGAGGCAGTTCATGAAACTAACACTATCGGGTTTATTTCTTCTTTTCATAAAATAGGTTTTCTTATTTTCAAGGGCCTCATTGTAAAAGAAGTTATTCATTTCTATACCGGTAACATTGGAGTTAAAGAAGTGATTTATATAAAAACTGAACCGCCCTTTGCCGCAGCCAAAGTCGACGATACTATCCTCTGCTGTAAATTCATATTGCTTGGACAATGCTTCCAATGCAGAATAGGAGGTGGGCTCATATCTGTGATAGTGAACTGACTCGTTGAAGATTTTTTGCTCACCTGAAGTTTTTATATTTAATAACTTTTCATAATATTGTTCATCCATAAGTACTAGTTTATATTAATTGGGCAGAACAGACAAGAGTTTTGAAAATGTAGTATAATTATTTTGTAATTATGGAGGATTATTCTATGATCTCAATTGACGAAATGGAATCAATGCTGGATGAAATAACCGCTGAGATACCCCAGGAAATATACAGAGAACTCAACGGAGGGATTATTTTACTTCCAGAAGTTAAATACAATAATATTAGTGGTAGAAATGACCTTTGTATTATGGGAGAGTACCACAGAGGCGGCAATATGGGCAGGTACATAAGCATATATTATGGTTCCTTCATGCAGATATATGGGTTTCTGGGGAAAGAAGCTATGAAGGAGAGGCTGAGGCATACGCTGAAGCATGAACTCACGCATCATCTGGAATCACTGGCTGGAGAGCGTGGATTGGAAATAAAAGATGCTCAGTTTTTGAGGGATTATTTGAAGAGGTAAAGGGAGTTACATTTTCATATATTTCTTACGAAACTGCTTTGGGGAAATACCTTTATACTTTTTAAACAGGTGGATGAAATAGCTTGACGTGGAGAACCCCACCATTATGGAGATTTCGGTTATATTTAATTCAGAGGTGCATAGGAGTTTCTCGGACTTGGAAATTCTTACATAATTTAAATAATCTTTAAAGTTCTTCTTCATAATTTTTTTAAAAATTCTGGAAAAATAGCTGAAGCTCAAATGGCATCTATTAGCCATATCCAGCGCAGTGATATCTTCATTGTAATTGCTGTTAATATAGTCAAGAGCGCTATTCAGCCGGTTAATGATATCCTTATTAATATCCTGATTGATATTCAAGTCAATATTTTTGGCCTTCCAGCTACGGAGGATAAACAGGAATAAATTAAGTATATTTGCTCTTAATGCAAGCTCATAACCATAATTTTTCTCGGTATACTCCTGATAGACACCATGAATGATTTGAGGAATAAGGGTATCTTCAATGTCTTCCTTTTTAAATATTTTTTGGTGAGTTGATTCATTTAGTATAAAAGGCATCACATATTTTATTTCGAAAAATGATTGCGATGTGGTGTAAAGCATATCAGGCTTAAATTTAATAACCATGTATTTATTTAAACCGGGATGCAGGGCTATGATATTGTGAATTTCATTTGAATTAATTATAACGATATCACCTTCAGAAAAAAAATATTCCTTATTATTTAACAGAATTTTAAATTCACCGGATAATGTATATAAGATTTCGATGTAATCATGAATATGAGCATAAACCATGGTCTTGGGACCCTGAGATTCCTGAATATGAGCACTGAACTGAAGTGGCATTTCTTCCAGTGTAGATTCTTTTTCAATGTAGTAAGGCTGATCTGACATATTTCCTCTCCATGACAAATAATTGATATTTTTGAACCTATTTATTATATCATTTGGTACTAATTTAGACTATATTTTAATCAAATGATTTTATAAATAGCATCGAGAATTCAATTTATCAGGAGGATGTGAATATGGAGAAAAAGGTAAAGGTTGGTATCATAGGCTGCGGTGGCATTGCAAATGGGAAGCACATGCCTGCTTTGAGTAAGCTTTCCGATGTGGAATTAGTTGCATTTTGTGACTTAGTTTCTGAAAAGGCTGAAAAGGCAAAAGAACAATATGGTATGCCCGATGCAAAGGTTTACACCGATTACCGGGAATTATTAAAGGATCCGTCAATTGAAGTTGTTCATGTTTGTACACCTAACAGGTCCCATGCACCCATTTCGATTGATGCCATGTATGCAGGCAAGCATGTTATGTGTGAGAAACCTATGGCGAAAACGGCTGCTGATGCAAGAAGGATGGTTGAAGTAGCAAAAGAAACCGGAAAAAAGCTCACGATAGGGTATCAGCACAGACACAAACCCGAAGCCATTTATTTAAAGAATGTTATTGACAGGGGTGATCTGGGAGAAGTTTATTTTGCAAAAGCTTTTGCCGTTAGAAGAAGGGGGACGCCAAACTGGGGTGTCTTTCTGAATGAATACGAACAGGGGGGAGGACCTTTAATTGATATTGGTACTCATTCGTTGGATATTACTCTGTATCTTATGAATAATTATGAGCCCAAAATGGTAGTGGGTACGAAATATAAAAAAGTAAATAATCCGGAGTGCGGAAACCCGTGGGGTGGGTGGGCACCAGGTGAAAATACCCTGGAAGATTCTGCTTTCGGGTTCATAGTGATGAAAAATGGTGCAACAATTATTCTGGAATCAAGCTGGGCCCTTAACACCTGTGAGCCAATACCCGAAGGAAGTACAGTTCTTTGCGGAACAGATGCGGGTGCTCAGATAAAGAACGGTG
>CAYQCA010000258.1:0-5741 GCA_964415835.1 uncultured Clostridium sp. | reverse complement strand
ATAATATTCTTTAACCTTTTGTGAAACAATCACTGTTCTCTTAGCCATATCTGAAATATTAACCAAACCGAATCCATCCACACCTGATTTCAGTTGATCATTTAATGGCTTAATCCATTTTTCAGGTAATGCCTTTGCACCAAGCATCATGCCTACAATAGAACCTACTGTAGCACCATTGCAGTCAGTGTCAAAAGCCGCCGATACAGCAATTCCGACTGAGTTTTCAAAATCTTTGTTTCCATATATTAATCCTAAACAAACAATCATTGCATTTGAAATAGTATGGCACCAATCGTATCCGATTTTTTCATCATATAATTTATGTATTTTATCAATAGCAGTCTCCCAATCAATGCCTTCTTTTTTCCAGGCTATTACCTTCCTTATGGCCTCAGTCAGTCTTGATTTTTCAGGTATTTGAGACAGTCCGCACTCAATAATCTCTTCTATATCGTCTATCACAGCAGCTGCTGACAGCATAGCAGCAATTAGCATTTCAC
Organism: uncultured Clostridium sp.; assembly: GCA_964415835.1. Lineage (GTDB taxonomy): Bacteria > Bacillota > Clostridia > Acetivibrionales > DSM-1351 > Ruminiclostridium. The sequence goes on along the minus strand of CAYQCA010000258.1, from coordinate 5,238 downwards.
CATAAATTCCATTTTTGACATGGGATATAGACGCATCTCTCCAGGCCATATCCGCACCAAGAACCGGATTACCCGGTGTAATATATCCGAAAAAGTCGGCTCTTATCTGAGCTCCGATCCACTCCCTGTATATATTTCTATGACTCCCGGAATATGGCGGATATATACTGTTCACAAGATTCATGTATGCAACTCTCTCTGCAGTACAAACATGAAGTATGGGTAGGTTATTGAGCCAGCTTTCTGCAACATCATCCGGAGTAAACGCCGGACCAAACTGTTCAAGAGTTTTTAGACCGATTACAGTATAATTAGTATCATCATCCTCAGGCATATAGCTAATATTATTAATCCAACTCTTCACTATTGATCCATATATTTGCCCTTCATCCGTGACATCATATTTTTTCTTGATATCAGTAGCTATATCAGATGATATATAATAATTAATTGGATAGTTATCAGTTTCTTTTAGAAGTCCTATGATTCTCTCTCTTTGCCAGCCTTCAATTGGCTGCCCCAGTAAACAGCCGGCACATCTTCCAAGCCAAGCACCATATACCTTGTCATAATACTTTTCATTTGTAAATTTTGAGCTGTCCAACCTTAGGCTCTTTCCCAATTTCGGTCGGGCTTCCTTTATAGCCTCAATTTCAGATGGCTCAAAGTAACTGAACTCTTCTTTGATTGGCAATGCTGCTATTTTGTCCAAAATCTCTTGTGCAAGCTTTTCTCTTTCGGGGTTATCTGGACTAATCGACTGTATCACTTTGATTTTCTCGAAGTAGCCATTAATATCTTTTCCTTCATCTTCCGCCTGCAATAATTCCAATTGCAGATCATTTGCATACCGAAACCACGGTTGTGTTTTAAGCATCTCAATCCCTCCTTGTTGTATCATCATCAGTATTATATAATATTAATATGCATAATTCTTCTGAAAAAGGAGCAAAAACAATGCAGAAACAATCACAAATGTATTGTAAAGTAATATCTGATCCACAGGAGCTACCCAATGATTTTCCTGCAACCTATCCCGGCAACGGTTCCTATTCACCACCAACAGGGCCGATTCCTTTCATGCATTATCATGATTGCATAGAAATTGGCTATTGTTACAAAGGCTGCGGTTTATTTTTCATTGATGGTAAGGTTTTGCCCTTTTCGGCTGGATCATCAAGTATTATTTTTGAAAATCAGATTCATATTGCTCAAAGCGACAGCAACGATCCCAGTGAGTGGAGGTTTGTCAGTTTAGATCCTCTTAGGCTTTTATCTGATTTTGGGCCTGCAGATTTAGAAACTCTTACACAGTTGATAAAAAAAATTTACGGTTGCTATAATATATTTGAAAATAATCACTTTTCAAATATTTCAAATCTTATATATGAGATTATTTCTGAATTGCAAGAACAAAAAGAAAATCACACCGGAATGGTGAAAGCATTAGTATATCAACTGATAATAAAACTGTCCCGGGAATGCACTAAGGGTGTTGAGGATAACCCCACTTCAAAGTACTTTCGAAGTATGGTTATAATTTCTCCTTCACTCAAATATATTTCTGATAACTATTCAAAAAAATTTAGTTTAAAAATTCTTGCACAGCTTTGTAATATGAGTGTGACAAACTTTAGGAAAATATTCAAAAAGACTATGAGCATTTCTCCAAGTGATTATCTTCATCTGGTTAGAATTAAAATGGCTTCTATTCTTCTACTAAATTCAGATGATTCCATACTAGATATATCACTTAAAGTAGGATACCCCACTCTTTCAAGCTTTAACCGTCAGTTTAGTAAAGTTATGAATCTGCCCCCGCGAGAATGGAGAAAAGCAGAAAATAGTTCCATTAAAAATATAATTAAGACTGGAGTAAAAAAAAATACCTGATACGTTCCTGTAAACATCAGTCTTAGAACATATCAGATATTTTTTGTTAAGATTTATTTACTTTATGTCCCTTCTGTTAAACGAATCCAGTCCAACATAACCCATGCATAATAACAGGATTACAACATAAATCGATGAAAACAGCAGCGAATTATTAACTACTCCGGGCATATTGCCGGCAACCTGCATCAGTTCGTCATTCGGGAAAATTTTGGATGTAAATTCCAAATTGTTAAACGGTATGAACTTACGCCATTCTCCTTTTGTAAACTGCATCAGTATAGCGTTTGCGTTGCTTCCTACAAATAGTACAGCAATAGAAATTGCAACTGAAGCAGCAGTATTTCTTGTTATGATTGACAGCATAAACGCAAATGTCATAAATACTAAAACATTAATGAAATTAGTAAATATGGTAGCAAACTGATAAAAATAGAAATTCAATTCATGAGCCACACCGTTGTTTGCGTATATATAAGGCGTCCCCGAATTAAATCCGAAGTATACCCCATTAGCAACAACTGAAAATACATATGCAATCAGTGTAGCAATAATACCTACTGTAATCAGCGAGAGTGCTTTGGCAGTGTATATTTTCCATCTCTTTGTAGGAGATATTATCAGAGACTTTATTGAACCTGTGGATATTTCACTTGATACACTCCCGCCTGCCAGAATCATACCCAGAATAGAAACCATAAATATACCTATACCCAACATACCGGGCATAACTATTGACTTAACGTCCATACCAAAATTATTCGTCGAGGTATTGCTGATAATTCCCTCTTCAAACTTATATTCAATAACAGCAATACTGTCTTTAATTTTTTCCCGCTGTTCTTCTGTTAATGGCTTATGACTTTGATTTCCTGTATAATCCAAATCATGTAAAAGTGAACGTTTTCCGTTTTCAATCTGATAAATATAATTATTCGCATTTCCAGCTGCATAAACCTTACCATCTTGCTCACCGGTAATATTGTATTTCAATCTTAATTCATTTGATTCTATATATATCTTTTTTTCTTCTTCTGACATATTGGTATTGCTGCTTATATCTTTATTCTGAAGTGTAATAAATTCCTTAAAGTCCTTGTTTTCAATTACTTTTTCAAGTGCAGAAGCATTAGTTTTTATATCTGACAATTGCTTTTTCTGCTCTTCTGTTTGATTTGCCACAGGTATACTATTTATCTGACCTTCTATATCTTTTAATCTGAAAAGCTTTTGTACAGCTTGGTCACGGTAATTATTTGTATATAGTAAAATATCCCTGTCAATCGCATACTGCAGCATATCAACCTGATTCTGATTGCTTCTTTCTTCAGCTTCAAGACCTTTCAATTCATCCTCTGACACCGAACCTTTTTTCTTTTGAATCTCAGCTATTCTTGTTTTTGCACTTTCAAGCTGTCTATTCATTTCATCCTTTTGGAATTCCAATTCATAATTATAATTGTTGTCTTTACCTTTATTTTGGTTGTCCTGGAATTTCATTAATCCACCAAAGCCAAAGATAACCGCAACCATAATGGCAAGCATTACAATGACGCTGACCTTTTTTGAAATCTTTATCATTTCATTTGTATATAGAGCAAATAATTTACGCAATGTGGTGTCCTCCTCCCGTAATATTCATAAATGCTTCTTCAAGAGAGGTTTCTATTTTGCTTACACCAGAAATTGCTATACCATGAGTAGCCAGCATTGTTGTTATTTCAGAAACTGAATCTCCCTCAACCTCGATATCAACATATTCAGCCGTTGAATTTTTAATTGAATCTTTATATTTATCTTGGAGCAGCTCAAGCGCTTTTTCAACCGGCTTTACCATAAAACGGTGTGATACAGTTCCATTTGCCTGTGTTATTAAATCCTTTAGAGTTTTAACTCCAAGGATTTTACCGTTATTGATAATTGCTACTCTGTCACACATAAGCTCCATTTCAGACATAAGATGGCTTGATACGATAACGGCAACATTTTCTTCGTGAGCCAGCTTTTTCAGAATATCACGAAGCTCTTTTATACCGGCCGGATCCAAACCGTTTGTGGGTTCATCCAAAATCAATACCTTCGGCTTGTGCAGCAAAGCCTGGGCTAGACCGCAGCGCTGTTTCATTCCAAGCGAATATTTCTTGACTTTTTCTTTGATACGCTTTTCCATACCAACCGCTTCAACAACCTCGTTTATTCGTTCTTTAGTAACCCCTTCATGGAGACGTGCATACATCTGCAGGTTGGTCAAACCGCTCAAGTCCTTGTACATCTCGGGATTTTCAACGATTCCGCCTATATACGACATGGCTTTTTCATAGTCCTTCTTTACATTGTAGTTATTTATAAAAATATCTCCTTTATCTACTGACAAAAAGCCCATAACCATCTTTATCGTGGTTGTCTTACCTGCCCCATTTGGTCCTAAAAATCCAAACACCTCACCTGCATATACCTCAAATGAAATATTATCAATAATCTTTTTCTTGCCAAATGATTTGCTAATATTTTGTAGTTTTAATACTGTTTCCATTTATTTAATCCTTTCCGGTTTATTTAATATCCACCTGATGTTCTATAGGTTATTCCATTCTGGCTTTTCATTGGTTGCTGCAAGTCAGCATATATAATTTTCCAATTGCCCTCTGTCTTTTGCAGAGTAATGGTATCAGTTGTTTGAGCTGATATGTTTTCTCTTGGCATACCGGGTTCGAAAATATTTGGTCCGTCCAATACTGAGTTTGTCAGGATGGATACAGTTACAGTATCGCCATCAAAAGTGAAACTATCGAATTCCTTGATATCTTTTTTATAGTCAAATACAACACCCATACCGGAAGCTTGACGTTCAAGATCGGCTTTATTTGTAGATATAACCGTTTTATAGGTTTGCTCATTACCGGTATAAAATGCTTTCAAGTCTGCTGTCATACTATCAATATATTTGTTTAGCTCCGCTTCAGGAATTTCTGGATTTTCTTTCTTATACTGATCAGGCAATTGTTTGTAGCTGATTGCCGTGCTGATATATTTTGTGCAGACATCTTCTATTATGGGTTTCTCCTTGCCTTGAGTAACTGATAAAATTACCAAATATGTAGCAACAGCTGCTACAACTACTATTGTAAGTATCAGTCCCCTGTTTATTTTTTTGAATAACTTCATTTCCTTTCCTCCTGGTTTGAATTAATTTATGTATCATACATTTTATCCATTATACGGAAAGGGCGAAAGAAAAGTCTTAAACTTTATTAAATATTTATCAATGTTGTCGAAATTAGCGGAAATTTTGAGTTGTATATGTTATAACAAAAGCCCTGAAGTTATTTCCTTCAAGGCTCATGT
>CAYQCA010000257.1:0-5768 GCA_964415835.1 uncultured Clostridium sp. | reverse complement strand
AAAGGACCCAAAGAATTGAAAACTCTGTAGGAGTGAGAGATAGCTTTTTTTCATTTAGCATACACTCATGGGTATCCAAATCCAATATCAAGCCTGAAATGGTAATTAAGTGTTCTTCCTGATTTGGCTCCGGAGAATTATATTTGGTAAATCTTCGGAGCTGCGCTTTTACACGAGCAATAAGTTCCAAAGGCCGAAACGGTTTTGTTATGTAGTCATCCGCACCAAGTGTCAATCCAGTAATTTTATCAATTTCTTCTTCTTTAGCAGTCAGCATGATAACAGGGAAATTATGATTTTCCCTAATTTTCTGGCAGAGAGTAAAGCCATCAATATCTGGCAGCATAACATCAAGTATAGCAAGATCTATCTGTTCCGACTCAACACACCGGAAAGCATCTTGACCGTTGCTAAACTTGTATATTTCGAAACCTTCATTTTTTAAATAAACTTCAATCAGATCTGCTATGGACTGCTCATCGTCTACAACTAAAATATTAATACTCATAGGTTCTATACCTTCTTTCATATTAAACACTTATTATTATAGTACTGTATAGCAAAAATATATATCATAACAATTTTCTTATGAAAACCTTAAGGTTTTATTAATTATCAATACCATGCACTCCACATGCCTTGAGAAAATAAAAACGTAATTATCCATAAATCCGCAGTCTTGGAAGCAATGGTTGGGGTCGGCTTCTTTATCCCAATTACACATAATATTTGTAGTGCCATGATAACTGCTGCATCTGACTGTCCATTTCCTGAAGACTAATACCAAGCTCTGAATCAATATCCGTATTGATGCTTGGCATAACCCTTGACAACTCCTTTATACATGAAAGTTCCTGTTTTGACGTTAGTATTGTATTTTACGAAAATTTGTTCTATACTATAACTAACAAACAAATTTTCCCAGAGGATAATAACATATGAAACGATATGGTTCTGTTATTGGTGTCCGTCCGGAAAAACTCGAAGAATACAAGAAGCTACACACAAACGCATGGCCGGACGTGCTTGCCATGATCAAAAAGTGCAACATTCAGAATTATTCCATTTACTATAGAGACGGACTCTTGTTCAGCTATTACGAATATACCGGTTCCGACTACGCCGCTGACATGGCCAAAATGGCCGCCGATCCGGTAACGCAGAATTGGTGGAAGCTATGCGATTCTTGCCAAAAACCGGTTGAAACTGCAAAACCTGGAGAGTGGTGGGCGCCTGTCGAAGAGGTTTTCCATCTCGATTAAAAACAAAAAGGAAGGCATATCATGAATTCTAGAGAACGCGTTATGACTTCAGTCAATCATAAGGAACCGGATCGGGTGCCGCTTGATCTCGGTGCGACCCCGAGTTCGGGTATATCGGCAATCCCCTACAACAAATTGAAAAAACATCTCAATATCTCCGACGGCAACACGCGCATCTACGATGTTGTGCAGCAGCTTGCTCAGCCCGAGGATAGTATTATTGAAAAGTTCGGTATCGACGTTTTGGATGTAGGGCGCGCCTTCAACGCCGAAGACGCCGACTGGTACGATATGACGCTCGCTGATGGCAGCAAAGCCCAATACCCCGCGTGGTTTCGTCCTGTCAAAAACCCCGACGGCAGCCAGGTTGTTATCGATGAAGGTGGCGATTTAATCGCCCGAATGCCCGCAAACGGCACTTTTTTCGACCAAACCTATTTTCCCTACCTCGACGGCTACCCCTCCGACTATAAAGACCTGGGCAAGGCGATGAACAAGGTGTTGTGGCAAAAGCTCGCCCACAGCCCTTGGGACAATGCCGGGACGCCTGATTTTTATAAAAAGTTGCGTGAAAAGGCGCTATATCTGCGCCAAACCACTGACAAGGCATTAATGATTGTCTGCGGCTGCAATCTTTTCGAATGGGGGACTTTTTTACGAAGGATGGACAATTTCCTCGTTGATCTGATTCTGGAACCGGAAGAAGTGGAGAAACTGCTCGACGCATTGATGGAGCGCCATCTTGCCGGACTCGAGAAAGTCTGTGAAGCGGTCGGCGACGTGGTCGACATCCTGCGGTTCGGCGACGATCTCGGCACCAACGGCGGCCCGTTCATGGCCCCGGAAACCTACCGCAAACTCTTCAAGCCGCGTCACACCGTGCTCTGCGACTATGTCCATAAGCACAGTAAGATGAAGACCTTTTTACACTCCTGCGGTTCCCTGCGCGCTTTGATGCCCGACCTGATCGAAGCGGGTTATGATATTTTAAACCCTGTCCAGACCACTGCGCGCGGAATGGATCCGGCCGAACTCAAGCGCGAATTCGGACATGACATTACTTTTTGGGGCGGCGGCTGCAACACCCGCTGGATTTTGAACCGTGCAACTCCGGACGAGGTCTACGACTATGTCAGTCGGACGCTTGACATCCTCATGCCGGACGGAGGCTATGTATTCAACACTGAACACAACATCATGCCGGACGTCCCGCCCGAAAATATTCTCGCAATGTACAGGGCTGTGCACAATTACGGAAAATAAGCTAAATTATATATAGGAGGTCGCATCCATGGAAACTGTCAATATACATCGCCACAACCCGCCGCAGTGGTTTCGCGAGGCCGATTTCGGCATTTTCATCCACTGGGGGCCGTCGAGCGTCCCTGCTTTTGCGCCGGTCGACGTCGACGATTACGCCAAGCTGATGCGCGAAAAGCCACCAGAGTACATGTTCAAAAATATCCCTTACGCCGATTGGTACCAAAACAGCATGCGTATCAAAGGCAGCCCGGCCAACCTCTATCACAAAGAGCATTATGGCGGCAAGCCCTATACCGCCTTTGCGAAGGAGTTCAAACAATCAGCCAAAAGCGTTGACGTCGAGCGCTGGGCCGATTTGTTCAAGCAAGCCGGGGCGAAGTATGTCGTGGTCGTCAGCAAGCACCACGACGGTTTTGTGTTGTTCGACACCAAAGTAGAAAACCCTAAAATTCCCGACTATCACCTCGATTTCGACCATGTCGGCAATCTCGCCGCCGCCTGCCGCAAGAGGGGCATGCGCTTTGGCGTCTATTACTCCTCGCTGCTCGACTGGACGTTTACCAAAAGGCAGATTGACAGCTCGGGCGACCTGTTTTTACATAACGACAATTCCAAGCTTTACTGCGATTATTGCTTTAATCACTGGAGAGAGATCATTGACCGCTATAACCCCGACATGCTATGGGGCGACATCGGCTATCCGACCGATCCGCGTCTCGAAGAGCTTTTTGACTATTATTACAAAGCCGTCCCCGATGGTGTAGTCAACGACCGCTGGGGGCAATGGCCGAAATTCTTGCGCAATCCTATCGGCAGGGCGTTCGTGAACATTGCTGCAAAAAAAATGCTGCGTGAAAACCCTGGTAAACTGCTCGACACCAAATATTACGACTTCCGCACCCTCGAATACACTGCTGACTGGCAGGAAAACGAGCTTTATTTCGAGGTCTGCCGGGGTATGGATAAGTCGTTTGGTTTCAACCAATTCAGCCGCCCGCAGGACTATATCACTGCCGACGAAGTGCGAAAAATCCTCGCCGAAGTCTTCCCGAAAAAAGGCCGCCTGCTGCTCAACGCCGGCCCTGACTCTTTTGGTCAAATTCCTGATTATCAGGTTAAAATTCTCGAAGAACTGGGAGGGAAAGTGTAATGACACAGCAGATGAAAAAGTACATGACCGTACAAACCATCATCTCGTTTTTTGTCAACGGAATTTTAAATGGTATCATCGCTTATTTTTTAAACAAGAATAACCAAATCGAGACCATCACTATGCCTCAAAACTATGTCAACCTGATTATCGACATCGGTGTCACAGCATTAATTTTTGCGTGGCTGATTGCTTGGTCGGTCAACGCCAATCTGAAAAAGGTGAACTTCTACGGTGTGCTTGAGCCCAAAACTAAACTTCAAGCGTTGATGGGCCACCGGTTCAAAAAGCCCGCCCGGTACGGCTGGCTCCTGTGCATCGGTATGATCCCTCTGTTATATGCGCTAACTTGCCTTGGCCTTTGGATTTTCGGCGTCACGCATTTCACCCTCTGGGGCTATGTGTTTTACAAGACCGGTTACACATCCGTCATGGGTGCCGCTTTCTCGCTTTTATTTATGGTCAGCGGATTTTTTGCAGTTACCGATAAAAAAGTAGCATTGACATTAGATCAAAAATGATTCCGTTTTGGATAAGTTGCCACTTTTAAGAGCTCCCAGCAGAATATCTCATAGACGGGTTTATGCATATTTGGACTATATCTTCAGCATTTATTAATTTGGGTTTTTCATTAATTCCTTTAGGCGATTTATTTGCCATATTCTCTCATTTTCCATTAATGCTACGACATCACCTTTACTTTTGTTTATAAGCTTTATTGCAGAAACAACATACATTGCTGTTCCCTCAGAATGAGTGGGAACATGGCAAGTAGCTAAACAATGTGAGGTAGCCCTCACAACTTGAGAATAAGGTTTATCGTCTTTTTCCATTGTTTTTGCTAAACCCAAAACTGTATATGTGTATTTTCTTGCGTCCCACATTTTTATTTCATCATTTATCCACTTTTGCAAAGTACCTACTGCTGTTTTCAGAATTATTTCATTTGGATATTTCATTTCAAATAATGGTAGAATTCTATTCAGACAATCAATAGCCCATAATGCTAAAATCTTATGCTCGTTAGAATACTGTTTTACCGGTTTTATTATGTCAAATAATTCATCATCGTGTTTTGTTAGTGAAAATTTATTCATATCAATCATATAAATTCTCCGTCTATTATAAGTATATACAGTCCAAAACTACTCGTCGCATATACCTTAAGTTTGTCACAGTGATAGTTTTAATTTTATGATAATTCATCATCTTTTTCAATATACTTCATCGTGATCTGATTTTCATATATTATTACAGCATCTCGACGATTTTCATGTCCTGTCGAACGGACAGATCTATGTAATCATCTTCATCCCTAACCACAGGACTCGAAATATTATGCGGCGGTATGTATATAATTTCGCCCACTTTGCCCGTACTCATCATTACCCTTGACCCAATATAATATTGTGAAATGTTATATAGAAATGTGAGCAGAATACTGAGGTCATAATGGCCCTCTCCGATGCCTATCCTTTCAAATTCCCTGAAGGTATCAAATGGAGTTAGCCTATTCTTGTAAACACGTTCTGAGGTCAGAGCATCAAATACATCCGCTATGGATATTATTTTGGCAAAATAGCTGATACCTGCGCTTCTCACACCAAAAGGGTAACCTGTCCCGTTTTCCTTTTCATGATGCATAAGTACAGCATTTTTAACTTTCTCATTAATGTCCGGGATATCTTTTATTATCTCAAACCCGTATACCGAATGCTTCTTGATAACATCAAACTCTCTCTGAGTTAGAGGCCCACGTTTGTTTAATATTTCCATAGGTACTTTTGACTTACCCACATCATGCAAAATACCAGCATTCAGAAGAAGTTTGATCTCATTCTCAGGAAGCTTAAGCCACTTGCCGATTAGCATTGAATACAGGGAAACATTTACGCAATGGGAATATGTATATTCATCAGCGCCTTTTATCTGATTAAGGCATTCAATTACGGCAAAATTGCTGTATATATTTTCATAAAATGAATCGGTTATCTCATTAATTTTCCCATAATCAAGCACCCTGCCTGCAGCAAGGTCGTTAATAATAACCTTGACCGAATTAATACCCTCCAGATATTTTCTTTTGCTCTCAA
>CAYQCA010000256.1:0-5788 GCA_964415835.1 uncultured Clostridium sp. | reverse complement strand
ATAATACTCCCCCATCCTATATGCTGCCATATTCCTGTAGAAACAAAAATTGTCTTGAAATATTCAGGTTTTAGCAAAAAGCTCAAACGCTCTCCACCAAACATAGCAATGAAATCATTGATAATTCCTTCAGACGATACAAAATCTTTGATCATACCACAAATAACTACCAATGAAATAAAATGTGGCATATATGTCAAGGTCTGAACAGATCTTTTAAAATAGATATTTCTTACTTCATTGAGCAAAAGAGCTAAAATGATTGGTGCCGGAAATCCGAATATTAAATCGTAAACGCTTATCATGACAGTATTGCTTAAAACACTCCAGAAATTGTAGCTCCCCAGGAATTCCTGAAAATGCTCAAAACCGACCCATGGACTTCCCCATATACCCTTCATGGGGCTAAAATCCTTAAAGGCTATAATTGCCCCATACATTGGTTTGTAGTGAAATAGCAGATAAAACAATATTACCGGTATGAGCATAATATATATATTTTTGTTATATTTTAAATCTTTAATGAGTTCACCAAATTTACCTGAAGAAGATAACCTTGGAATAGATTTAGTGACTGTTTCCAACTGTTTTGCCATAATTATCACCTTGAAATCCTTATAATTTGTTCTTTGCTTTTTAAAATTTTGGAGAAGGCCTTTGCCTTCTCCAAAATTTTGAAACCAATTATCTTTGTTTATACCTGTCATAGCAATTCTGCCTAATCTCAATTGCTCTTTCAATGTTCATCTTTTTCATCTCTTCAACAAATTTATCAAAGTTTTCAAGTGGTTCGACTCCCATTACAAACTTTGAAAACATTTGTGAAACATAAGTATTTGTAGCACTGATTATACTTGCAAGCTCCTTACTTTCCTCAGGTGTTGGTGTAAGACATGCAGGAAGGTTATGTTTTTTCGCATTGGTTTGACTCCATAAATTTGATGCTTCTTTCATCTGAGGATATGCCAGGACCTGTTCAGAAGCTCTTGGATCAACGGCAAATGCACCATTTAGCTTCATAAACATTGGCTGCATTTGTGTAAATGGTTTTCCATCCGGATTTTTCATAATATAGTCACTAACTTTAGGATATCCATCTACCATGTTGTAGCTTTCACCCTCAACACCAAAGTTATACAGCAGACTTCCTTCTTCTGAATATGCATAATCGAGCCATCTGGCAGCTACTTCAACATTTTTACAGCTGGTCATTATAGCAGAACTTGCTTTAGGATTATACAAATCATCACTTTGTCCTGAAAAAGGAGTATCCCCAGCCTTTAGCACAGGATATGTAGTTCCTACCAAATTGAATTTTGTATTCTTTGTCTTCATATTGTCCATGTACTTGCCGATTGTTCCTGATAATAGACCTACAGTTGCGCCGGCTTTGTCACCCAACATCTTTGAATCTACACCCTTAGAATCTGAAAGGGCAAACTCTTTATCCAGCAACCCTTCAGCGTGCCATTTTCTGAAAGTTGTGAGGAATTCCTTGTACTGTTGCTCGATAGGTCCGTATTTCACTTTTCCTTCATCATTCAGATAAAAACCGTCAGATGTCTGATATGCGCCTACAAAGGCATCGTATATCTGCATCCCAGAGTTATTTACAAAGGAAGTGCTGCTGCTGTTCTGATTATAGTTTGCAACGAATGGAGACGTCGCCCCTTTTTTCTCTTTAAAAGCTTTTAATGTATTGTACCAATCATCAATCGTTACAGGTAATGGCAAACCCAGTTCATCCAGCCAGTCTTTTCTTATAATAGGACCTCTGAATACTCTGGCTATAGAAGATACTCTAATCATAGGGTAATTGTAGTAATTACCGTTATCGGTTTTTAACTGCTTTTCAAGTGTCTTGTCTTGTTCTATCAACTTTTTCAAATTAGGTGAATATTGATTGATTGCATCATTTAATGGACTAATCAATCCATCTTGAATCGCCTTTTCAGGTCCCCCCGGGTATTCAGATGCCCAGTTGTATTCAATAATATCCGGAATATCACCCGACGCAATCATAATATTGAACTGATCCCTTTCCTGTCCCTGAGCAGGATGTATATAAGTAACCTTTACCCCTGTCTTTTTTTCCAATTCCTTTCCAAGAGGTGTTTCACTCAGATCTGTTACAATGCCTGCAAGATTTGAATTCAGTACACTCCAAAACTTAAGAGTATAGTCTGTTTTAATAGGATATGTACTTGCTTTCTCTTTATCTGTTTCCACACTTTGTGTGGCAGTAGTTGAATTAGAACTTGTGTCAGCACTCTGCTGCTTTTCTTTTGCACAACCTGTAACCATACTCAAAGCAATTGTTGAAGTAATAAAAATAGTTAATACCTTTTTCAAATACCTATTCATTTATTTTCCTCCTAAAATTTTGATCGAGCGCACTCTCTTGATTTCATTATATTGGAATCGTCAAAAAATGAAATGGTCAGATACCAAAAACAAACCCCAAAAAGTAAAATGAATAATGGTCAAAATATAAAAGCAACCCCCAAAAGGCTCAAAATCCGCTACTTTCTATAAAGCAAGAGCCACCGGCTTTTTTACCGATGGCTCCTACTTCATACTACTCTATACTTAAACTTGTAATCTAACCAATTCCCTTAAACTTTCCCGGTGTAACCCCTTCATACCTTTTAAAATATCTTGTAAAGGTCTTTACATCATTATATCCTACCCTATCAGCTATTTCCTGAATAGTTGCATCCTCATTGATTAATATTTCCTTCGCTTTTTCAATTCGGATCTTATTCATATAGTCTAGTAAGGATTCTCCGGTTTGGTCTTTATAAAGCTTTGAAACGTATGAGGGTGTCATGTCAAAGTATTCTCCAATAGCTCCAACGTTTAAATTTATATTTATATAGTTTTTGGAGACAAATTCCTGAACCTTCCCATAAAAACCAGTGTTTTCTTTTTTTCTGGTATTTTGAATATAATTGCAAACAACCTTTAATATATCAGTGATTTCATTTACCATTTCAGTAACTGTCTTGCAATTCATTAATCCTTCCACAGGATTGGAGTCTCCCAAAATATCACTTTGATAGTGCGCAGATAAATCATTCATGGTTTTCAAAATGGTACCTGCCAGATTGAACATGACACATTTTGCCAGCTGAATTGAACAAGACCCATTTTCAATATTGGATTTAAAAACTTCCTCCACAATGCTAATTGAACCGTTAAAGTCTCCAGCCTTAATAAAATTGATTAGCTGTTGTTCAAGCAGCATAGGGTAGTAGTAACTATATCCCTGTTTCTTTATATGGCTTTCAGCTACATTTTTATAACAGATTATTTTACCGGTTCCCATAACCATTCTGTGCTCCAGCGCTTCCATACACTCTCCATAAGCCCTTGGAATACTGCTGACATTATTGTGAATGTCGCTGACAGCAACTGTAAAGCAGATATCAAATTTATCACTTATAATTTCTTGAGCTTCGGTTACTGCTGCTAAAAGCGATTCCAGATTATCTTCTTTCTCTGGACATTTGATACTGATCATGCATGCTATAATGTCGTCTACCTCCACAATGTAACATGGGTTGTTCCGATTTATGATTTCTTCTGTAACATTACGAATAATAAGTTCTACCAGCATTAGTCCATCTTCTTCATTCATTGAAGGCGGACTGAAAGCCTTCCCAATGCTGTCAATATAAAAGACCATTACAGCGAACTGCCCGGAAGCAATATTTACATCCAGTACTGACAGTGATTCACTAATAGCCAAACTTTCATTAAATCTTCCCTTCAGCAACTTAATAATAAGGTTCTCTCTTATGATTGAACTCTGCTGCTTTAGTTTTACTGATATCTCTTTGTTTTCATTAATAGTATGCGTCAGTGCATCTTCAATAAAATTGTATTCATTGTATTTTTTTTGCATGGGAATACTAAGCTTATCGGCAATCATCTGAATTAATGCTCTTACCGAGCTATAATTTTTTCTCATTAGAAAAAATGTCGCAAAGCCTGCGAATAGCAAGCATAATACAAAGCTTATGGCAGTAAAGTTCCTTACATAAACTGCTTTTTGCCAGAAAATTTTTTCCGGAGTTACCAATATATATTTCCAGTCAAGAACTTGTGATGCTATATACGTAGCGATATTTTCTTCTCCCTTATACTCAAGGTGAATTTGTCCCTGTTGGTAGGGAAAATCATCATACTTCAAGCCGATAGACTTTTTTTCTGAATTGCTTGTCGCCATGATGTCACCACTTCTATTTATGATATTAAATTCTCCACTAATAACCGATGGATTTTTCTGAATGTTATTTAATATTGCTGTTTCCCTTACGACGATGATTACGATAATATCTGCAGTTTCGAGGCTACCATCCGATATGGGAGTCGCATAAACAATTGATCTGTCGAACATTCTTTTGTCACCTGTACCACTAACGCTCTTTACGGAAATTGAGTTAACACGGTTTAAAAACTCTTTTGCTTCTTTGTATCCCATTCCCAGATAATCTTCGACGTTACTATTTGGTTCATTTAAACTTATTCTCGCATTCATACCCCATATAGTATCCACTTTTTTATAATACAGATATAAGCCATCTATAAACTCATTCCCGGCTTTGAATATTTTTAGATCACGTGCAAAATTTACAAAATTGTATATTTCTTCATCCGTCACTGGTGCAGGTAATCTGGCGGCTTGAATAACTTTATTATCTATACTGAGTTCATAACATATTCGCTTCAAATCTCTTAATTTACTATCAACCTCCTGCTGCACCTGCATGATAATAGATTCATTAGCCCGATTGATTTCCTCTTCGAGTGTATTAATTGTTCGGAAATAAATTACACTGCTCGTTGCAAGTGGAATCAAGAGAATTAACAGGTAGGATATAAGCCATGTAACTTTAATGCTGCGTCTTTTATAAAATGAAATATATTTCAAATACATAGTTTTTGCAGACATACTTAAACCCTCCCGTATTCCCTATAAATCTCATTTAGCAAATATAATAAATCTACCAGTAAAGCTCCCAGTCCTTTACAAGCCTGACCAACGCTTAAAAGCCAAACTCTTCTGCAATCAGAACAATGCTGATTCTACCCGGAAACTTCATTCCATGATGAATAATTGTTGTGTAGTTACACATGCGGGCTTGAATTTTACAATCCTCACACTTTCCTGTAATCGCACATGGAGTCTTATGTCCCAGCCTTTTGCAGTTTAAGGGAGCTATTTTTTTTAATCTCTTCATCGCATCATCCAGATTGTCAACTACCTTGTTTACTCCTGCAACAATAATAACTCTTCCTGGCCCAAATATCATTGAGGACACACGATTTCCCGAACTATCAACATTCACGAGCTCTCCGCTTCTCGTAATGGCGTTCGTCCCGCATACAAAATATTCAGAGTGCTGAGCATCTCTATATGCTTGGAGTTCAGCCTCCCAGGTCGGCTGGTTATATCTGTCAATTATATTATAGCTGCCTTGTCTAAAAATTTCCGGCAAACCCATTTCTTTTAAAGTGACAGATCCTCCCAATCCTATTGTAACACCTTGAGGTATCATGTCCAATACTATTTGCTTTGCAGCCTCCAAATTTTCAGCATAATGCGCATCAAATTCCTTTGAATTCAGGACTTCGACCATTTCTTCAGCAACACATTGCATTTGCCACTTCTTTAAATCATTCATAATAAAATTCACCCACTTCAAATTAAATAGATTATCTTGCCAACCAGCCACCATCAACCGCAATTGTAAAACCATTGATATAATCAGAAGCCCTTGAT
>CAYQCA010000255.1:4666-5795 GCA_964415835.1 uncultured Clostridium sp. | reverse complement strand
ATTTCTATTCTCGTTTCTTTTTCAAAGTTACAATCGGTTGTGAGCTTCAGCATCTTCTTTAGTTTGATGAACAGTACCAAATGGATGCTGCGACGATGCATTTCTAATCCTATATCCTCTCCTACATTGATACTCATTAGGGTTACTTGAAAGTGGTTTCCTGTCCATAAAGCCAAGCGAAAATTATCGTTTTGTATTGAAGCTTCCTCAATATTAACAACAAAAGGTTTTGCCCCATAATCTTTTAATATAATTTGCCTGTTAGGTTTTGGCTGATTAGGATAAGAATTATATTGATTTGGTAACTGGTGCCGGGATTCTTCGTATTTTGGCATTCTACCACAGTATGGGCATGGGTACATATCACTCATTCCTCTCTATAAGATTATATTATAATAATATGCTTTATGTTAAGTTGATGTGCACAATGAAGCCATAGGTGAAAAGTGTACCCATTAGAGCACATGAGGTTATCAAAGTAATGACAACAACATGAATGAAAACATAATTAACAAAAAGCTATTCATACAATAATATATATGTGATATTCTTAATGTGAAGCAGTTTACAGAAATTGTATCTTAAATTTTGATTGAGGAGGACTCATTATGAAGCTGTCAAAAGAGGAAAGATCGTGGATTTTATATGACTGTGGTAATTCAGCTTATTCTATTGCAATTACCACTGCCCTGCTGCCGGTTATATTCAGTATGTTCAAAAATGTAGGCAGCAGTATGGATCTTGGGTATTTTAATACCATAGCAAGCATTCTGGTAGCTGTTCTCAGCCCCATTCTAGGAACTATTGCAGATTACAGGGATAAGAAAAAACGCTTTTTTATCTTTTTTGCTTCATTGGGTGTGCTCTCAACAGCCTTGTTGGCATCCGTGCCTCCTGAGAGCGGCTTGTGGCAGTTGCTGGTTATATTCTATATTTTTTCAGCGGTCGGATTTGCCGGTTCGAATATTTTTTATGACTCGTTCCTGGTAGATGTTTCAACTAATGATAGGATGGATAAGGTCTCCACAAGAGGTTTTGCCTTTGGATACATTGCCAGTGTGCTTCCATTTGGAATCAGTCTGGGATTGGTTTTTTTTATGGGAATGGATAAAGCAATCGGATATCAAAT
>CAYQCA010000255.1:0-4566 GCA_964415835.1 uncultured Clostridium sp. | reverse complement strand
AATGCGCTGGATACCTTTACGTTACTTGGGATATTACTGGTTATTCAAATAATAGCTTTTCCATTCGCCATTTTATATGGAAATCTGGCAAAGAAGTATTCGGCGAGATCTATGATAATTGTAGCTATTTTTACTTATATAATTTCCTGCTTTGCGGCATTTCTCATTACATCAGTCTGGCATATTTTCATTCTGGGTGTACTAATAGGTTCTGCACAGGGTGGAATCCAGGCATTGAGCCGATCCTATTTCGCCAAGATTATACCAAAGCAAAACTCCAATGAGTTTTTTGGCTTCTACAATATATTCGGCAAGTTTGCAGCGATTATTGGACCTACATTAATGGCTCTGACAACGTCCCTGACAGGCAATGCCAAATTTAGTATATTCGCCATTGTTCCGCTGTTCATTGCAGGATTTTTGGTGTTCATAACATTACCAAAAGATATACAGGAAAAATGACAAGTTTAACTTATGGATGGAGATTACAATGAATTCTGCAGAACATTTAATTGTCATTTCATATGATGCGTTTTCAGAAGAAAACTGGGAAATGGCAATGGAGCTACCTAACTTATCAAAATTAGTGAAAAATGGAGCACACAGTACAAAACTAAAAAGTGTTTGTCCAACGCTGACTTACACTGTACACTCAACTATGATTACCGGGGTTTATCCCGACAAACATGGTATAATACACAACAATCCTTTTCAGCCGTTCATTAATGAAGGAGAGCAGAAATGGTTCTGGTATAGGAAAGATATTAAGGTTCCTACTATATACGATGCAGTTAAAAACAGGAAAATGAGTACAGCTGGAATCCTTTGGCCTGTTACCGGTAAAGCAGCGATAAAATATAACATGCCTGAACTGGCTGCAATTAATAACGAAAACCAGGCACTGAAGGTTCTCAGTAACGGAAATCCATTGTACTGTATAGACATGGAACTCAGATACGGACGATATAGAAAGGGTATAGAACAGCCAAACCTGGACGATTTTACAACGCTGTGCGCAATGGACACTATAAGGAGAAAAAAACCGAATCTTCTCTTGATGCATCTTATTGATCTCGATGATGCCAAGCATAAATTTGGCACTGATAGTGATGAAGTGAAAAATGTGATAGTCCGAATGGACAAAAGGCTGGGAAATATCATGAGAGCAGTTGAGGAAGCAGGCATTCAGGACAGTACTGTCATACTAATTGTAGGTGACCACGGTCAATTTAATGTTAAATACAAGGTGCGTCTGAATAATATCTTAAAAGAGAATGGGCTCATTTTTGAAGAAAAAGGTGAGACAAAATGGAGAGCTTATTTTCAAAGCACCGGCGGGGCTGCATACCTGCATATAAACGAAGGAGATGAGGAAGCCGAAAAGACAGCAGTCCAGGCTATAAGAAATGCAATAAATGATGGACAATATGGCATAGAGAGACTAATTGAACGTAATGAACTGGACTTTTATCATGTAAATAAATCGGTTAAATATATGGTTGATGCAAGGGTTGGGTATAGCTTTGAAGATAAGCTCCAGGAACCAACAATTCTTGATTTGGAACAAAAAAACATAAAATATGCAACCCACGGATATTTTCCCGACAAGGAGAACTATAAGTGCATATTTATTGCATCAGGGGCAAATGTTAAAAAGGATTATTCATTAGGTGATATCGAAATGGTTGACATTGCACCTACCATGGGAAAAATATTAGGAATCGATTTTAATAATTGTGATGGAAAGGCATTGGACCAAATTTTTCAACAGTTATAATTATGAAAATTACAAATTTAATCCATGAATATCGTTCTTTGCTTTGCAAATAATATTTGTGTCCGAAAGGATAATATATTTCAGAAGGGGCGATGCTTTGTGTCAAACAACCAAAAGTTAGTACCTGAAGCTGAAAACGCACTTGATAAGCTGAAATATGAAGTTGCTGCCGAGGAAGGGATTGGACTCAAGGACGGTTATAACGGTGATATAACTGCAAGAGACGCGGGCAAAATCGGTGGCAATATGGTTAAAAAAATGATAAAGTATGCCGAAGAGCATATGAAAGAGTCCAAGTAAGGCCCGCAAGGGCCTTATTTGCTTATTTATTCAAATTCCCAGAAACCCATGGCATTATAATCCTCACGTGTTATTGTATTTTTTATTTTAAGTTTATTTTCTGCCTGGAATTTATATAAAGCATGTTTCAAGTTGTCTTCAAAAATTCCGGATTCCTGGCCGTCAAAATAGCCAAGTTCTTTAAGCCTCTGCTGAACAGCTAAAACGTCTGCTCCTCTGTCTCCGGGCTTTATGCTTCTAAAACCGGATCCAAATGGCCCAAATGGCCCGTTTTTTATTATCACCACGGTACCTACAGGAACAATTGCATATAATTCTCGGATATCTTTGTTGTACATTCGGATACACCCATGACTGGCCGCTCTTCCTATTGAACCTTCTTTCGTCGTGCCATGGATTCCGTATTTTCCCCATATAACATCCAGTCCCATCCAGCGACCGCCAAATTCTTCTCCCCATCTGTCTTTCTCTGTAATTTTCCATTGGCCTATTGGCGAAGGCCACCCGGGTTTTCCGGAAGCAATAGGATACTTTTTTATTAGCTTAGCGTCTTCAAATAAATATAACTTTTTTTCGTCTATTTCAATCAGTATTAGATATTTTGATGGATTTTCTGCTGTCTGTCTGGTATTACAGTTTTTACTTAACAAAATAAAATAACTGATTTCGCTAACTAACAAGAGTATCACAAAACATATAAGTATAATAAAGAGTTTTTTTTTCTTAATAATAACAAACATACACGTTCACCCCATTAATTTATATGCTGTATTATTAAATGTAGAATGAAAGTTCACTTTTCAAGAAAAAACTGCAGTAGTGCTTCACAGCCTTCATAAACATCATCATAGGTTTGGTCAAAGTTACCGGTATACCAAGGATCGGCTATATCTCTTGATTTTCCTGCAAAATCCAAGAGTAAATAAATCTTTTTGTCCTTATCATGCCCGAAAATTCTATGCATGTTTGCAACGTTGCGACTGTCCATACCTATAAAGTAGTCATAATTATCATAATCTTTTCTTGATAATTGAACTGCATATTTACCTGAAGTTGAAATTCCATACTGTTTAAGCTTGTTTTTTGTTCCGTAGTGAACAGGATTACCTATTTCTTCTGTACTGGTAGCAGAGGATGAAATTAAAAACATATCTCCAAAGCCTCTTTTTTCAACCATATCTTTTAATACAAGTTCGGCCATAGGGGATCTACAGATATTGCCATGGCATACAAACATGATTTTTATCATCTAATATACTCCCTTTACAAAACATTTTTTACTTTTATTGATTTTAGAATATATATGGGAGAAATTCAACTGTTAATATTCTGTGTCAACTGAAATTAATTAGACAAAATTATATATATGTGCTAAAATTATGACAATTATTTAACAATGTTGGGAGATGGTTTTATGCAGTATTTACTTGATACAGCAAACGTAGAGGAGATAAGAAAAGCTTATGAAAGCTACACAATAGATGGTGTTACAACCAATCCTACAATTATCTCGAAGGAAAAAAGCGACTATGCTACACTGCTAAGGCAAATTAGGGAAGTAATAGGAAAAGACGGTATGTTTCATATCCAGACAACACAAATTGATACAGATGGTATTATCAAAGAGGCTATAGCACTAAGAGAATATATCAACGGTAATTTTTATATTAAAATACCTACTATTGAACCAGGAATAAAAGCAATGCAGGTTTTAAAGAAAATGGGCTTTCAGATTACTGCAACTGCAATATTCACACAGCAGCAGGCATTAATAGCTGCCAGGTCAGGTGCTGATTATCTGGCTCCTTATGTAAATAGACTAGATAATATATCCAGTGATGGAGTTAGTGTAGTTGCCGACATAACAAATTTAATAAAAATTTATAATCTGAATACAAAGGTATTGGCTGCAAGCTTTAAGAATGTGGAGCAGGTACACAAAATAAGCCTGGTAGGAGCACACGCTGTTACCATTCAGCCAGAACTATTATCATCATTGATCTATCATCCTCTAACAGATTCTGCAATAATTGATTTCTCAAGAGACTGGAGAGAATGTTATGGGAAGAAATATGTTGTGGATCTGTTGCAAGGGCAGGAACCGATTAAATAACAAAAATCAGGCATTGACAGTTGCATTTCAGTGTAATATTATTTGTTAAGAAAATATTACACTGGAGAAAAAAATGAATACTATTGGATTTGACAATGATAAATACCTTCACCTGCAATCACAAAAAATTCTGGAAAGAATAGAATTTTTCGGCGGAAAGCTGTATCTTGAGTTTGGGGGGAAGCTTTTTGACGATTTTCATGCTTCTCGTGTACTCCCGGGTTTTAAACCGGACAGTAAAGTAAAAATGCTTATGCAGCTAAAGGACCAGGTAGAGATTGTTATTTCGATTTCTGCTGATGATATTGAAAGAAGTAAACGTCGTGGAGACTTGGGGATTACATATGATCAGGAGATAATGAGGCTAATCGATGCC
>CAYQCA010000254.1:0-5814 GCA_964415835.1 uncultured Clostridium sp. | reverse complement strand
AGTATTACAAAACCTGCAACCAGGCCTAACGTAACTCCATAAAAACCTATAGCCGCACCTAATATGATAAAAATAAGTCTGATAATTCTGGCTGATAATCCAATACTGAAATTCGGTATTGCAGAATTCCCCAGACCTGTAACAGAAACGATTATAATCATTACAGGACTTACCAAATTAGCTTGAACAGCAGCCTGTCCCAATATCAGTGCACCTATAATACCTATTGTATTTCCGATAATACCCGGTATTCTTACTCCTGCTTCACGAATAAGCTCAAATGATATCTCCATTACCAGAATCTCAACAATTGTGGGAAATGGTACATTCTCCCTCGCTTTCGCAATAGCAATCAGCAGGTCTGTAGGTATCATCTCCCTGTGATAGTTTGTTAGGGCCATATATAATCCGGGGAGGAGTGTCGCTATAATTATTGCTAAAATTCTAATTATTCGCAAGAAAGTTCCGTATTGCCAACGTAAATTTGAATCCTCCGGACTATGGAGCAAAGAATCAATTGTTATAGGTACAACAATTGAAAAAGGAGTTCCTTCGCTTAGTATAGCAACCTTCCCTTCGGCAATATGAGAAGCTGTTTTATCCGGTCGCTCGGTTGTTAGTACTGTTGGAACAATAGAGAATGGATGATCTTCTATGAACTGTTCGATAAAACTATCACCCATTATCATGTCTGTTTTTATCCCTTTTAGCCTTCTTTTCACTTCTTTTACAATTGCGGGATTAACCAAGCCATCAAGGTACATTATTGCACATTGGTTTTTGTTTACTTCTCCTAGTTTCATAAATTCTGTTGTCAGATTACTATTTTTTATTATCTTTCTTATCAAGGTTACATTTGTACGCAAAGTTTCATTAAAGGCTTCCTGAGATCCGTTTACAACGCCCTCTATTAGAGGTTTATCTACATTTCTTTTATCGAAACCTTTTGTTTCATTCGAAATATAGAAATCACAACCATCTATATAAAGACATGTGTTCCCAGAAAGTATTTCGTAAACTATGTCTTCAGGATTGTTTACCTTTTGAGCCTGATTAGTTTCAATGACATTATTCAATATATAGTCAAGTTGGCAGCTTCCATTATCATCTTTAGGTATATTTTTCAGCAGCGGACGTAATATAAAATTATTTATTGTAATTCTATCAACCATACCGTCAATGTAGGTTATAAAAGCCTTATACTTACCACCAACCATAAATTCCCGAATAATAATATCCTTGTTTGCTTTTGAATTAAATCTCTGTTTAATAAAGTTTATATTATCTTCAATTTTAGTTGATATTTTATTCTTTAACTTATCTTCTTCCTTTTTGTTCTCTTTATTTTTCATCTCAGATACAGGAATCGGCTTTTTAATTTTCCTGATATGATTAGTTGTGGAGGCTTTTTTGTCTGAATTCTCTGATCCTTTCTCCTTTAATTTGGGTTTATCTCCCTCATTAATTTCAGGTATATAAAACTGCTGTATATCTTCAGGCTTTTTATATGTTAAAAACGAAAGTAGTTTAGTAAATTTGCTTTTTTCCTTTTCCATAAGTCCTCCTTGTTTAATATAACTAAAATTATCTTAACCAAGCAAGGCTAAAAATACTCTTTCTGAAAATACATGATTAATATGACAATTTATTATAAAAGAGCAATAAAAAAATTGCACTATAGTGTGCAATTTTTTAACTAAGTTAATGTATATTTACTTTCTGGCTTTACCGCTTATATGCTCAACAGTTATCTTCATTACTTTAGTTTCAGATTTACTGCGTTTTATATATTCCACACCTTTTTCGTAAAATTCATTTGAATATTTTTGTATTAGTTCAACCAGCGCAGTCTCTTTTTCGTCATCAAAAGCTTCCGTTGCTTTTCCAAACAATATTACGCTTTCATATCTATAACTGAATTTATCCGCAATAGGTTCTGTCTTCCCCACCACACAAAATGAAACCTTATTGTTGAAGGAGATATTATCCAGCTTATTACCTTCTTTAGCACAATGGAAATAAATACTTCCATCTATGTATACATAGTTTAAAGGGACACCATAAGCGTATCCATTTTCACCTGCAATAGAAAGTACACCATATTGCCCCTTTTGAAGCAAATCAATTGCCTGTTCCTTGTTAATCTCTCTTTCACTTCTTCTCATATCTCTAAACACAGTTCACTTCACCCCTATTAAATATTATAACGAGCCATTAAATATTCATCTGCATATGTACCATTTCTTATTGATGAATATTTTTTAATGCCCTCTACTTGAAAACCCAATGATTTATAAAGCTTAACAGCTTTTTCATTTTCAACATATGCTGTAAGTTCAATTCTTACAAGCATAAGCCAATTATCCGCAAGATCAATAAGCTTCTTTAAAAGTGCAGTTCCGATACCCTTTCCCTGATAGTCGGCATGCACCATAATACCTAATGTTGCTGAATTCTTCAGTCTTGGATTTCTAAATAAATGCAAGCCTGCCGTCGCTACAACCTTTTTTGTTCCATTTTCCTCAACCTCAGCAACAAGCATGTGGTCGTACTCTGATAATCCTCTAATATATTCCTCGGATTTTGCAATACGCTCGCTAAAAATCCCAAGCGTGTTCTCTCTTACCCCATCCATTCTTCTCATTTCATTAATTGCTTCAGCGTCCTCAACCATAATCGCTCTGATATTAAAGTCTAACATATTAACCCTCCTTTACATCATAAAGAATACCCAAGGATAATCTATAAAAGTGACTATTACATAAAGTTTCCATATTGTCAATATTTTTTTAAACAGATATGGGATGTATCTCCCTCGAGAACAACCCTGGAACCGTCTGAATCAACCTCAACAATACTAAGGCTTGTACCATAAATAAAAGGTTGCTCCCAAAGTTTTTCGACTTCCAATCCTTTGAATATTGACATAATTGTTTTAACAATAACCGCATGTGTTACAATCATTATTTCGCTGTCTTCATTTCCATTAATAATTTTATTTAGAATATCCGAAATTCTCTTTCTGACTTCAAAAAAGCTTTCACCTCTATTTGGTACATATAAATGTGGTGCTTCCCAAAAGGCCTTATGATTTTCTTTTTCGGTTTCACCCAGCTCATGAGCAGTCTTACCTTCCCACTCACCTAGATGAATTTCCCTGAGATTTTCCTCAGATATAATTTCTATATCTCGTTTTCCTCGGATTAACTCTGAAGTTTTCATTGCTCTTCCACTGGGGCTTGAATAAATGCATCTTAGATTGACATTCTTCAAGCTGTTTCCCAACGCTATAGCATCTTCAATGCCCTTATCAGTAAGGGGTGAATCATTCCATCCCTGCATCCTCTTCTGCGTATTCCATTCAGTCTCACCATGTCTTGTTATATATATTCGAAGCATTTTACCTCCTAATATTGCTGCTGATTAAAATTTATCAATTTTCTATTTAAACATATTTTTAAATCAAGTACCTTATGGACGCCACCTGAAAATTTAATTTCGATGGTCTGCTGTTCATTTTCGTTCTCATTAACAGCTATAACAACTCCCTTTCCAAATTTCACATGCTCAACAATTAACCCATCCCCAATGCCATCTATTATATCCTTTTGCATCAAATTTGCAACCTCAGACACAAATATAGAACTAATCACCGGTTCATTATTTATTTTTGCAGGAGACATAAGGTACAGGTCTCTCCTCGCTCTTGTCATTCCAACATAAAACAGTCTTCTTTCCTCCTCAAGAGCGCACTTATTAACGCTTTCTATAACCTTATCTCCAGGTATTTCACTGTTTTGAAGATCAATCATAAATACGCTGTCATATTCCAAACCCTTTGAAGAGTGTAAGGTACTTAACGTAATATTAATTTTTTCTATAGCCGAATTTTCATGATTCTTCCCTTCAAGTAATTGTTCCAGTTCATTAAGCCTTATCAAAAAGGATGTGATTGTAGGGCAATTAGCCGAAAGTTCCTGTAAAATTCCGAACAGCCTGTTCAGGTACTCAAAAGTCTGTCCTGTCATTTCGCAATATTCCTTTACGCTATCCAGGTACTTAAAACTGTTCTTTATATACTCTAACGCTGTGAAAGGATTACTTTTTGCCAAAGCTGCAAATTCCTGTTTCAAGTTATTCAGCGTGCTTATTTGAAACTGCTTCAAATCACTATTTTTTATAATGCAATCAATAACCAATTCATTTTCTCCGCTATTTTGTACACCTTCCAACATTGCTTTGGAAACATACCTGTTCATCCTGTAATAAATTTTAGAAAATGCTTCTATGTCACGCCCATCAAGTGTAAACATCAGGAAAGCAACTATATCCTGGACCAGCCAATGATTAAAGAAAAATAATTTATTTTGCCTGATTTTAAACCTGATATGTTTTCTCTCTAAAGCATCTGCCACTAATATAGATGACAAATTATTTCTGTAAAGTATGGCAATTTCTTTTGCACTACAGTCTGATAGCTCTTGTTTTATTTTCTTTATAATAAAGTCTATTTGTGCCCTTTGATCCTGTGGTTTTAAGATTACAGGGTCACTATCCTGACCATTTTCAGTTTCATGATTTTTGTCATACCTTTGTTTATTTCTCCTGATGAATTGGCTGCTTAACTGTACGATATTCATAGAGGAACGATAATTATTTTCCAATCTGTATATACTGCAGTCCTTATATTGCTTCTCCATCTGGAGTATATATTGAGGTTCTGCACCCCGAAAACCGTAAATAGACTGGTCATCATCTGCTACAATATAAAAGTTACTGTTGCTGTTAAATATCAGCTTCAGAATCTCAAATTGAATCTTTGATAAGTCCTGTCCCTCATCGACCTGTATGTACTTATATTTTTTTCTGTAATAATTCAAAATTTCGGGGCACTTTATCAAAATACTATAGGCATAGGTCAGCATATCATCGAAATCAATCATCAGCTTATTTTTCTTATATTCCTCATATGCCCTATACACCTTGATATATTTCTTTGAACTAAAGGTATCATCTACAAAGTCTTTAATCATTTTATTTTTTACAAGACCTATTTCGTTGATAAGACTTTCAAGATCATCGTCACTAATCTTTGAGTTATTTAAATCAAAATATATATCTCTTAATAACTGCTTCTTATTAAAATCCTCATCATTTCCTTCAATGCGCCTAAGCCTCTGACCCTTTAATTTTTCATAATCTCTGACAATCCTGTTACAAAAACCGTGCAATGTGGCAAAATGAACCTTTGTCGTAACTATGCTGCCAAATATTCCGGTAAAACGCCTCTCCATTTCAAGTTGAGCAGCTTTATTGAATGTCAGCGTTAATATATTTTCGGGCTTTACATTACAGCATAGTATCAAATAAGCTGCTCTGGCAGTAATAACAGTAGTTTTACCTGAGCCTGGTCCGGCTAAAATCAGCGCTGTTCCATCTATATGCGTTACAGCCTTTTTCTGTTGTTCATTTAAATTTATATTATATGTATCTTTAAGTAAACTAAAAAAATCCACGTATAATCCTTCCTATTTAAAGAGCTTCATATTAAAAAACAGAACCTAAGTTCTGCTTTTTAATAATACCTTGTTTGTAGCTGTTAATGCAATATGATATAAAATATTATTTTTAACGTATAGGAATTTATATGTTCCAAATGCTACGCAAATCCTTGGCACAAAAGGTTTGCAGTCATCATACCAAAAACTGTAAATTCCTATGCGCGGGGTTTGAAAAGGGGACAGTGTCATCAAGCTATCGTGGTATAAAATGGAACAAGAAAGACATGAAAAAATATTTAAAAGTACTTGACAA
>CAYQCA010000253.1:0-5816 GCA_964415835.1 uncultured Clostridium sp. | reverse complement strand
TTTATCCGATTGTACAAAGCTTACAGACACCTCTATATATGAGTGTTTGGATACATTATCGAAATTCAGAAGCTTTGGTCAGGTATTCCTGAGTCTGAATGAAAATGAGTTTTCAAAGCTATGTGCATTATATATTTCTTGTGAAGTCAATTGTAAAACAGATAAGAATGTGCTTAAGGAGTATATGAAGATGCTAAAGCAATGTATTTCAGTTGACTATATAATACTTCGGACCCTCACTGATTTTTATGCAATCAGTGATTCGCATATGGAAGTTGTGCCGAATTTTGTTGAAGAAAATCCATTGTACTTAACTGGAGCCGGAGATAATCAAAATGCAGGGATTTGTATGGGGCTGATGAGTGAATTAAGTATATCTGATAGTTTAGTGCTGGGAGTACTATATGGAAACTATTATATAAGAAATGGCACAGGTGGTAAACTGGAAGAAATTTTAGGCATCCAGCTATAAAGGATAATAAAAAATTATCGAGTCACTTTGGCTCAAGGAGGTAGGTTGTATGAAAACACCTAAAATTGTATTTATCGGAGCGGGGAGCATGTCCTTTGGAATACCCACATTCAAAGATATCTTTTCAACTCCAAAAATGGCAGGAGCAACACTTTGTTTGGTTGACATTAATATGGAAAATCTGCAGAGAATGTATGACCTTGCTGTGAAAATGAACGAAGTCAGTGGGTTGCAGCTCAAAATTGAAAAAACTACCGATAGAAGAGAGGCTCTTCCAAATGCTGATTTTGTTATAAACAGTATTGCTATAGAACGCTGTGAGCTTTGGAGACACGACTTTAATGTACCAATTAAGCATGGAGTACGTCATTGCCTGGGAGAAAATGGCGGTGCCGGAGCATTGTTTTTTACAATGAGAACTTTCCCTGTGATAATGGATATTATTCATGATATGGAGGAGTTATGCCCGCAGGCTTGGTTCTTGAACTTTTCAAACCCTGAGACAAGAATAATTCTCGGAGTTAATATGTATTCAAAAATTAAGTGCATAGGGCTTTGTCATGGTATTTTTATGGCACAGAACGATATTGCAAAGATTTTAGGAAGAGATCCATCAACAATTGAAGTATTTGGGGCCGGAATGAACCATTTCCAATGGATCCTGTCTATTCGCGATATAGAAACAGGTGAGGATCTCTATCCGGAATTCAGGGGAAAAGAAAAGACCTTTGAACCTTCTTTTCAGCCTTACTCCAGGAAGATGTTTAAGTTCTTCGGACTGTATCCTACCTGTTCTGATGATCATCTGGGAGAATATCAAGCCTATGGTTATGAAGCAGGAGAACATGGCTATGACTTTGATTGGGATGAGCAGGAACGTATCAGAATGAAAAATGAAATTACTCAAGTACTGGAAGGTAAAAAAGATGTTAAGGAATGGCTTGAACCATCCGGAGAGAAGGCGGTTGAGGTTATTACAAGTATATTCTTCAATGAGAGAAAAAATATCCCTTCTGCTATTGTTTATAACGATGGAACCATATCTCAGTTACCGGAGGATATAGCGGTTGAAGTGCCTATAACGGTTGATGCCGATGGTGTGCATAAAAGAGTAGTCAGAAATATTCCCGATGGAATAATTGGTTTATTAAACATGCAGGTATCGGCACAAAGATTATCAATCAGGGCAGCGGCCAATGGTTCTAAAGAACTGGCTTTACAGGCATTACTTTGCGATCCGACAATTAATAGTACTAAAGCCGCACTCGCAATTGTTGACGAGTTATTTGAGATTAATAAGCAATATATTAGAAAGTGCATCTAATTTAATAATGCTATATAAAATCCGAATTTATTTTTTAGCGTTTCCTTTGTATGTGTTATAATACTATTTGTCATATTAACTCTAATCAAGGGATGCTGAAAATGAGGATAGATGTAAAAACTAAAAATTTACAGGACTTTTTGACCGGGACAAAGCTTGGGGTTCCTATAGCTTTGGGATACTTCCCGGTCTCATTTACTTTCGGTTTAATGGCTGTAAATGGAGGTATACCTGTATGGATTGTTATCTTAATATCAATGACCAACCTAACCTCCGCCGGACAGTTTGCAGGAACAAACCTGATTATCGCCGGTGCCGGTTTTGCTGAAATAGCAGTTACTACATTTGTTATCAACATCAGATATATGCTTATGTCTTTATCACTTTCTCAAAAGATAACTCAGGGAATGTCAAGTCTAAAACGCTGGATTATGTCATTTGGTGTTACTGATGAAACCTTCACTGTAGCTGCAATGCAGAAAAATGAAATAACTTTTGCATTTATGACAGGCCTGGAAATACTACCGTATATCGGCTGGTCGCTGGGAACAGCTGCCGGTGCAGTTGTCTGCACTATATTGCCGGAAACTCTTCAAAGTTCGATGGGGATAGCTCTTTACGCGATGTTTATTGCCCTGGTTATACCTGCTGCAAAAAAATCAAAGGCAGCGCTGCTTGTTGCTGTTTGTGCAATATCGATAAGTACAATTATTAAGTGGGTTCCATTGTTTAGGGTTATTTCAGGTGGCTGGAGAATAATTATAACAACAATTATTGCCTGTACCATAGGTGCAAAGATATTTCCACTCAAGGATGCAGAAACGGAGGCAGCTGATAATGACTAAAATATTGATCGCAGTTTTTTTAATGGCTATCGTTACATATATTCCCAGAGTCTTGCCACTGGCCATTTTTAAGAATAAAATACAGTCCAGATTTGTAACGGCATTTTTGGGCTATGTACCTTTTGCTGTACTTGGTGCAATGATATTTCCTGATATATTATCGTCTACCGGACACTTGACCTCTGCTCTTGTGGGGTTAGCAGTTGCTGCAGTACTGGCATATTTTGAGAGGAGCTTGCTGCTGGTTGCAGTTTGTTCAATTATTGCAGTATATTTATGTGAGATAGTAATTGGATGATTGTAGAAATTATAATATAATTAAAGCAAGTGTAAAGAAATAAGTAATAAAGGGGATAAAAGTGGATGCAAAAGCAATATATCCTATCACTTGACCAGGGGACCACAAGTTCAAGAGCTGTTATTTTCGATAGTATGACTGGTGAAATTATCGGGATGAAAAATGTTCCTCTGAGACAGATATACCCACAACCAGGCTGGGTTGAGCATAATGCTGCAAGTATTTATAATGATCAGCTGGAAGCAATAAAAGGAGCAATTACTGAAGCGAACATTAGCCCTGAAAAAATTGCATGTATTGGAATAACAAATCAAAGAGAAACTGTTGTTGTATGGGATAAAATCACCGGAGAACCTGTGCATAATGCAATTGTATGGCAATGCAGAAGGACTTCTGATATTTGTGATAATTTAAAGATAAGCGGCTTAGCCGGTACTATAAGAAATAAAACAGGATTGGTAATAGATGCATACTTCTCAGGAACAAAAATCAAGTGGATATTGGATAATGTTGAAGGTGCACGGGAAAAAGCCTTAAAAGGACAATTGCTGGCTGGAACAATTGATTCCTGGCTTGTTTGGAATTTGTCCGGGGGAGAGAGTCACATAACTGACTATTCAAATGCATCGAGGACAATGCTTTATAACATAAAAGAATTAAAATGGGATGAGGAACTTGTAAATATTCTGGGGATACCTCAAGATATGCTGCCAAAAGTTGTTTCTTCATCAGGAATTTGTGCGTACACAAAAGAAGATATTTTCGGTGTCAAAATCCCTATTTCAGGCATAGCTGGGGATCAGCACGCAGCACTTTTCGGTCAGGCCTGCTTCAAAGAAGGAGCTGCAAAAAATACATATGGAACAGGCTGCTTTATATTAATGAACACCGGAAAGAAGCCGGTTATTTCAAAAAATAATCTGCTTACCACAATTGCATGGGGGATCAATAATGAGGTTGAATATGCACTAGAGGGCAGTGTCTTTAATGCAGGTGCTTCTATTCAGTGGTTAAGAGATGAATTACGGATATTAGATAGTGCAGAAGAAAGTGAAGAAGCTGCCGGAAAAGTTCCGGATACTGGTGGTGTATATGTTGTACCTGCGTTTACCGGTCTGGGTGCTCCATATTGGGATATGTATGCCAGAGGCACAATAATAGGGCTTACCAGAGGCAGCAACAGAAACCATATTATCAGGGCAACCCTGGAATCAATCGCATATCAGAGCAGAGATGTACTTGAGGCTATGAAACTGGATTCGGGGATAGAGCTAAATGAGCTGAAGGTAGATGGCGGTGCAAGTGCCAATGGATTTTTGATGCAGTTCCAGTCAGATTTAATGAGCATACCTGTACAAAGGCCCCAAATAAGGGAAACGACAGCATTAGGTGCTGCATACCTTGCAGGTTTGGGTAGCGGATTGTGGAATTCGAAAGAAGAAATAGCAAAGGCCTGGAATCTGGATAAAACATTTAACCCAAATGCTGATAGGAAACACTTTGACCTATTATACTATAAATGGAAAAAAGCTGTTGAGCGTTCATTAAAGTGGGATATTTGAATTTATTCCTGAAATGTGGTACTATTTTTGAAAGAAAGGAAGGTTACGCATGGATATTAAACAGATCTGCATAAGCGCCAGTGAAGCATCAATAAAAATGGCAGCTTTAGATGGTGAGACTAAAAATAATGCACTTTTAAAAATAGCTGATGCATTACTAGCTAATAAAGATAAAATAATTTCTGCCAATAATAATGACTTGAAAAGAAGTGAAGAGGAAAAATTAGCTTCTCCATTATTAAAAAGACTCAAATTCGATGATAAAAAAATAAATGATGTGGTTGATGGAATAAAAAGCCTTGTCGGATTAGATAATCCTGTTGGCAAAACTATGCTATCAACAACTCTTGATGACGGACTTGAGCTATATAAAGTGACATGCCCTCTTGGAGTTATAGGAATAATATTTGAATCAAGGCCTGATGCTCTTGTTCAAATATCCACACTTTGTTTAAAAAGTGGTAACAGCGTGCTTTTAAAAGGTGGGAGAGAGGCACTGGAAACTAACAGAGAGTTAACTCGTGTTATAGAGGAGGCATCTATTGAGGCCGGTTTACCAAAAGGGTGGATAACGCTGCTTGAGAGCCGTGATGACGTAAATGAGATGCTAAAAATGGATGAGTATATTGATCTGGTAATACCAAGAGGATCAAACGAGTTTGTGCGCTATATAATGGACAATTCAAGAATACCTGTAATGGGTCATGCTGATGGTATTTGCCATGTGTATGTTGACAGCGAGGCTGATATTGAAATGGCAACCAAAGTAGTTGTGGATTCAAAAACACAGTATGTAGCAGTATGTAATGCTACAGAGACTCTCTTGGTCAATGAGGCTATAGCTGAGAAGTTCCTTCCTGTTCTTAAGACAGAGCTTGATAAGAAAAATGTAGAACTTTTAGGCGATAAAGGAACTCAAAAAATAATCTCTGTAAAACCTGCAACAGATGTAGATTGGGCAACTGAATACCTGGACTATATTCTTTCAATAAAACTTGTATCTGATTTGGATGAAGCTATAAAACATATAAATACCTATGGCTCAGGCCATACAGACAGCATTGTAACAAATGACCAGGCTAATGCCTTAAAGTTTATGAACCTTGTTGACTCGGGTAATGTTTTCTGGAATGCTTCAACGAGGTTTAGCGACGGGTTTAAATATGGCTTTGGAGCTGAAGTCGGAATAAGCACCAGCAAGCTTCATGCAAGAGGACCTGTTGGGCTTGAAGGCCTGGTAAGCTACAAGTATATGCTGATTGGCAATGGACACGTTGTAGATGATTATGCTACAAACAGGAAGAGCTTTAAGCAT
>CAYQCA010000252.1:0-5867 GCA_964415835.1 uncultured Clostridium sp. | reverse complement strand
TAGTCAATTCAATTTTTTACAAGTATTCTTCAAAAAAAGAAATCCTCAAACAGCTGATATTCAAGGATTTCTTGGAGCTACTGGCGAGAATCGAACTCGCGACCTGCTCATTACGAGTGAGCTGCTCTACCGACTGAGCCACAGCAGCAAATTTATAATTTATGTCATCTTTTAATATTTTAACGCTGACAGCAGTGTATTGTCAAAGTTTATTTCAAAATAATATTATAAATATACTCTAATTTGTGGTATATTATATGTTGTAGACTACAGAAAGGATGAATCTAATGTTAGAATATTGTCAATGCGGTTCTATTATGGTCCAAGGGAGTTGTACCAATAAACATTGCAGCAACAGAGCAGAAAAAGTTCCAGTTAAAAAAGCCAGATCAACTACTTCTGTAAAAGCTCCGGTTATCAAAGCAGAACCTAAAAATTCAAAGGTTCGCAGAGCTTCAAAATGCATTACTTACAATATAAAGGACCTTCCTAAAGCGGAAGAATAAGAGTACTCTATAGGGTAGATTATCTATCTCCTCTATAGAGTATTTTTTTAAGATCATTTGATTAAGCATGTTTACCTGCAAATATATATTTTTTCTGAGCATAATAACTGAACAAAAACAGGATGCACTCAGTTAAAATCTTACTTATAAGTAGTGTCATAGCGAATATAGCCGTAAATAAATCCATCATTAAATAATTACAAATCAAAATAATTGCTGCCAGACTGTAATATTTAATTAAATACCCGGCTTTGTACCTCTTATTTGCTCTAAATACAATATTTTTGTTTAGAAGATAATTGCAAAAGGAACTTAAAACCCTTGCTCCGACAACTGAAACCAATAAATTGCCCGTTAACCAACTTATTAGAAACAGAGAAATAAAATCAATTATTCCGCAAGAGGCTGATGACAGACCAAATTTCAATATCGGTAAATATATTTTTATTGAATCAAAAATTGGCCTGAAATGACTGCTCTTATTGTTGTTTTCATATATAGTCTCTATTGGTATACCGAATATCTCGTATCCCGAAGCTTTAGCTTCCAGTAGTTGATTCATCTCATATTCATATCTGTTTCCTTTAATCTGAAGTAACCAGGACAGCATATTAACAGAAAAGCCTCTTAGTCCGGTTTGAGTATCTGTGACTTTCGAACCGGAAATAAAAGAAAAAACAACTTTAGTAATTTTATTACCGATTAAACTCCTTGCTGGTACTGATCCACTAAATTCACGGCAACCTAGTATAATTGAGCTTTTATGCCATATTACTGCTTCAGCTATCCTCATAATATCCTGCCAGGTGTGCTGCCCATCACAATCTGCACAAACAACGCCATCAGTTTCAATATTGTTATTTAAGATATATTTAAAGGCAGTTTTTAATGCGGCTCCCTTGCCAAGATTTATTTCATGGATAAGTACAATACAGCCTTCATTCTCAGCCTTTGAAAATATAAAATCACATTTATTAGAGCTGCCGTCATTTACTATTATTATGTCATAATTACTGTTTTCTTTAATGTTTCTAATCAATGTCAGCAGATTTTTATCAGGCTCATATGCCGGAATAATTATTTTCATAAGTCTTCCTCCTCATTCAGTTAACATATAATATATCGCTAACCCCTCGTTCATCACCTTTTCCGAGAGGCTTATTCACTACCCTCCCAATAAAGTACATCGTTGATGATCCGCCTCCATCAAGGTTATATGCAGCGGTACAACCCAAGTCCTCAAAAACCTGTGCAAATTCTTGCAAAGTCATACCTTTGCTATAGCCGGAACTTCTCCCGTCTACAACTATAAAAACATAATGATTGGGAGATATTATACCAACACCTGTTCGTGGGTTTGAATTTTGTATAGACCGGTTACCAAAATTAGTGTCAATAACTGTCCTTCCGAAGTCAGTTATTGCAGAAGAGTTCTCTACCAGAACAGGTCCAAAGGATAATGTCTGTGTAACCCCTTGAGCTATTAATTCTTCAGCAGAGGTTTCTGTCTCATCATATACTTTCATAGTTCCATCCTTATAAAAGGCTAATCCGATTCTTGTCGGATTATCTCTAAAGATTT
The DNA here is from genome assembly GCA_964415835.1 of uncultured Clostridium sp. Lineage (GTDB taxonomy): Bacteria > Bacillota > Clostridia > Acetivibrionales > DSM-1351 > Ruminiclostridium. The sequence continues at coordinate 3,779 of CAYQCA010000252.1, read as the reverse complement.
CTCCGTTCCGAATTACTATTCCGTCATCACGAAACCCGTAATAATCTCCATTAATTGCAAAAATCGCACCGTTGTCACCCGCGATTTTTGAAGTATCCTCTATTATGTTATTTCCAAACTGGTTTTTAGCAAAAGCAGACTTTAAATCAGCTGAATCACTCAGCACTACATCCGCCACATAATAGGTTATTGTGTCTTTACCTGATTCGGTCGTTACTTTTTTAATTTGGATTGACTTTGATTCGCTTTTATAATTCCATTCATCAGAGGTGTAGTCTTTTTTTGATGGTTCAGAGCTGTTCATATCTAATGTTTTTGTTGTACTATCAGCCTTTTGCTCTGATGTTTCAATAGCATTGTTAATTTCAACATGCTCAATTAAGTATCTATCCGCCAATTTATATAAAATAGCGCTAATTGCCATAAGCACAACAATTATAACTATGAGCTTTCTTCTGGATTTCATATGATTTGCCCTCCCTGTTGGAACATAATATACAAATTGTTTGTATATTTATATTCTAGAGAGTTCGTGTGTTCAAAATATTATAGAAATGTGATTTTTATGTGAATACACAAAAAGGCCTAATTTTCTAAAGAAAATTAAGCCCCTTATCTATTCGAAAACGGTTTTTTTCAGGCTCGGCTTAAAGCCGAGCCTTCCTAATGCTGACTTCTGTCTACTGCGTTCAGTATTCTTATTATGATTTCTCCCCTTACGGTAGCTGGTCTTTATATTGCTGGTTTGAAATTTTATCTACCTCTTCAACAATACCCTGATTATCTATTTCGTTGGTATAATATTCGTCGTAGTCTTCATAGCCTCCCAAGTCCTGTGGTGTATCGGCAGAACCGTATTTCATCAGATCATTTAGCTGATCCATGCCCTCAAACTCATCATCTTCTCGTTTGTTTAAGTATTTCCGGCCGAACGGTGCATCAAAAACCTCATTATATTGCTGATCAGGTCTGTTTATTTCCGTTAACTCATTCGCTGTTTCACAATCCATACAATATCTTGCATAGGGCAATACATCCAGTCTCTCGTATTCAATAGGTTTACGACATTTTTCACATATTCCGTAGGAGCCTTTCTCAATCTTATTTAATGCATGCCGGGCATCATGCAACCGGCTTTCTTCGTGAACTTTTAGAGCCATATTCATCTCTGCTGTATAAAGTTCACTTCCTAAGTCCGCAGGGTGGTTATCATAACTGGAAAGTTCCCTGGGCATATGTTCGCTCAAGGAAGCCTCACCATAATCCTTCATTTTGTCTATGGTACTATCCAGATTTTGAACTTCTTTATTAAGCTTCTTTCTAAAATAATCTAACTTCTTTTTGTCCATCAGCTTCTCCTCCTATACTATCTCGCTCTGCTTGCCTCTACTATCTTAACTATCTCACTTATAAACTCTCCGATATATGGTAGGTTAATCTGAACTATTTTATTCAAAACATATATTGATAACGCTCCTAAAAGAGTAAATCCAATTGCCATTCCAAACCCTCTGGCCAACCCATTAATAAAATTTGCCCATAACATTTTTCTAGGATGTTCGAGAAAATAAACATAATCTACAAATTTTAATTTCTCCATTTTTAAAGATATGTCATCAACCTTTTTAATCACCAACTTAATCAATTGATTTTCGTGATCGTTACTCGACATTTCACTCTCCCCTTTCATAAAGAAAAATGCATAAACAAATCCCTTACAATATAATATATAAAAAACAAAGTAATATTATCTTTAATTTCTTTTTATAAATTTATTCAAATTAAAAAGGACTGTACTTGACTTTATATTTCTTAAAGTCAAGTACAGTCCCCAAATCCACCTAATTTACTTTGACAAATCGGTCAAAACTTTTTTAATTAATTCGCCATCATCGACAGTATATTCAAATACCTCACCAAGCTTACGCGGCAGAATGAACTTGAGCTTACTGTCTTTTACTTTTTTATCAAAGAATATCTGGTTATATACCTTTTCAATGTCCATACCCGGCAAGTTGACAGGTAAACCCAGCTTAAGCAAAACCTTCTTTATTTCCTCAACAACCGATTCATTTACAAAATCCATATAATATGAGATTTTATAAGCAGCCACAATTCCTATTGACACACATTCTCCATGTAAAAACTTAAAATCCTGTACTGTCTCTATGGCATGCCCAATAGTGTGGCCAAAATTCAATATAGCACGTAACCCTTGTTCCTTTTCGTCCTCTTCAACTACTTTTCCTTTTATCGAACAATTTTTCTTAGCCAGAAATTGCAACACATTTTCATCAAAGTTAAAAATTTTCTGGGTATTATAGTTTATATATTCAAAATATTCCTCGTCCATTATAAGTCCGTGTTTTATAACTTCAGCAAGCCCTGCAGAAATCTCGCGTTTTGGTAGAGTTTTGATTGTATTTACATTTATATAAACCATTTTGGGTTGATAAAATGATCCAATTATATTTTTATGTCCTTTATAGTCAACACCGGTCTTTCCCCCAACACTGCTATCAGCCTGAGCTAAAAGTGTTGTAGGTATCTGGACGAAATTTATACCCCTCATATATGTAGCAGCAGCAAAGCCGGTAATATCACCTACTACGCCTCCACCAAGGGCTATTAAAGTACTGTTTCTATCAAGTTTATATTCGATTAGCTTTTCGTAAATGCCATATACTACATCCAGAGTTTTGTTAGCCTCTCCAGGAACCAAAACGTGCTTGTGGACATCCAATCCGCAATTCTGAAGTTCACTGACAACAGTCTCTGAATAAATTCTGTCCACATTTTCATCAGTAATCACCACAGCCTTGCTTCCGGGCCTAAAAGACAGAATTGTTTTTCCTAAGCCCTCAAAACTAGTAGTAATATATATTGGATAACTTCTATCCTTTAAGTTAATTGTGTGGCTAATCATTAGCTATTCCTCCAAAAAAGTTAAATACCATAAAATAATATTTAGGACGGAAAATTAATGTTTCATTCCCCGTCCTAAAAGCTTTAAAGAATACTATTCTACTACATCAGCACATCTCTTACAAAGTGTCGGATGTTTTTCATCCTTGCCCACATACTCACTGTACATCCAACATCTTTCGCATTTATCTCCGGGTGCCTGTATAACTGCTACTTTTACATTTGCCATTTCTTCACCTGGTTGTGCTTCTGATGGTGCATCTGACAGCTTTTTGATTTCCACATCCGAGACAATGAATATAGTTACCAAATCACTTTCAATACTCTTTATAAACTCGTAATCGTCGCCATCTGCATAAATTGTAACTTTAGCATTCAGAGAATGTCCTATAGTTTTATTTGCACGTGCATTTTCAAGCTGTTTTGAAACATCCGAACGAAGAGAGAGTATTCTATCCCACTTTTCAGCCAGCTTAGTATCGATGTATTTCTCATTTACTGCAGGCCAATCATTCAGTTGTACACTCTCAGTATCATCTGACGCTCTATGCGGCATAAACTGCCATATTTCTTCGGTAGTAAATGCCAGAACAGGTGTCAGCATTCTTACCAATGCCTGTAATATTTCATACATAACTGTCTGAGCAGCTCTTCTTTCCTTAGAGTCAGGTTTTGATGTATACAATCTATCCTTTATAATATCCAGATAGAAGTTACTCATATCAACAACACAGAAATTATGAATAGCGTGGAACATCAAATGGAACTCATATGTGCTGTAGGCTTCATTTACCTTTTTAATCAGGTTAGTCATCTTATATAGTGCCCATCTATCCAGTTCGCACATTTCAGCA
>CAYQCA010000251.1:0-5876 GCA_964415835.1 uncultured Clostridium sp. | reverse complement strand
TGGGACATAGATGGTAATTTTGTTGACTATAATACCTTGAATGTCTATATGAAAAGACTAAGAGAAAAGATTGAAACAGGGAATGAGAGGCATATTGAAACAATCCGGGGTATGGGCTATGTCTGGAAGGATGAGGTGTTGGCTTGAGGTTATTTAAAAATAATGAGGTTCGCTTGTTATTAGGCCTAACGATACTAATGTTCTTTGTCTTTACGATAATTTTAATGTACTCTGTTAAAACTCTTTCGGCAGCTGTCAATGAAATTCAAATCAAGCAGAATATTGCGGTTATAGGCTCTGTTGTAAAGAGATATCCTGAGCTTGAGTCAGAAATTGTAAAGAATTATACCAGAGAGTTTCAGGGCAATTATGAATATGGAAAGAGTATTCTGGATAAATACTCCTATGACAACACCTTAAATATTGAAAATAATTCATCAGTTCAAAAAGAGCTTAGTAAAATATACATTAAAATAAAGATTACCATTGCTGCTTTTTGCATGGTTTTAATATTGCTTTTTTTATTATTCTTAAATAGAATATATGGAAAAATACGAAGAATAAGTATAAATGCTGAAGCTGTGGTTGAGGGAAACTACAAGCCTATGGATGGAGATAAAGAGGAGGGTGATATAGGCTTTTTAACTAATCAGTTTAACCTGATGACTGAAAGGTTAAGTGAAAATCTACAGACACTTAACAATGAAAAAATATTTCTAAAGAAGCTTATAACTGATATATCGCATCAGCTTAAAACCCCTCTAGCATCCCTTGTTATGTTTAATGATATAATGAAAAACGACACAACTTTATCTGATCAGGATAGAGCAACTTTTGTTGCTGAGAGCAAAAATCAGTTGGATAGAATGGAATGGTTAATAAAAAGTATGCTAAAAATGGCAAAGCTTGAGTCAGGTGTTGTAGAGTTTGAAATGCAGGAGGCTTGTTTAGCTGATACTGTTAAAAGTAGTATAATGGGTCTTAAAAATATTGCTGAAGAAAAGAATATAGTTATTAATTTTTTGGGAGACAATAGTATTAGGGTCAAACATGATATAAGCTGGACGACAGAAGCTATATCAAACATAATTAAGAATTGTATAGAACATAGCGGAGCAGGAAGTGAAATAAATATTTCACTGGATGAAAACAAGGTTTTTACTCAAATTGTCATTCAGGATAAAGGGCCAGGAATACCGAAGCCAGAACTTCCAAAAATATTTGACAGGTTTTATAAAGGAAGCAGGAGCGGCAGCCCCACCAATATCGGAATAGGCTTGTATATTACAAAGACCATAATAGAGGGTCAGGGTGGTTCAATTTATGTATATAGTGAAGAGGGGAAGGGAACCAAATTTACTGTGAGGCTCATGAAAGTATGTGTTTAACAAAATAAGTGTTTTATCAGGAGAGAAAGTGGTATATAATATAAATGCGAATGATTCCCATTTATACAGGAGGTACAATGAGAAGTAAAGTAATAACATTTTTAAGTATTTTAGTAATAGCTGCTTTTTTTGTTGGTGGCTGTGCAGTGAACAACAATAACATTTCAGATAAACAGAAAACTACTATAGTAACTTCATTTTACCCAATTTACATATTTACTAAGAATGTAGCAATGAATATTGAAGATGTAAATATAGTAAATATGACAGAACCGCAAACAGGCTGTCTGCACGATTATCAATTAATTCCTGCCGATCTTAAAATACTGGATAAGGCTGATGCATTTGTAATTAACGGGGCTGGAATGGAGTCGTTTATGGGCAAAGTAATAGAACAGCGCCCTGACCTTAAAATAGTTGAGGCGGCTAAGGGAATGGAATTGATTAAAGATGAAAATGGTGAAGAGAACCCTCACGTTTGGGTTGCTATTTCAGGAGCCATTCAGGAAGTAAAAAATATAGCCGAAGGCCTGGCTGAATTTGATCCGAAAAATGCCCAAGGGTACAGGAAAAATGCTCAGGATTATATACAGCTGCTGCAGACCCAAAGTGATAAAATGCATAAGGAATTGGATAAATTTAAAAATAAGGATATTGTAACATTTCATGAAGCTTTCCCGTACTTTGCAAAGGAATTTGGGTTAAACATCGTTTCAGTGGTTGAGCGCGAACCGGGTACAGAGCCAAGTGCAGGCGAGCTTGCAGATTTAATTGATACAATAAAAAGTACTAATGTAAAAACACTTTTTGCTGAACCTCAGTATTCACAGAAAGCAGCTGAATCAATAGCTAAGCAGACAGGGGCTAAAGTATATCTCCTTGACCCTGTGGTGACAGGGGAAAAGGATGCCTCGGCTGATAGCTATATAAAAACAATGGATCAGAATCTTAAAGTTTTAGTAGAAGCATTTAGTAAATAACAATTTATTATAATGAGGTATATCAGAAATTAAGCAGAAGATAAAAAAACTAACATAATAGGGAACTTACTGCAACTAAAAAACATACTGTAATAATAGAACGATGTGGGATACATCCTTACCCCGTTACGTGGAGGTTATAGTATGGGACAATCAACAGTAGTTTCAAGAGTGTCCACAAATGAAAAGATGATGGCTCTGACCTTTGATGATGGGTCAACTTCTACAAATACAACGTATATTCTTGATATCCTTGATAAATATAATATAAAATGTACTTTTTTTATAACAGGTGAGAATGCAATACGTAACCCCGGATCAGTAAAAATGATACTTCAGCGGGGACATGAAATTGGAAACCATTCATATAGTCACCCTCACCTGAGACAATTGACTGCTGACGAGACAAGGGCAGAAATAGAGGATTGTAAAACTGCGTTTATGATTGCTGCTAATACGCCTGGCATGCCACTTTTCAGACCACCCTATGGTGAGTATAATTCAACAGCTCTAACTGTTGCTGATTCTTGTGGATATCCATGGACTCTGATGTGGACAATAGATACAATTGATTGGAATGGTACTCCCGCCGAGATAATGATTAATAAAGTACTTACAAATTCCCAGCCGGGCGCAATAGTTTTAATGCATGTAAGTGGAACATACACTAAGGAAGCCTTACCCGAAATGATAGAGGGTTTGCACACTCAAGGCTATACCCTAACAAAAGTTTCTGATTTATTATTGCACGCTGTACACCCGCTGCTTAAAACAGGGTACACAGGTGAGCAGGTCGAAAAACTTCAAAGTATACTGATTAGATTGGGATATGACGCTGGCCAAATTGATGGGATATTTGGGAGCAAGACAGTTGTAGCAGTAAAAGATTTTCAGACTGCAAACAAGCTCACAGTAGACGGTATTGTAGGTAAAAATACATGGCTGGCAATTGACAAAGCCTTGTTATCCCCACCCAAACTGGCTCATCCATTACTCAAATCTGGCAGCTCAGGCATATCGGTAAGATATCTGCAACACTTGCTAAGCAGACTGGGTTATAGTCCTGGGGCTATTGACGGGATATTTGGCAATAAAACACTGGCTGCAGTTAAAGCATTCCAATCAGACAAAGGGTTGAGTGCTGATGGAATAGTAGGCAGTAAGACCTGGGCAGAGCTTAAAAAGGATTAATAATAAATAAAATAGCCGTATTAGTCCAGTGATGCGGTTATCTTTTTGCATAAATATTATGTTCTTAATACTTTAAAATACTGGTAACAAAAGAAATTGTAAATTTTAAATAAAGAGAAGCGCTATGTAATTAGATCTCAGCTACTGGTATATATTGTTATAGTTGAATATTAAAAAAGCCGTCACATTTCTGCGACGGCTTTAATCATAATTCTACTCTGCCATTTTCTTTAAACGTGCATACTTATTTGCTGCGTGTTTTTCAGCTGTTGCAAATAAGTCCTCTGCTTCATTCGGGAATTGTTTTGCAAGTGATGAATAACGAACCTGTGCCATAATAAAGTCTTTAAAGCTTGCCTTAGGCTCTTTTGAATCAAGGACAAAAGGATTCTTTCCTTGTTCAGTCAATTCAGGATTGTATCTGAACAAATGCCAGTAACCAGCTTCAACAGCCTGTTGTTCGTTGGCAACACTTCTTCCCATACCTTCCTTGAGACCATGGTTGATACAAGGAGCGTATGCTATGATTATTGAAGGACCCTTATAAGCTTCTGCCTCAGATATTGCTTTTAAGAGCTGATTTCTATCTGCTCCAAGAGCAACCTGTGCAACATAGATATTTCCATAAGTCATAGAAATACTTGCAAGATCCTTTTTGTTTGCTTTCTTACCTGATGCTGCAAATTTAGCAATTGCTGCAGTAGGTGTAGCTTTTGAAGACTGTCCGCCTGTATTTGAGTAGATTTCTGTATCAAATACAAGAACATTTACATCCTCACCTGATGCAAGAACATGATCAAGTCCGCCGTAGCCTATATCATATGCCCAACCGTCACCACCGAGAATCCATTGTGAACGTTTAACGAGATAATCTTGTTTTTCAAGGATTTCTGCCAAAAGCTTGTTAGCTTTTTCATCAGAAGCTTTGTAGCCTTCGATAGCTTTAACAAGATTTGCACTTGCAGCCTTGGAAGCTTCGCCTTCTTCCTTGTTTTCTACCCAAGCTGTTAATGCTGACTTAACTTCATCCGATACATTCATATCAAGAAGTTCATTAGCAATATCAGCTATTCTTGTTCTTATTTGTTTAACTCCAAGATACATACCGAATCCGAATTCAGCATTGTCTTCAAAGAGTGAATTTGCCCATGAAGGACCTTTTCCTTCGTGATTAACTGTATATGGAGTAGATGGAGCTGAAGCACCCCAGATTGATGAACAACCTGTAGCATTAGCTATCATCATACGATCTCCGAAGAGCTGTGTTACCAGCTTGATATACGCAGTTTCACCACAACCAGCGCAAGCACCTGAGAATTCAATTAATGGTGTCTTGAATTGGCTGTCTTTAATAGTCTTGGTTCCAAATCTGTCACCCTTGTATGAAACATTGAAGGTTGCAAACTTGTAGTTTGGAATTTCTTTTTCTGTCTGAGTATCGAGTTTTTCCATAACCAAAGCTTTTTGTTTTGCAGGACAAACATCGGCACAGTTTCCACAACCGGTACAATCCATAGTGCTAACCTGTATTCTGAATTGTAAATCTTCAAGACCCTTACCGATTGCCTGTTTGGTAACAAAGCTTTCTGGGGCATTTGCCAATTCTTCCTTAGTTGCAAGCACTGGTCTGATAACTGCATGTGGGCATACCAATGAACAAATATTACACTGAATACAATTCTCAGGAATCCATTCAGGAACGTTTACAGCGATACCACGTTTTTCGTATGCTGCTGAACCAGCTGGGAAAGTACCATCTTCCATACCGATAAATGCACTAACCGGCAAGCTATCACCATTCTGAGCATTCATTGGTCTTAAGATATTCTTAATAAAATCTGGTTCATCAATAGCTGCAACAGGTTCATCTACTGCATTCTTCCAACTATCTGGAACATTGACTTTAACGACAGCTTCAAATCCCTTATCTATTGCCATGTAATTTGTCTTAACAACAGTTTCACCTTTTTTGCCGTATGCTTTAACAACAGCATCTTTCAGATACTTGGTAGCATCTTCTAATGGAATAATGTTAGCGAGCTTGAAGAAAGCAGCTTGCATTACCATGTTGATTCTGTTGCCCAATCCAATGGATTCAGCAATCTTAGTTGCATTTACAGTATAGAAATTGATATTTTTAGCAGCAATTTCTCTCTTCAAACTTGCTGGTAAGTGCTGATCTAATTCAGCTTCATCCCATAGGCAGTTTAATACAAATGTGCCACCATTTTTAAGTCCCTTTAACAAGTCATATTGATAAACATATGATTGGTTATGGCAAGCAATATAATCAGCTTCATCTATCAAGTAGGATGAC
>CAYQCA010000250.1:0-5879 GCA_964415835.1 uncultured Clostridium sp. | reverse complement strand
ATCGTTGGTAGCTGTAGTAAAGTCTGCGGCAGTCACCAAGCACTTATTTATAATATGTTGAAAATTGTTTCTGATGTGGCTGTTATGCTTAACCGAAGGTTAGAATATTTTTCAATTAAAAATTTAGCAGATAATGGACTATCCTTTGATCCCGACCATTCAAGTAGAGCTGACAAAGGCATCATAGACCGGCAATGGAAATGGGCGCAGGTAGAGCCAGATGGAACAACCACATGGCATGATGGACTAGTTTCGGATACACAACAGTTTGCAGGAGGTTCACAAATACTTTTATGGTATAGGGTTAGAGATATAGACGGCCCTGGAGGAAAGGGAGCTTGGAGCAAACCTAAGATGCAGCGCATTGATGGTCAATTATCAGATCCTGTAGCGTTGTTTATTGCGAGTCCAAATCCAGTACCAATGCAGAATCAACTTATGTTGTCTGACCAATCTTATAGTACAAACTACAGTGGAACTATTGTATCAAGATCTTGGACGATACAAAAGATAGGAGGAACATCTCAAACACTTACTTTTGACAGTACGAATGTAGCAAATGGCAAGTATTATAAGAGATTTAACAGTTTAGGCTTTGGTAAATATACAATTACGCTAACTGTAGCTGATAGCTTCGGTAAGATATCAAAACCATACAGCCAAACCATAGACGTAATTGATACAATAAACCCTTCTGTATCGGTAAGCCCAATTTCAGGTACATTTAATACTAGTGCTACTGTTAATATAACAGGTAGCGATAATACTTCTGGTTCTGTATATAACAGGGGATTAAAAACTATTTCATATGTTTGGTCAAAAAATGCAACAGCTCCACAGCCAGATGATACAGTCATTACGGTGGATGTGCCAAGCGAAGGAACCTATACAAAGACAGTTTCAACAACACAGACAGGTGAAGGAACTTGGCACTTGTATGTGAAAGATGTTGACTGCGCAGGAAATACCAATGCGAACAGTGGAGCATATACAAGGTACGGGCCGTATATAGTTGAAACTATGAAGGCGAGTCACTTCTTGATTACCATGATGCTAGACGTAGGCTGGAGAGCCTATTACTTTGATATGAATAATGGAATTGACGATAATCACGATGGCGAAATAGACAGATATCCAAGGCGATCAAATACAGATATCGGTGCTTTAAAAATGCCTATCAATTATTTTAGTCTAGTTGGACATGGTCGAACGTATATAAAAGCCGGTTACAAAGTAAAAGGAAAAATTGACATTTTAGGGGATCCTGATTTGGCAGCCTTTGATATTAACTATATAATCAATGGCAGCACTTACACGAATCGGGTAACTCTAACCAGATCTTCAGGGAATTCTTATACTTTTGAATGGATAATTCCTTTGGAAACAGACAGTAAAACATTCGTTAGCTTCGATTTAGTAACAAAAAAGGGCAGTATGACGTATGGAAACGAGAAATGGATAGATACCTGGGATATCAGAAATACCTCGAGATTAGTTTTCTATGTACAGGGAAAAGCGTCAGATGATCTTATTTATGTTCAAAGCCAGTAAAAAGAAATTAATTTGTAAAAACAGGAGTTTGCCATAATGGGTAAGGTAATGTCTATCATAGAACATATAATGAGCGCTATATCAGGGATATTTCAAAGAAAATCCGGGCGAACCTGAGATTTAAAATAGAGCAGGGGGAGTACATAGGTAATGCTCCCTTTGGATATGTCAAATCTGTTAACGAGAAAAACAAACTCGTTATAGACAATAGGAATGCCCCGGTAGTGAAAGAGATTTTCAATTTATACAAAAAGGGCTATGGGTATAGCGCAATAGCCAATATATTAAATGAAAAGGGTTATCCGTCGCCCTCGTCAAAAAACTCCGAAATACCCATTACTCCATGGAATCAGGTGGCTGTTCAAAGGATTTTGTGCAATCGTGTATATATTGGGGACACAGTACAGGGGGTAAGTGAAAAAATAAGCTTTAAAAATAAAAAAACCAGAAGATTGCCTTTTGATAAGTGGATAATTACTACTAATACACACGAGCCGATTATAACCAATGAGGACTTTGAGGAGGTACAAAAACTTAGAGCCAAAAAACGTTCAAATCAAGGCTATAACAGGAGTATTTCACACCTTCTCAGCAATATGCTATTTTGTGGCAAGTGCGGGAAAGCAATGTATGTGAGAGTGAGAAAGGATAGACCGATAGGATACATATGCAGCTCTTATGCAAAAAATGGGTGTGATGCTTGCTCAAGTCACTATGTTACCGAAGAAACCATAGTTGATGTTATTACAAAAGAACTGCTGGAAATGCTATCAAACAGCGAATTAATAGATAGCTTTTGCACAAAATATAAAAATAATGAGGATGATGAAATAAGACGGGCAGAAAATGCAAAAAAGCTTGAGCAACAGATAGTTTTAAAGCAAAAACAGCAGGACATACTATATAGTGACAGGCTTGAGTCAAAAATATCAGAGCAGCTTTTTACCAGAATGAATCAAAGTATAGAAGCTAAATTGGCATCACTAAAACAGGAACTGCAGCTTATTAAAGATGAGCAGATGAAAGAAATAGACAAAATCCGGGTTATTGATAAATTTATAGACAAAATAAAAAATCATGGAATAACAAAAAATATTATTGAGCTTATGGTTAATAGAATTTCTGTTTATGATGGTGACGATAATGTTGAAACAGTAGGTGCACAATTAATCAAGGAAGAGCCCAATAATGGATTCATTGTAATTGAGTATAATTATAATAATTGGAGGTAGTATTAATTTCGATTAAGTTTTCGAAAATTATTGAACTGTTTTTCTATTTCAGATATTATATAACTAATGAGAAACGTGGGAGGACAGGTATGGTTACTCTAAAAGATATTGCAGCGAAAGCAGGATTAAATGTATCAACAGTTTCAAAGGCATTGAGGGGAAGTTCGGACATAAGCACCGAAACAAAATTGAAAGTGATGGATATTGCCAAACAGATGAATTATCCACTAAAGCCCAGAAAAGGTAAGCAGAGCGAAAGCTTTGCCGGCTTGATTGGTGTTATTTGCCCAGAAATAAAAAGCAATTATTATTCTCATATTGTTAGTGTAATTGAGGATGAAATAAAAAAGCAGGGATATTTTTTTATTATGGGTTTCACTAATTTTGATTATGAGATGGAAAAATATCATCTTGAACATATGAAAAGTTTAGATGTTTCGGGCATTATATTTATATCTGAAAGTGGCGAGTTAGAGAGCGCATTGTCAGATTACAAATCAAGCACTACAAAGCCTTTGGTACTTGTTGCGCAAAACACAGAAACCAAGGATTTCGATTGCATAAAAATTGATGATGATTACGGAGTAAAAATGGCTGTTGATCACCTTATTACATCGGGTCATAAAGACATATGCTTTCTTGGTGATGAATTTACCAACTCAAGGATGAACATTTTTCTAAATGTTATGAATGAGAATGAAATCGAAATTAATAAAAAATGGGTTCAAATGAGCAATGAAAGATTCGAAAAGTGTGGTTATGACCTTATGAACAATATTTTAAAAAGCGGAGATTTACCAACAGCAGTTTTAGGAGCGTATGACGATATCGCTATAGGAGCTTTAAAAGCTATATATGATAAGGGGTTAAAAGTCCCTGATGACATTTCGGTGATAGGAATAGACAATATTAGATATTCTTCATATTGCGTTCCGGAATTGACTACAATAGCAGGACCTGTTGAGGAAATGGGAAAAATTGCTGCAAATCTTTTGCTTAAAAAGATAGATAATAAACAGTATGATGTAGTACAGAATATCAGACTTTCTCCAAGGTTTATAGAGCGTAAATCGGTGAAGATACATAGCGATAAGGAAAAAGTTTCGAAAATATTTAGTTAAAAATAGAATATATTTGCGAAATAATTTCTAAAATCTATTGACAAGACACTCATATCAGCCTATTATATATCTGTAAGCAATAAATATATGTAATTCTTATGTACGTGGATTTTCGAAAAATCTAAAGCTTGCTTATTAATAATAACAGTTATCGCTTTATGATTGAAATGGGGTTGAGAAATGTACTATTTGTTAGGGATTGATGCAGGTACAACATCCTTCAAAGGCATGCTTATGGATGAGCAAGGAAACATTGTCTGCAATGTCAGCGAATCATATGCCTTGCTTAGTCCAGCTATATCTATCATTGAATTTCAAACAGAGAATTATTGGGATATATTCAAGAAAGTAATTGCGAAAATTTTAAAACAATCTAAAGTTGACCCGGGATATATTTCAGCGCTTACGATTGACAGCCAGGGGGAAACATTAATATGCTTGGATGAACACGGTAATCCAACAAGAAATGCAATTGTTTGGATGGACAACAGATCAGTAAAGGAAGCTGAGAAAATCCGGGACACATTTGGAAGCACAGTGGTATACGGTATAACCGGACAGCCTGAGGTCGTTGCTACTTGGCCCGCAACAAAGATAATGTGGATCAGAGATAATCAGCCTAATATATTTAAAAATACCAGAAAATTTCTGATGCTTGAGGATTACCTGATCTATAAACTTACAGGTGAGTATGTTACTGAAAAATCAGTTACATCATCTACTATTTATCTTGATATAAATAAAGGTATCTGGTGGAATGACATGCTTGATGTTATTGGCATTAATTCTGAACAGCTGCCACATATAAAAGAATCCGGTGTTCCTGTGGGGGCATTATCAGAAGAGGCCTGTATCAGTACAGGTTTGAGCAGGAATACTATTGTTGTAACCGGTGCACTTGATCAGATAGCTGGAGTTATCGGCTCCGGAAATATTTACAACGGAATGGTTTCGGAGACAACCGGCAGTTGTCTGGCGATGTGTATAAACACTGGCACAATACCTAACTTGGAGAACGGATATAAAATACCGATCCACTGCCACGCTTTGCAGGGAAAGTATTGTATGATGTTCTGGTCACAGACTGCAGGAATATTGTTAAATTGGTTTAAAGACAACTTTTATGAAGGTTTACATAATTCTAATGACATATATGGTAAAATGGATTTTGAGGCAGATAATGTTCCGGCTGGTTGTGAGGGGCTGCTTTTGCTGCCTCACTTTGAGGGGACCGCATTTCCACATTTTAATCCGCATGCAAAAGGTGTGTTCTATGGATTAACATTAAAGCATACCAGAGCACATTTTGTAAGAGCTATAATGGAGTCCATAGGATTTATGCTCAGAGAACAACTGGATGCTGCTGAAAAGCTTGGGATCAGTACATATGAAATTCGATCTTCAGGAGGAGGCGCAAAAAGCAGACTATGGAACGAAATAAAAGCTGATGTTACCGGCAAACCTATTGTGACATTGAAAAATACCGAGACAGCATGCTTGGGCTCAGCAATCCTGGCAGGAGTTGGTATAGGATTATATGAAAGCATTGAGAAGGCATGTAGCAAAACTGTTACTGAATTGGAAAGATATAATCCGGATATTTGCAAGGCATCTAATTACAAAAAGTCATACGATATGTACAGAAATTTATACTCAAATCTAAGTGTTCTATTTTAATAACAACCTGTTCTAAAACATAAAAATAATTACTCGAAGGGATGAGAATATGAAAAGGTGCAAAGCTGGATTTGTAGGCTTCGGCGAGGTCAATACTCCGATAGAGGTTATTAAAGAGAAATGCAGGATTGCGGAGCAACTGCTCAGAGAAGCTGAAATTGAGCTTGTGTCTGAAAGTATTGTCAGTGATGACGAAGCCGGAGCAGAGGTTAAAGGCGCAATTCAAAGGCTTAAAGATGAGGATTTTGATTTTTTGGTAGTCTGTATTACAGGATGGATTCCATCCCATGCGGTGATT
>CAYQCA010000249.1:654-5895 GCA_964415835.1 uncultured Clostridium sp. | reverse complement strand
GCAGTATGTTATTTATCTGCTCTGCAGAAGATATATTTTCAACAATTATACCTATTAACGCAATCCGTGTTTCCATTTTATTAGAATCTCCTTTCCTTAACAAAATAAAACCCTGTACCGAAAACGGCACAGGGCAAATATACCTTATAGCACCGTCTTACCACTCGGGACGAACCCTCATGCATTCAGAACGATTTTATCCGATTTAATCTTTGTATTCAGGTGTCACCTTTGTACTCAGATATATTGATAATATTTTAACATAATCTACTTATACATTCAAGCAGCAATGTATTTTTTTATTAGGCTAATTATCTCTGGATTCAGTCATGCCTTATTTATCACTTCCAGAAATTCTTTTCCATAGGCTTCAAGCTTAACCTTGCCCACACCTGATACCTCCAGAAAATCCTCTTCATTTGCAGGCAGTTTGGCACACATGTCAAGCAATGTGGCATCCGAAAAAATAACAAATGCGGGGACCCTCTTTTCCTGCGCTATTTTTAGTCTCAGCTCTTTCAGGTTCTTGAGCAATTCATTGTTTACAACCGCCTTATGTTTTGAGACCTTTGCTTCTGTCATCTGCTCTTTTACAACTTTCATCATAAGCTTTTCAGTGCCAAAGAGTACTTCGTCCGACTTTTTTGTTAACTTTGCTACAGGAAATTCCGAATTGGTCAACACTAAATATTCATTTAGCACCAAATAATTGATCATCTCGCGAACCCGTTTTTCAGGCACTTCCGACATAATGCCATAAGTTTTTATCTTATCCAGGCCAAATTTTAACACTTTCTCCGCTTTGCTACCTCTTAGTGTATCAATCACCATTTTAATGCCGTAGCGCTCATTCATTCTTGCAATACATGATAATATCTTTTGAGCATTTTCAGCGATATCTATCTCCTCAAAATTTGTGTTGCAATTGCCGCAATTATCACAAAAATTTGGTATCTGCTCACCGAAATATCTTAAAATATATTCTCTTAAACACCCTGTGCTATGGCAGTAGTACGTCATCTGTTTCAGGCGCTCTCTATCTTTTTCCTTCACTTTTTCCAGCATTTCGAGGTCCAGCTCATTGTTGTCATTGGTGCTGTCAATCAGAAATTGGTTGGTAATAACATCCTGCCCGCCATACAACAAAATACAGTTGGCGGGAGCCCCGTCACGGCCGGCCCTTCCGGCCTCCTGATAATAGCTCTCCAGATCTTTAGGCATATTAAAATGTATGACAAAGGCCACGTTACTTTTATCAATACCCATACCAAATGCATTTGTAGCAACCATTATCGATTTTCTGTCATAGATAAAATCATCCTGATTTTTTGTACGCTCATTCTCGGTCAGCCCTGCATGATATCTGGTTGCACTGTATTTATCGGCAACTAAACAGTCGCAGACCTCTTCTACGGTTTTTCTCGTGGAGCAATAAATTATTCCGCTTTTATTGGGATTTTTCTGCAAATAGTTAATAACTGCCTTATACTTGTCTGCTGGCTTTTGAACTTCGAAATATAGATTTTCACGGTTAAAACCCGTTGCCATTATAAAAGGCTCCTTCAACCCCAGAAGATTGATAATATCATCTTTTACTTCATTGGTGGCCGTCGCAGTGAAAGCCGATACTCTTGGCCTTCTCCGGAGTTTTTCAATAAATTCACTGATTTTCAGATAACCGGGTCTGAAATTCTGCCCCCATTGAGAAACACAATGAGCCTCGTCAACGGTTACCATGGATATATCCGCATTGTGCGCAAAATCAAGAAATTCGGGAATATCCAGTCTTTCAGGTGCAACATATATGATTTTGTACTTACTATTTTTAGCATTTTCTAATGCTTTGACAGTTTGATTATAACTGAGAGTTGAATTTATAAAAGCAGCAGGGATACCATTGGCAACAAGCGCCTGCACCTGGTCTTTCATAAGGGAAATCAGCGGGGATATTACCAAAGTTATTCCCTCAAGCATTAATGCGGGAACCTGAAAACATATTGATTTTCCGGCTCCTGTGGGCATTATGCCCATTACATCCCGACCATTCAAAATATTATCAATTAATTCTTCCTGTCCTCCGCGGAAGCTATCATATCCAAAGTATTGCTTCAAAATTTGTTTTTTTTGCATTTTTTTGACTCCAGTTTATTAAAATTCAACATTGTTTGAACACATACAGTGTAGCACAGCTGCTATAATTCCTCAATCAAGTTCATGTAGGCTAGCCAGTTAACAAACGATATTTACGGTTCAAATGAAAATTAATATTGCATATTTTTGTTAACACTACTAAAATGGATGTATTACTCATAAAAATAAGAAACGATGATTTAAACTAATCGGTAATTGATATAGTTGGAGGTGTCCGTTTTATGAATTGGTTAAGAAAATTTATGTATGGCAGATATGGTTCGGACCAGTTGTCCATTGCACTGCTTTTTCTTTCATTATTACTTTCAGTAATATTTATGTTCTTTCCTGCAACAATTCTTAATTACATTGTTTATATTCCTTTTATTGTATTCTTATTTAGAGTATTATCAAAGAATATTACAAAGCGCAGAGAAGAAAACAATAAGTTTTTAAAGCTCTGGGGTCCTATAGCAGCCTGGTTTAAGAAGAAGCAATACAGGTTAAAGGATTCAAAAACACATAGATACTATGCCTGCCCCAGTTGCAAACAATCAGTCAGAGTGCCAAAGGGCAAAGGAAAAATACTGATTACTTGTCCAAAATGTAAAATAGAATTTATTAAGAAAACATGATATAAGACAGAACTCAGAAGACAGAATGTAGAACACAGAATAAGGAAACCTCGGCTTTGCCGAGGTTAATTTATTTGGAGAGAATGCTTTTGGAACTCTTCCTTTTACAATACGGAAGGTATTTCGGATTTTTAGTATGGTACTCGACACATTCTTTACACTTCCCGTGGCGTTCACATTTCTTCTTTTTACAGCTACATTGTTCAAGACCGTTTTCCAGTGTCATTATCACCCTCCTATGCAAATTCAAACCTATATTCTCCCCCGATTTGTTCCCCGAATACCGTATATGGAAAAGGTGCTCTCTCTTTTTTATATATTTCTTTACTCTGCCGGATCAGTCCATGGTGATCTTCTTCTTTTGACGGCAAATGAATTACCAGTATTTGTTCGGGGCAAACACTTTCTTTAACCAGCTTCCTTACAGAATTCAATGTTATGTAGGGAAAAGGAACAATTAAAAAGTCCAGCTTTTGACCTTCCAGCTTGCTACTCATCAGCAATTCCCGTGGCTCTGCATCACCCGGTATCAGTATTTTCTTGCCTTCCCAGTTTAGTATCATGCACAGATTTATTATATTTTTATACTGTATCCCCATATGTGTACTGTAAAAAACCTCAGCTTCCACACCTTCTCCCAGACTCAATCCTTCTTTACTATCTTTACCATTAATACAAACAAGCCTTTCCGGATCAATCTTTTCTCCCAGCTCCGAAATAACAATATTATTGGCGATTACTTTTGTACGGGGCTGCTTTGCAAGAAACTCTATTACCTTATGCTTATTGAAATGATCAGGATGCTCGTGGGTAAAGAAGATGTAATCAAGCTGCGGGCAGTACTTAGGGTCCAAGACTTGATTTTCTACACTTTCAGGGGTTAGGTTATATGGAACTATCTGATCGCACAATATATCAACACCAATGTTTAACTTTCCCAAATTTAAAATAACACCTGCATTGGCAACATGCCAAATATATATTTGTTTCATAACTGTCTTTGCTTCATCCTTTTATTTTTCTTGTTTATCAACGATACTCTATTTTTCACGGCAAGTCAACATCCAATGCGGTTATTTTGCATTCCATATTTAAAATGGGGACATTCCTTTAAGGTTTGTCCCCAACTTATGAGATTGATGCGTCTGATCAACCCCCTGTGATGTCATACTTACTATTTTGACAATAGCTTATACAAAACCTGAGCCATCTGTGCCCTATTTGTTGTATCTGTCGGCGAGAGCTTTCCACCACTGCCGCTGATAGTCTCTGTATTTACGAACAGTGTCATTGCTTCCTTTGCCCATGAAGCTATAGTATCTGAGTCTGTATATGCTGACAGCTCTTTTCCTGTATTTCCTTCGGGCAGCTGATTCATCCTCTTTAAAATATTGTATAGCAACGTGAACATTTCCTGTCTGGTGACTTCTGTTTCCGGTGCATACTTATTATCTCCTACGCCCCCAGTTATACCAAGTCTCTTTGCTGCCGCCAGATAACCTGTATAATAGGTGTTACCTGCATCGGCAAAGTTGTCTTTTGGATTTTCATCAGCTTTTATACCATATGCCTTCATTACCATAACTAGAAACTGAGCTCTGGTCAATTTCGCTTCCGGACTGAAATTGCCATTGCCTGTACCTGTGGTAATACCCCTCGCTGCTACAAAGCTTACTGCCTGGCTGTACCATGCGCTTGCAGCCACATCGCTGAAATTCACTTTATTGTAGCCTACTGCATATTTCGAAAAGTGATTTGTTTTAAAGTTGATTTTCCCTGTAGCTGGATCATATACACAGTTACTTACCATCTCCAGTTTACCTGCCGTATTGATGTAGTATATTACTATAGCTCCCTTATCTTCTCCTGATTTTGGTGTGTATGGTATTGATACTTCTACGTTTCCGCCGAACTGAGAAACTACCTTACTTCCACTTGTAACACTGAAGTCAAATACCGGTCTGTCTCCCACCACTTGTATTATCTCTTCAGAGAATGCGGCTGTATCAATCTTTGAAACCTTAACGTTTACATCTCCTGCTGCCTCCTTAGAAATAGTGGACAATGCGTTCATGTCAAACGTTATCTCAGCTATTGGCGTTGAAACCTTCAGTGCATCAGCCTTGCTCTCCGAAACTGCAAGGACCGCTGTCTTTGGTATACTTGTCTCAACTGTTTTTGCATCAACCGGTGCTGCTACCTTGATCTCAACCTTTGCTGCCGTGCCTTCACCTTTTTTGGCAGCCGCCTCAACTGCTTTATTTACCGCTTCAGTCATCTGGCCTTCTGTCACTGCCGCAGCTGCTTTACCGTTTGAATCACTCTTAGCCTCTGTGGAGATAGTACCTGTAACATAAGGTGCCTTGTTTTCTGTTTTCGATGTTTCTACGATTGTTACTGACGATACTACCGGGGATGTCTTTGGTGCTTCATCGTTACTACTGGCAGTGTTTATCCGCCACTGTGCAAAGACAGT
>CAYQCA010000249.1:0-642 GCA_964415835.1 uncultured Clostridium sp. | reverse complement strand
CCGCTTCCATTTGCCGCTGTGTTCCAGCCGGTAAAGGTATAACCTTCTCTTGTCGGAGCTGCCGGCAAAGTTCCCAGACTTTCCCCAGATATAGCCGCCATGGTAGTCGTACTTGTTGGTATACTCCCATCATTGTTGTTAAAGGTTACCGTATAAATAATTTGCTCCTGCTTTAACACAACCAGATCAAACTCTTTTGTGTCGCTTGATCCATTATTGCTGATAGTAGCAGTCAATTTAACATTTGCATCTCCACTTAAAGCATTCGGCCGTGTTACCTTGCCATCATTGTCGATTACTCCGGTGTTGCTGGAGCTCCAGGTGATGTCTGAGCCGTACACCTCTCCGACCACGCTCAGATAAAGGTTGTTCTTTACAGAAGCTGCGGTTTCAAAAACATAAGGGCTTTCTTTTTCTTTATTTATTTCTTTTATCGGATCATAAGGCTTTTGGATTATGGTATATGCATATAGGATATCCAATTCATCCCTGTCTGCTTCCACTGCCGCAGCGGAATCAAAAGACTGGATTTTAAGAGTATCATATGCTTTAAATGTATCTGCATCGAAGCCTTTACTGCTAGAATTGTATAAAATTCTAAAATCTTCGGCTGTATCGCCAAATACTGCATCTCCAAATGTT
>CAYQCA010000248.1:0-5923 GCA_964415835.1 uncultured Clostridium sp. | reverse complement strand
ATAACTACAGAAAACCTGATTGAGGACTATAATTTAAAACTGTTCCTTACTGAGCATAATTATCTTAAAAAGATCGCTTTGGTTTCGCTTCGTGCAAATCCGGAACACAAGCTAAAGGATGACGATGTAATAGTACAGGAAATTGAGACTCATAACAAGTCCGAACTGCTACTATTCTCAAATCAGTTTAATGTGTATAAGATGAAAATTTATGATATTCCTGACTGCAAGGCAAGCAGTCTTGGAGAATATTTGACAAACCTGCTTGGTCTGGATACTGATGAGAAGATAATATATATCACGGCAACTGATAATTATGAGGGATACATGCTGTTTTTCTATGAGAATGGAAAAGGCTCAAAGATAAGCATGTCCAGCTACGCAACCAAGACTAACAGGAAAAAGCTTGCTAATGCATACTGCGATGGCTCACCATTGATTAGGATGATGTTCATAACTGAGGATATTGAACTAGCAGCAATTAGCAGTATTAAAAAGGTTCTGGTATTTAATACTGACGGAATAAATCCGAAAACCACAAGGGATTCGCAAGGTGTACAGGTACTTACATCTAAAAAGGGCAGTACAATGATAAGTGTAAATACTTTGGACGAAATAGTGCTGGCAGATGTAGACTATTATAGGACCAAGAATATACCTGCAATCGGCTGCTATATGAAGGATGAGGATAAAGCTGAGGCTCAGCAGTTGAGTCTGGAGTTGGAGTAGCTTTGCAGGAGTACAGAAGACAGGAGACAGGAGACAGAAGACAGAATAAGAACGCAGAACTCAGGAGTACAGAATAAGAACACAGAAATCAGGAGTTCAGAAGTATAGAATAAGAACGCAGAACTCAGGAGTTCAGGAGTACAGAATGAAGGAAAGCTCGGCATGCCGAGCTTTTTGAATCAAAGTCCGCCTGAGCGGACATACAATATGAAACTGTAGGAAGTTACGTGTCAAAACATTGTAACAACCTACAGTTTTTAGTTCTCTTTACAAATGGACTAACTGCAGAGAATATGGTAATAATCCCAATATAATTTGCACTAAACATCTTATAAACCCTCTGTATTGTTATTCTTTTAAGTAATTCAAGCTCGGCGGAGCCGGGCTACCTTATTCTACGACTCCTGTTACTCCTATGACTTCTGAGTTCTGACTTCTG
This sequence comes from uncultured Clostridium sp., assembly GCA_964415835.1. Lineage (GTDB taxonomy): Bacteria > Bacillota > Clostridia > Acetivibrionales > DSM-1351 > Ruminiclostridium. Next base: position 4,755 of record CAYQCA010000248.1, on the reverse strand, counting down.
ACTCCTGCGTTCTGTTCTTATATATCTCACAACAAACAATGCAGTGGCACAAAGCCTGAATATTCCCACAAATGTCAGCGCAAAAAAAATAGAGGTCTGTTTGTAAATCCATACGCCAATCAGCGGAGAAAAAAACTGAGAAATATATATTAACGTTGTATACATTGCAATATTTATAGTTTTATTCTTTTGAGGCACAACTCCAATCAATTCCTCAAATATAGCCAGAGTAAAAGCTCCAAAAGTCAACCCGGTAAATGTACTTTGAATCAATAGGGTAATCCTTGTGTGTGTAAGAAGAATAGTCAGTGCGTTCAAAGCCAAGCCAAATGCTCCGGCAATCAATATAAGCCGTGACCCTTTTTTTTCAATAGCCTTTCCCCAAAAAGAATATGTAATGACACCGGCAAAACCAACCACAACATTTACATAGCTTAACCAGGCCTCGTTTATTCCAATTACATCAACCTGATAAATAAAAAATAATGGCCAACCCATTTGCCAGGACATGTGGAAAATAACCGACAAGATAACAAATAACCTGAACTCCTTGAATGTAACAAGATTATTTAAGCATTCTTTTATAAGTTTAATATTGCCGGGCATTTCGGTTTTGTCTTTAAAAACCAGCGGAGAAGAGACTTTGTTAAGCAGCCAGCTCTGGACAATTGCCAAAATAAATGAAAGGAAGAAGAATAGCTGATACATTATTATTCTTTGACCGTCATTTTTTGGTATGTACGATAGCAGTAATCCAGCGGTTAAGGATACTGTAGTTCCGACGAAAGTTGAAACGTGGGTTCTTTTGGTGAAGGCTGCGTTAAATCTGGATACCATAACATCAGAAAAGAAAGACTGCCATGAAATATTAAAAACAGAAAAGGGCCAATTCATTAAAGCGATTATGGTAATAAATAATGTAACTTTATATTGACCTAACCAAGGGGTTAAGGCTGCAAGCGGATACATTATTCCGAAAAGAAGAATAAGAAAGCAAACTACTCTTTTTTTATTTTCACTTCTATCAACAAAAAGACTTCCCGGTATGAGGGCAAAAACAGCCATTAACGCAGGGAGTGATGATATGAGCCCAATTTGATAATCGCTGGCACCCATCCGGCGCGCAAACATTGAAAAAAACGGGTTTGCCATATTCAAAATAATTGCTCCGACTGCACCTTCATACGTAAAAAATAAAGCATTCTTTGATGTTATATCCAGATGATTAAACCCGGAAAATAATTTTTTCATAAGCATCCTCAAATTTAAGATAATACAAAAAAGTATAACATATTGTATGACAGATAACCATAATTAAAGGAAATTAACAATAAACATTTTTTGCATGAAATGAGAATATACTTGACATATTGGTCTAAAACTATAAAATAAAACTAATCAACAAATTTCATATTTTTGGAGGTATTTTATAATGAGCCAAAACCCTATAGTTACTATAGAAATGGAAAATGGTAATGTAATGAAAGCGGAGCTTTACCCCGAGATAGCCCCTAACACTGTAAACAACTTTATATCTCTTGTAAAAAAAGGCTTCTATGATGGAGTTGTATTTCACAGAGTAATACCTGGATTTATGATTCAGGGCGGTGATCCGGAGGGGTCAGGTATGGGCGGACCTGATTATAGCATCAAAGGTGAGTTCTCAGCTAATGGTTTTCAAAACGATTTAAAACATGATAAGGGAGTCCTGTCCATGGCTAGAACAATGGCACCAAACTCTGCAGGTTCACAGTTCTTCATCATGGTTGCCAAAGCTCCTCACCTTGATGGACAATATGCTGCATTTGGCAAAGTAATAGAAGGTATTGAAGAAGCCGACAGGATTGTCAGTGCAAAAAGAGACTACAATGATAAACCCAAAGAGGCACAGGTAATGAAAAAGGTAACGGTTGAAACTTTTGACGTTGAATATCCAGAACCGGAAAAGGTTTAAATAAAATGTAGTGCGCCCGGCATGGGCGCGCTTTTACCTATAGACCGAATTTTACAAAACAATAATTGTCGGACCACACGCTTTTCAGCTCGCCTGAATCACTCCATCCGGGGCTTGATGTGAAAGTAGCAGGCCCAACTGTATAAGATTCTCCAACGATATTATGATGAGGGCCAAGTAAATTTCTATTACTTGCAAAAAGTTCAATACTTATTTTGTTTTCACCGATCTTCAAATAGTTGCTTACATCAATTTGGTACGGTGCCCACAGGACTGTCTTTGCCAATTTATCATTGATATAAACCTTGCACATAGCTGCGTTTGGTCTTCCTAAATCAAGTAAATATTTTGTTCCGCCGGCTAAAACATTTACTGTTTGACTTATTGTCATAACATCAGAGAAGAAGCATAAGCCCTGCTCGGTAAAACAGCCACTGACTAATTCTGTAGGCTTTTCTACAACAGTAAACGGTCCGTTTGTGAACAAAGCCTTTCTCTCACCATAGCTATATTCTGACTCGCTGACAATACCAAAGTCTCCAATTAAATAAATGCTTTCCAGTTCTATGTCGTAGGTCAGCTTGTTTCTTTCGGTTTCAAGCACATTTTCTCCAAAGAGAACATCATATACCTTTTGAGACTGGTAAAAGCTACGTTTAAGTATAATAACATTTTGTCCGGGAAGAACAAAATCTCTTATATTAACCTTCTTAAAGGAACTGTCTTTCCACCAACCGATGTCCTGATATTTTATCTCTTGATTATTTATGTATATCTCAAATTCGTTGGCATCTTCTATTGCCAGGAAAAGCTGATGAAGATTATCCAAATCCAATTCCATATTAAAGTCAAATTTTAATGAAATATCACATTGCGTGCGTCTTTTAAGCAACAAATCCATAAGGTTAATAGTATGTATTGGGCCTTCCCATGGGCCGTTTTCAATACTGTAATAGCAATAGTCAAGCGTAAGCGCATTAAGCCCCATTTTTTCTATAGTCCATTTCGTTGAGAGGTTCAGCAATTGGGAAGCTTGCTGGGTGTCAGTCTCTATTGTTTCGGGCGTAGTATTGTCATTCTCTACAACCAATAAATATGACTGCATTGGTTCAAAAGGCAATTTAAAGGAAATTTCATTTTCGCCAGGTCGCTGTTTAATATCGGCGTACTCTACAGCTTCCAGTGAAAGAATCCTAGCATGACCTTTTCCGTATATAGTTATATCAGCAGCCATTTTCTCTTTGGAATGGTTAACGACGAAGAATATCCTTTTATCCTCCAGTTTTCTTTCACAGTAATGAATTTCAGCTGTTTTATCAAGTTTACCGGAAATGCTAATTGAGGGAATGTTCTTTTTACTCAGGAACTTATAAATGTCATCTCTTGAATTAATATGATGAATCTTTTTTGAAAGCTCATTCAATTTATTACTTCTTTGACCTTCGACGAATTCTGGAAACATGCCTGAGCTAATAACAGCACCGCCAGCATTAATAAATGATTCCAATAAATCTATTGTCTTAATGTCTATGGTTATCATAGAAGGTAGAACAACTGCCTCATACTTGCATTTACCTACTACGAATAGGTCTCCTTCTATACTTCCATGCTTTGCAATTATTGTCTCGTCACCATAATGGTGGTCTATATGTAGCGCTGATAAGAGCTCTGTGGTATTCTTAAAATCTTCATCCAACTGCTGCAATTTAGGAGTATTCTGATAATTATATGCTATCCAGGCACTTTTGATTGGGTGTAGAAGTAACACTTTTGCCACAGCCTCGCCGGTTGCCAAAAGCTTCCCTAAGCGTGAGAAGTAGTCGTTAAAGTGATGATACTCATTCCACCAGGTCTGCTGATAAAATAGTGAAGGTGGATAGTCTCTTTTTCTTAAACCTTTAAGAGAATAACCTTCGAGGTGTTGGCACATTAAATTTACACCATTTACATACTGCCATTCCGCGATCCACTTAAGCTCCTCAAAGCTGACATCCCAGCCACATAGTGCAAAGGTCTCTGATATAACCTGTTTTTTGCCAAGCTGGCTTGCCACAGAACTTACCTGCTTCGGAATAATAGGACTGTCAATTGCTCTGCATAGCCAATCCATCCCGGGGATATGCATATATTCATAGAAGGGCATTGCACCTGCTGTAGCACGCATTTGTGTCCACAAATTATCTTCAAGCATAACATGACCTGTAAGTTGACAGTTATGAGCTTCGCACCAGTCAAAAATCTGTTTGCCAAAGGAATTCACATATAGTGAACTGACAGTTGACCAAAAATCATAGCGGATTTTTTCATAGCCATTACACTCAATAAAAAGAGCGGCAAGGCTATCTGTGATATCATAGCCGAAATTCTTCATGAATTCCTGAGGTAAAATATGTGACCAGGGAATTTGATCCCTCGAGAACTGTGGCTCATCAGTAAAGAAGCCCTTGATACCTTCACCGAATTGATTGCCAAATTGTTTATAGTATCTCTCGTGAGTAACCTTAATAAAGGCTGCTATTGTATCTTTGTTTAGTATATCAACATAACATGGGTTCGATGAATATTTTACCAAAAAGAACTTTGAAGTTGGGCCGACTTGATTTTCAGACACAATCCTCCTTATTTGTTTTTGAACTTCATCGTAAGAGTAAATTCCAAGTGTTGATTTTTCACCAAGCAATTTTTGAATATCAGAAGTGTTAATTTCCTCAAAAGTCAACCATTTTACATGATAGCTTTCACCCATTGCAGGGACTACGCCATCAGCAAAACCGCTGGGCCAGCCATTTTCATCATAGCAC
>CAYQCA010000247.1:2454-5980 GCA_964415835.1 uncultured Clostridium sp. | reverse complement strand
AATGATGGAATAACTAAACTGGAAGAAAATATTATTAGAATGGAGAATCAAAATGACTGATAGAAAAAGGAGTAGAAAGATTATGATTACCGTATTATCAATTATATTAATCCTGGTTGTCGGCGCTATTATATTTTTTAATGTACCATACTCAACTACAAGAAGTGAGTTTAAGAATATAATCAGTGACAGAATATCAAATACAGCTTCTATGTCTTCACTGTTTACTGAAGAAGATATTAAAGACCTGCCCTCTCCTGTTCAGAAATATTTTAAAAATTGCGGATATTTGGGTAAACCTAAAATGTCATACATGAAAGCGACTTTCAAGGATGTGGATTTTTACATGTCCGCTGACAAAAAAATAAAAATTGACTATACCCAATATAACTTTGTTGATAAACCTGACAGGTTTGCGTTTATTGACTCTTCCCTTTTCGGAATCCCTTTTGAGGGTCTGGACTCCTACAAAGACGGAGTTGGTAGCATGAAAGGCCGACTTGCAAAGGTTATTCAGCTGTTTGACCAAAGAGGTCCTGCTATGGATAAGGCGTCTCTTGTAACCTTTCTTGCGGAATGTCTGGTTGTCCCAAATGCAGCACTTCAGGACTACATACAATGGAAAGAAATAGACTCCACTCATGTAAAGGCAATAATAAATTATTATGGAATTTCTGCCAGCGGTATATTTACTTTTGATGAAAATGGGCTAATGCTCTCTTTTAAGACAGGTGACAGAGTTGCAACTAACATGGATGGTTCCGCAAGACAAGCCGATTGGTCGGCAATTATTATAGACTATCAAACTGTAAATGGAATCAAGCAGCCAAAAACGCTGCAATCATTATGGCACTATCCGGAGGGTGACAATATTTATTTTAATGAAAATAAAGCAAGTGTAGAAATCGAATATCGATAAACTTACGTAATGTACTGATATAATATATTATTTTAAATTATCTGGATGACACAGCTTGCTCCGGTGCCTTTATTCATAGAAAAATCCACCATACATTATTGTACAGTGGATTTTTAGATTTTGTATCATCCAATGGGTGATTTTGACAGCATACCTTGTTCTTTATCGGTCGACGTGCTGCTTCAAAAGTGCGCGGGAGTTGACGCCGAGCTTTTCAAAAACGCTTTTCAGCTGCGTTTTCACCGTGTTTTCTGATATAAACAGACGCTCTCCAATTTCCTTGTTTGAGAAGCCCTTAGCAGCCAGGCGGGCGATCTCAGTCTCCCGTTCGGAGAGCTTCAGCTTGATGTCACGGAACCAGGCGGCACTGATCCGCTCCACAGCCTGCTGATGCGGTGCGTGCAGCGCTATAATCTTCCTGATCTCCTCACGGTATGAGCCCTGGGTCAACAGTGCGTCAAGGATCAACTTTATTTCCACCCCGTTTTCCACGAAAGGCATCCAGACCTCGTCCGGGGCGGCCAGCGCCAGCGCCTGCCGGACGGCATCGAGAGCCTCAGCACTGCGGTGGAGCCGCTGATTTGCTGCCCCTACATAGATATAAGTATAAACGCTTGCCAGCACGCTGGGAAAAACCGAAGCGATTCCAAAGAACTGACCGGATAGGCCGAGCAGTTTGGTGTAGTCCCCGCGCAGCAGAAGCGCCTTTCCGTAGATAATATTATAAAAGGCTCTGGCCGGGAAGAAGAGGCGGCTTGAGTTAAAGTCGCCTTCCGCCAGCCATTTCGGAATTTTATCCTTCTGCCCAAGGCAGGCGTCGATAAAACCTCGGCACAGGTCAACAGTATGGATGAGAACATACTGTCTGTTGCTTTCCACAGTTTCGTGTATCTGCCGCAGTAGCTCCTGAACGAAAGCATAGTCCCCCTGCGACAGCGCCATACGGGCTTGTAAAAAAAACGCACATAGGAGCATGTTTGGCTGTTTTGCCTCCTCAGCCAGATACAGCGCTCGATGCACGGCGATCTTCGCGCTTTCCACATCTCCTCTGTTAAAGTGTTGCTCGGCTTCCATCAGATACTCCGCACCCGTGCCGTGCCCGTCCGTGAGCTTGTAATAGTACGGCATGGCCTCCTTCATGTCCCGGATTTCCTGTTCAAGCATTCCGCTCTCCCGGTAGAACATGTACAGCACGGAGGGGGAGCCAAATGTCCAACTGCCGGTGGTGTCCATAAAACCGGAGGGCTTTTTTAAAAGTGCGCAGGCTCTTTTGTGGTGCTCCGACATGCCCATAATGTTGTTGTATTTTCCAAAACTCGTCAGTAGTTCCAGCTCGCCGGCCAGCTCATCGTGGCGTTCAGCATCCAAGCCGCCGGACTGTATCAGCTGCGCTAGCTCCTGGCAGGCCTTCTGAAACAGGACGGTTTCGTTAAAAGTCACAAGCGCCATGGCATAAACGAGCAGAGCCATAGGGTGGCGTTTTCGATATTCCACAGGGCACTCCTCGAAATATCGGATGATGAGCGCTTTTTTCTCAGCACCGAAGCTGCTGGTTTTGTCAAGCTCTGCCGCATAGAGCAGGCTGTCATAATCCTCCGCTGCGTGGAAATGATGCATCGCGGCTAGGTAGTCACCTGCTTGCAGGCACCATTGCCCGGCTTTTTTCTGGAGCCCTCGCCTGTAATCGGCGGTCTTTTCCTCAAGCCGCTCCCGCAGAAAGCCGGTAAAAATATTGTGCATCTGATAGTTTTTTGTTTCCGCGTCAAAAGTGATAAAGGCGTTTTTCCCCCGAATCTCCGCCAGAAGCGCATCCGCCCCATCGCCGCCCCACATATGGACGGCCTGCCTCAAAGTAAAGCAGTCGAACAGGCATACGCACAGGAGAAACTCCTTGATCTCCTGTGAAAACGGCTCGTAGATCGCGCTCTCCACCAGCCTTTGAATATTGTTTGTGTTTGCAAGGCTTCCCGTTTCACGAAAGCTTAGCATCAACAGGTACAGGGCGCTGATCCAGCCCTCCGTGAGTTTGTACAGCTTATCCGACTCATCCGGGCACAGGCTGATGCCGCATAGCCTGTAATACTCGACGATTTCGCCTGGGGTCAGCTCAAAGAATTCCTTTTCAATTTGATACAAGTACCCCTTGAGTGATAGCTCCTCAATCCGAAAGTGCTCGACAAAGCGCGCTGTCAGGATGATATGTAAATGCTCGATTTCACTGATAATCAGAAAGCTCATAAAGCCGCTCACTTCGGTGGCGCTGACCAGATGATAATCGTCAAACACCAGGAAGGTTTCTTTTGGAAGTACTATCCCCTCAATCAGTCTCAGGGCTTCCTGCATCGTGACGCTGTCGTTGGGAAAACCCAGCTGTTCAAGGCTTTCGGCACAATCCGTGTCAACCTCCCGCAGAAGCCGGCATAAGGCTGTCCAGAAGCCGGTGACTGAGCCGTCGTAGATGCGCTGCCACAAAACATGGACGTCCGTACCTTTTAAATATTCCCGTACGGCCGTTGTCTTGCCATAGCCCATGGGGGCTTCGATGAGCGTGCAGGAGAATTCGGGAATCCGAGCCATCTGGCGCCGGAGCTTATCGGTAAAATATAT
>CAYQCA010000247.1:0-2354 GCA_964415835.1 uncultured Clostridium sp. | reverse complement strand
CTCACCTCCGCATAGCTTGTTATTAATAGTATACTTCCGGTTTGAGAAGATTGCAAACGAAGCAATAGAGTGCTACATATTCAGGTTCATCCCAACTTCTCCCCACACGAGCTCCTGACCACCAGCTGCGTCGGAACAGTACACCTGTATAACTGGTTGGCTTTACCCTCCAGCTTGTCAATCGCAGTATTCGCAGCAGTACTTCCAAGCAGAAGTCCATTTTGAGCAACGGTAGTCAAAGGCACCTGCTGGTAACTTCCTTCCTTAATATTGTCAAAACCGACTATAGCAACGTCTTTCCCGATTGTCAGGCCTTCCTTTATAAGAATATCCATACAGTTAATTGCTATAAAGTCATTAGTTGCAACTATTCCAACCGGCACATGTTTCTTCATAGCCAATAAATCTTTCTGTAGCTTGTCGGTACCTATATCCTCTACAACAGTAATTTTATCTGCCGAATTCATATTAAAATCTTCTACAGCTTTTTGATACCCGGCTAGCCTCTCTTTCACAGAAGACACTTCGGTTCCGTATGAAACAAACACAGTATTTCTAAATCCTTGTAGCGAAAGATGCCTGACTGCCGAATAGACTCCTCCGAAATTGTCGGAACCTATATAGTCTATATCCTGAATCCCCGGGTTTCTGTCCATGATCCCAAGATAAATACCTTTTGAACTTAAATCTTCTCTTCTCTCATCTATCCTGCTTTCGTCACATGGAAATACAAATATTCCCGAGGCTCCACTGTCAACCAGCATATCAATACATCTCAGTTCCTCTACTGGTGAACTTTCAGAGCAACAGGCAATAGTAAGATAGCCTCTTTTCCGCGCCTGCTTTTCAAAGCCGGAAAGTATATCACCATTGAAGCCGTCTATAAGATTAGGCATTACCAGCCCCAGAAGCTTCACATCCGAAGCCCTCATATTTGGCAACTCACTGCTTACAAAAGTACCTTTTCCTCTGACTCTGACAAGATAGCCTTCTGTCACAAGTTCATCCATAGCCTGCCTGACCGGGTACCTACTGATTCCATATTCATCGCAAAGCTCCATCTCGGTTTTCAAAATGCTACCAGGCTTAATTTCACCTTTTTTGAGCTTATCAATTATTATACTTTTAAACTGTATATATAAGGGCATATTTGAATCCCTGTCAATTTTCATCAAGTACCTCCATTGTCAACTTAAGCGGCATATTAACACTTCGTGGTGCAACCGATTAGCTGCACCACAAAGCTCCAATCTCTATTTTACTAACATTGTATAAATCTCTTTCGGCTTCAATCTGATAGTATCCAGTTTATTACCGGTAAATAGCAATTCCGAAACGGCTTCTTCTTTCATATCAAGCTTGTGCGCTTGCATCAAAGGTTTAAAGTATGTGAATTCAAATTCGCTTTCGTCACTGCTAATATTATACAACCTAATAACAATACCGTCACTATTTTCGCATTTTTTTACCGCAGACACAACTACATTCCCGCCCTTTATATCGAACAGCTTAAGTTCATGAGGTAGTACAATATCCGCATTTGGCTTTTCCCTATAGAAGGTTTCATTTATAGAAGAATCCTGAACTGCAGGTCTTCCTCCTACAAATTTTCTGATGTCCTCAGGCTGATAATAGCTCAATACAGGATTCTGGAATTCCCTGCTCCTCGTTGCTGTTTCTGCTTCCATGAAGTCTCCTTTATGCGGATACAGTGCCATTTTAAGCTTTATCTCTCTCAGGCACTGATTTCCGGGAGCCTGCCAGGTATCACCCATTGAATGCATTTCTATCATTCCGTTCGACCTGAGTAATGTCATGGCAATTACCCCTTTATCGTCCATAAGATGCTCATATTCGTGTATTCCCTGATTCAATACAGAAATACCTTCCGCACCGTCACAAATATCAACAAACGATGAGTTTGGCTGGGTCCCGTTTTTTATACCTTTGAGAACCTCCTTACGGTCTCTTTTAATCACATCAAACGGAGTTGATGCGTGTGTTAAGTCTGTTTGTATGCCAGTTTGAACAAGTGCTCTCACCCTGTGATCCTTTGACTTGTTGTCGATGCTGAAATTTATATCCAGCCAGCGGCTGCCCTTTTTCAGCCCAATAGTAATTTCAACACTGTTCATAACCAGCTTTTCACTTCTGAGACCGGTTTCTTTTATAAAGCACTCCGGCAGCTCCATTTGGTATGTCAAACTATACTTTGATTCGAAACAGGAGTTCAAGATGCATTTAATTTCAGGAACCAACCCTTCCGTAGTATATGTGCTGCCCTTTTCAGCACTAAGATAAATGTATGAGTCTCCGCAATCCTCGCTGTCTTCAATGCAGAGTATATTTTTGTA
>CAYQCA010000246.1:0-6022 GCA_964415835.1 uncultured Clostridium sp. | reverse complement strand
TAGGTATAAGCTGTAGCATTTTGAGCATTAACCTGTGCAGGCATAGCGAACAATGCAACTATAAATACTGTAATAATCCATATTATTTTTCTGTTCATTTTAACCCCCCCAATTAAATGCTCTATTTAATACCCGAGTGTGCCATTGTATTCATTACCTTTGACTGAAGCAGAATAAACAGTATAAAGTTGGGCAGGAACATTATAAATGATGCCGCAGCCGACATTCCCTGACCCGCTACTGCATTTCCTGTTGTAGCTGCACCTGTGACAGTACTTCCGGAACCTGAAGCTAATGTTGATACAAAAAATGAAAATGTCTTTAAAGAGTCATCATTTATAAAAAGCTCCGAGGCTTCAGATGTGTTCCATGATGCTTGAAAAGCCAATATGGCAACTGTTGATAATGCAGGTTTAACCATTGGCATAATAATCTTGATTAAAATAAAATAATCTGATGCTCCGTCTATTTGAGCTGCCTCCACCAGCGAATCAGGTATTTGATCAATAAACTGCTTTACCAGAAACAAACCCACCGGCAATGCCAATTGTGGCAGTATATGGGCAAAAAAGTTATCAATTAAACCTATTTTCACTACTGTAAAGTATCTTGGTATAACAACAGCAACCGGTACGAACATCAACGCAACAGTGTTTATTGAAAAAATAGTATCCTTCCCTCTGAACTTCTTTTTTGAGAGTACATAGCCTGCCGCACTTGATAGCAATATAGACGATAGAACCACTGTCGCAGAGGCAAGAATACTGTTGAAAAGGTATCTTGTGGCCGGTATATTTGTACTTCCTGAAGACGAAAAAAGTTTCACAAAATTATCAAGCGTTGGATTTGTTGTAAAAAACTTTGGCGGAAAGGCAAAAAGTTCATCCATCGGCTTGAAGGCATGAAATGTAATAAATAAAATCGGCATTCCCATAAATACAACAATTGGTAATAATACCAGATAAAATTTTATCTGGCTTTTATGAAAACCTTTCGGATTTATTCCTACTCCTTTAAAAGCAGCCATTGCTTTTTACCTCCTTAATCTTCACTGAAAAGCTTCCAGGATAATTTCGACATACCCCATATCATAAAGAGCAATGCAACCGAAATTGCCGATGCATAGCCCATTTCATATCTTATAAAACCATAATCCTCTATATGGTTTACAATTAATTGTCCTGCGTATTGAGGTGTCGGGTTTGAGCCCGAAAGAGATACACCTATATATCCGGTATTAAAGGTATTAACTATTGCCATTACGGCTCCAAACAGCATTTGGGGCTTCATGGAAGGAATTGTAACATATATTATTTCCTGTACTCTGTTCCTGACGCCATCTATATATGCAGCTTCATAAAGCTCTTCGTTTCCATTCAATATTCCGGCCAGCATAGCCAAAAATCCGACTCCCATACTTCCCCAGAGGGATATGATTATCATTATAGTCATAAGATAGTCCGGTGATTGCAGCCACTGCACCGGCTCGGATATTAACCTCAGCCGAAGCAGTATGCTGTTTAAGTAACCCATCTGGTCACCACTGAAGATTACGCTCCAAAGGGTTGCCATTGTGATTCCGCCCGTCAGTGAAGGCGAGTACAGTATTATTGCAATTATTGTTCTGGGTACCTTTGTCAGCTGCGCCAGCAGCCAGGCCAGAAGGAATGAAAGAATATACCCTCCGGGCCCAACTATCAACGCATACTTTATTGTGTTGGGGAGGACCTTCTGCATGAAAACCGGGTCTTGTGTCAAAAGAACTATATAATTCTTAAATCCGATAAAGCTTGGAAATTGTACCGTATTGAAATAGGTAAAAGAAAGTACTATCGCTATAACAATCGGTATAATTATGAATACTGAAAATGATACGAGATATGGTGCCAGCAGTATCCAATGAGACTGTTCGCTTGTAATTCTTTTTAGGAATTTCATTTCCCCACCTTCACCCTTTCTCTAATATCTTCAACTGTCGGAACATGGTATTCGCTTATTACCTTTCCATTTTCGATATATCCGAATTCCTCCAGCTTTCGCCGCATCTCTCTGTTTGACATCAATGCCGCTTTATCTACCGCAGTTCTGAGATTTTTGCCATCCATTACTATATCCGTCCAAGCATTGCTTATTTCTCTCTCTACCATGTATCCTCCGGGATGTCTGGGGATTTCCTTTTGCCATTTCCATTGCTCCAGTATTATTTTCTTGTGCTCCTCCGGAAAATTCATCTCCTCAAAGGCTGCAAGATTTGCAGTATTCCACATATATTCCGGGCCAAAGCTAGTCTGCATGGCATTGGCGAATTTGACCTGAACATCTTTGGAGAGCCACCACTTTAAAAATTCCCAGCCCTCTTCCTTCATATCACTGTTAGAAAACAATACATCTGCTTTATCATTGGCAGCCTGATATCTTAAAACTGTTCCGTCCTCATTCATTACCCCAGGTGCAACAGCCATACCCCATAACCCACTTATTTCAGGTGCAGCATTCATCAGTCTGGTATATGTGCTGAAATTTGATACACCTATGGGAAGAGTTCCATATCTGAAGCTGTTAAAAAAGTTCGGTGCGTTCTCTTCTACGCTGTATATGTTGAACAACTCTGTCATTAACTTAAACCCGTTAATAGCCTTCTCTTCATTAATTGCTGTACTGATTCCATCTGAATTATATATGTTTCCTCCGTTCTGATAAATGAACGGAGCAGTTGTATAAAAAGGTTTCAAGCCGGTCCAGCCTGACATCGGCAGATAAAAGCCCATTGAATGTCTTTGGAGTTCTGGCATTATATTCTTAACATCCTCCCATGTATCAGGAACAGGAAGCTTCAGCTTATCCATAATGTCTTTTCTATACATTAGTACAAAAAAGTCCTGTGTTTCGGTCAGTGCATAAATATTGTCATCTATGCTGTATGATACTAACGTCTCAAGATTGTATTCCTGACTTACAAAGGAAAGAAAGTCGTCAAATTCCGAAAGCTCTTGGACAGCTCCTCTAATGGCAAGTTCATATGGTATATGACTGCTTATTCCAAGTGCCAAATCTGGATTTGTACGGGAAGAATTTGCCAGAACCAGCTTCGTTTCATTGGGCATAACCGAAAACTTGACTTTTATTCCGCTTGCTGGTGTGAAATCCGAGTCAGCCAATGATTGCAGCATTTGAACATACTGCAGCGGTCTTGCTACCCATATCTCCAATTCCTTGTCGTCCTTCTGCGACGAAACAGCAAAATTGTCATCCTTGAAGAAGGATCCAACAAAGCTTTTTACAGCTTCTACAAATTTTCTTATAAAACTGCTGTCAGCTGCAGGCAGTTTTTCACCATTAAAGATATATATTCTGTCCAATCCCAGTGGGTGTTCGGATAGTTCCATCATTATATCCGCTATCAATTGAGATGCTGAACCTGAGCCCTCACTGAGCTTGGTTAATGTACTTGGAATTTTTTCCGGATTCTTCGCCAGTTCTCTCAGATTTTTAGCCGCCATTTTTAGTTTTACTGCATATGTTGGCTTTTTGCCATTCAAATCCCCTAATTTGTTATAGATTGTATCCAGCTCGTTTGCCCATTCATTTAACCTGTTATCTATTTCAGGCAGATATTGTTCTATATCCCAGGTTCTGTTGGAGTCTTTTCCGCTTCCGGTTAATTTCTTTATATCTATACTGGTATCATTTATTTTCAACATCAATGTCTTTAGTTCATTTACTACTTCTTCAACAGGTGCTGCTTCAACTTCCATTGCTATTGTATGTTTTCCGCTTTCAAGCCATATTCCTATGTTCTGGTCCTTTGAATCTCTTAAAACCATATTGTCGTAATCAAGTCCTGTATATTCAAATGAAATTTCTCTGAATTCAGCTACAGGAACCTTACCATCAATTTCTATATTTCTGAATACCGACATACCCTGTTTTGTATTCTGGGAATATCTAAACCCTATGTTGTAAATTCCGGCTTCTTTTACTTCAAAATCCCATAATAACTTTTGTCCGGGTTCCTTCCATGCCGCATCACTTATGGTATTTATCAGCTTCATACCTGACTCGTATGGACTTAGCGCGGAATTTTGCACATTTGCAGCCCGAATATAGGAATCCGACTTCAGCTGATAGTCCTCACCTTCTATGATGATCATCCCGGAACCTGTTTTTTTTTCTCCAATTATTTTTTTGTATTCTTCATATTGGGGAGAGGCTTTTTCTTCCAACAGGTATACTGCTTTGAGTAAAAGCGGCTGGGTATTATTTTTCAGAGTAAACTTGATTTTACCCTTTTTAATGTCCAAGGTAAAAGGTTTTTTATTAAGTGAACTGTAATCTCTAATATATTCTAAATGCGTTCCTGCCAGCGTTTCCTGAGCAGGTATCATTTCATTTCCATATCTATCCTTTTGATAATTCTTATTAACATCCTTCCATAGCATTGGTAATCCAGCCACAAGTTCTTCATTATCCCATTTGAGAGTAACTGTATTTTTAAGAGCACCGGTACCCTCATAATCATACTCAAGTACAAGATTGTACTTGCCATCCTTCTCTACATTCATTATAAATTCGACTGCACCATCCAAAGGTAAAAGCAGGCTGTTTTCCTGGTCCTTAATGCCACTTCCCGGCACTTTGTAAAAATCCTGTTGACCAGCTTGATCCTTTATAGCCGAAGTATCAATATTTATCCAATGACTGGAGAGAAACCCATCCGAATGGCCAGTTGAAGCTCCATAGGCGTTATTAGCTAAGAGTAGCGGAATTATGACAAAAATTAAAAGAGCTATATTTTGTTTGATATGTTTAAGAATTGTCATCCTCATAAATCCTCCAGTCCAATATTAGAAGATGAGGACAGGATATCAACCATAATTGTCTTTATCCTGTCCACACTATAACTTTTTACGTTCTTTTAATTACTTTGCTTCTGCTTGCTTTCTTACTTCAGGGAATTTTGCCTGTACATCAGCTAATTGCTTTTCAAAGTTTGCTTTTGCTTCAGAAAGCATTGCATTTGCTTTCTGTTCAAGTTCTGCAGCAACTGCTGCTGCTTCAACTTTTCCTTGTCTTACTTCTTCAGCCTTTGGGTTAACTACTTCATTCATAACCTTATCCCAATCCGGTACTATCTTGTAGAAGTCAGCTCTGAAAGCTTTATCCATATTGTTGTACATGTATTTTACACCTGCTGGCACATATTCAAGGCCTTCAAATGCTTTTACGACTTCAGCATCCTTTGAAGATGGGATAAAGAATTCAGGTGCAGGTTTACCATCTCCGTCAACTTTGTTCTTCTTGAGATCAAGTCTTGCAAGTATTCCGTCTTTTCCGTAAGATATCCATTTGAGGAATTCAAATGCTGCATCAGGTGATTTTGCTGTAGACATCATAAATGCGTGATTAGCGTGTAAGGTCTGACGGTATCCAATATCTGCAGCCTGTGGCAATGGGAACATATCATATTTGTAGCTCATTGATTTGATCCAACCCAAATCCCATGTTCCATGGAATCCAAATAATACTTTGCTTTCTCTTAAAGCATCTGCATCTTTTCCGAATTTCTTCTGGTAGTCGTCTTCTTTTCCTTCGTCTCTTAACTTCTGGTTCTTAAGGTCGTCAGATACAAGGCCAGGTACAGCCTTCAATTCCTTTTGCAATGACATTGCCTTTACCCAGCTTCCTGCTGTTAATTTCAATGTTCCGCTTGCAGGATCGTATGCCGTCTGAGCCAGATCCTTGCTGTACATACCTGCCATTACTTCATCAAATCCCCACAGGTGGTTTATTCCCGAATATTTATCTGTTGTTGCACGAGTCAGATAGTCTTTAAATTGGTCTACTGTCCATTCATAAGTAGGTACATCCATATTTAGCTGTTCCACCAGGTCAAGGTTAACCATAACTGCGTTGAACTCCAGGTTTATTGGAACTGCATATGTCTTTCCCCCGAATTTGTAGCTATCCATTATGCCCTTATCCACATTAGCTGTTTCAGGGTCTTTTGCCAAATACTCATCTA
>CAYQCA010000245.1:2764-6063 GCA_964415835.1 uncultured Clostridium sp. | reverse complement strand
TCCTGCTACTCCTGCTACTCCTGCTACTCCTGCTACTCCTGCTACTCCTGCTACTCCTGCTACTCCTGTACTACTTCTAACAACTCCTCCGGCTTTTTTAAAAAATAATCTGCATTAATATTTTCCGCATTATTTGAACCCCAAAGTGCAAGTGCAAATTTGATGCCTGCATTTCTGGCACATTGTCTGTCGAATACTGTATCGCCTATATATAAAGTCTTCTTGGGATCTGCATCCATTTTTTTCATAACTTCAAGCAAAGGTTCAGGGTTTGGTTTGTGAAGTATAGTTTCATCAGAACTTACCACAGCGTCAAATTTTTGGATAAAACCCTGTAAACAATAGTCTATATTAATTTCATTTTGGGTTCTGGAGGTTACAATACCCAAAGGAAAATTATTTATCTTTAACCAGTCCAGTATTTCTAAAATACCATCGAAGGGACAGCATTTTGCGTAACCTTCTATCAAAAATTCTTGGTATTCCCTAACCGCCTTGTCGACATCATTAAAGCCATACGTTGCCAATGTTTGTCTTGTTGGGACTCCATAACCTTTTATCATTTCCTCTTCTGTAAAATATCTGCCATGTTCCTTAAATATCATCGCCTGGTAAGCATCATTTACAACCTTCTCGGTGTTAATCATTGTTCCATCCACATCAAATATTATATACTTGTACATTTTTTCCTCCCATGTAAGCTTCTATCTACACAAAAGGTATTATAACATCAAATGTGGCTAAATGTTAAAAAAAGTTGTGTTTACAGATTTTCGAAAAGTAAAAAATGAAGAGAAAGCATATTATAGTTGAGAAAAGTACGTCAAAAACAATCAGGCTTGATGGGAATAGATTTGTAACCAGCCGCATTACTATAAAACCCAGCAATCCAATTATAGTGTACATAAGAGCCTTTGAAAATGTAAATTTTATCTCACAGGTTTTTTGTATTTCGTAAAGATTTAATACCAACCCGGTTATAGAAGTTATAACGATTGAAATTCCAAAACCGAATATGTTTAATGCAGGAATGCCGGTAAGAATAGTTACCAGCACCAGACATTCGACAGAAACAATCAATGAGTTTTTAAGATTAACATTTTGTTTTCCAAGCCCGTTTAAAATTCCATAGGTAGCTGATGCGATGTAGCTTAAAAAACTGCATAAGCCGGCTACTGTAATCATAGTCCCGAGGTCGGTCCGGTTATAGAACAGCATCCCCAGTTTTTGGGGTATGCATATGGAAACGATCAAGGTGCCCATACCAACTAAATATGATATTTTTAATACTTGGGAGATTCTTTTTTCGGTACTCCATAAATCTTTTTTACTTAGGCTTAGAGACATATCTGGAATAAGAACAGTCATCATGGAACCTACAATAATAAAAGGCAAATTTACAGTTGTTAGAGACATTCCTATAAACTTACCAATCAGCTCAAGCGCATGGTCATATGTCATACCTATACTCATCAGTCTCCTTGGTAGGACCAGTGTAGACGCGGTCGTCAGAATAGAAGATAAAAAACCGTTAAGACACAGAGGACATGAAATAACTAAAATATCAGCCAGCAGTTGTAACGGATTTTTTACTTTAGTTTTAACAGGAATCAGCTTCCGAGAAAAAACCTTAAAAGCAGACAGCAAAAATACAAGGCTTATAGCTTCCCCAATAGCAAGTGCAAAATAGGCTGCAGTTACCGCGCTTTTGACACTATTTAGCGATAATATAGCCATTGTAACTAACAAAATGCTAATTCTGATACACTTTTCCAGTATGTCAATTCCGGCAGGTATTGTGAATTTTTCAAACCCATAAAAAAAGCCCTTGAAGATCGCTGACATTGGAATAAAAATGAGAGCCGGACAAATAATTTTTAAAGCATCTACAGCCCTTTTATCTTTAATCAGGAAGTTGCTGATATTCGAAGCATTTATGAAAACCAAAAAGGCTACGGTTATGCTCCAGAGGAAAATAAAACATACTATAACTTTTACAGTTCGGTGAAGGTTTCTATAATCCCTCTTGCTGTTGTATACAGCACATGTTTTTGAAACTGCCGTAATCAGGCCGTCGGCAGTTAGACATATCAGAAGAGAATATACCGGCATAATCAGGCCATAAAGACCAAGACCTTCCGGCCCAAGCTTTTTTGATAAAACTATTGAGAAGGCAAAGCCAATAAATCCGGTTACAAAATTCGAAAGAGTTAGTATAGCCGAGTTTTTATAAAATTTATCGAATCCCATTTGTATAACCTCATAATCCTTGTTCCATGATATTAAAAGGTTATTCGGTGATGGGGGTGATTATTCCAGACTAATTATTTATTCAGCAAGAAATAGATGAAAATAATCTGAATTAGTATTATTAAAGGCATTACAGACATAAAGTACCAGTTACGGGTTTTGTGGTTAAATACAAAAAGCCCTATATAAACTCCAATGCTGCCACCCATAATAGACAGTATGAAAAAGGATCTTTCCGGAATCCTCCACAGCTTATTTTTTGCTTTATATTTATCTAAAGATACTAATACAAAACCAAATATATTCAGTATTAATAATATTGTTATAATATATGTCTGCATTTAAATCCTCCAACAAATTATATTGCTCTGTTTATTACCTCTGCGCGTTTCAACGAGGCGGGAGCCCATCTAACTGCCTCGTTATATTATTAACGTGATAATCTGTATTTAATATAATTATACAATATTATACAACTAAAGTGTTATTTTTCATACTAAAATTTAAGTTGAACAATGTCATCAGTCGCCTAATTTGTAAATTGTCATGTAATTGTTTATAATATATTAAATACAAGAATTAATTATAAAAGAAAGGCATGTTATGGATTTTAAAGCTTTAGATTTTAGCTCTTTCTCAGTAGTGTTTAAAATAATACTGATTGTAATTATATACGCAATAATAGTTAAAGCCTTGAGAATAATGTCAAAAGATATTAAAAGGGGTGGCTTGAAAAACGGAAAGAATTTAGGTTGGAAGCTTAAAGTTGATATTCCGGGTGATGGGGGCAATTTTGCCGTAGGAGATATGATTCCTATAGGAAATAAAATTTCGATTGGTAGGAACATGTCAAATCAACTGGTACTGCCTTCACAATCTGTTTCAAGCTACCACGCTCAGATATATTTTGAGGATGGTCGATATATGCTCGAGGATTTGAACTCTACAAACGGAACATTCATAAATGGCATAAAAATCTCCAAAAAGAATCTTCAGCCTGGAGATGAAATACGTATATCACAAACAATATTAAAAGTATGGGATGACGA
>CAYQCA010000245.1:0-2664 GCA_964415835.1 uncultured Clostridium sp. | reverse complement strand
CTATCGGGAGTTTAGAATTGGATGACTAAGAAATTAAAAGCACTTCAAATTTTTATATATATATTTTTATTCTTTGGCTTTCTTAATCTTGCATTTTTAGGAAAGCCTATAGACCCACTGGCCGGTGTCTTTTTTGTTGTATTTGTGGTTGTTATTTCAATAACCACTTGGATTTTAAAGAAATATTATCCTATGGGAGACAGGCTTATATTTTTACTGGCTATTTTACTTTGTTCAATAGGCCTTATAATGCTTTTCAGACTGGATAAAATAATAGCTGTAAAGCAACTGGTTTGGCTGGTAACAGGAATTTTCCTCTTTTTGTTTATAGTATTGTACCTTAAAAAGGGTTTAATTAAGTATTCTAAATATAAGTATTATTTCATGGCCGGTACTATAATATTTATGGCTATGGCCACATTTATCGGAGTTGAAATCCTTGGCGCAAAAAATTGGGTTAAAATCGGACCTGTGAGTTTTCAGCCATCTGAATTCGGTAAGATATTTCTCATATTGTATTTGGCATGTGCTCTTCCTGATATTAGTTCGAGAAAGCAACTCATACAACCAGGCCTTGTTATAATGATTGCACTAGGTTTCATGGTCATTCAGAAGGACTTGGGAACTGCACTGATAATATTTGCAGTTTCTGTTACGATGGTATATCTGGCCACCTCCAAAAAACGGTATGTATTATTTTCGCTGGGTCTATTTGCGTTAGGGGGACTGGGAAGCTATGCAGTGTTTGGTCATATCAGAAGGAGATTTATGATATGGCTGAATCCCTGGGATTATGTTTATAATGAGAGCTACCAGCTTGTTCAGTCTATGTACGCCATTGCCATGGGAGGCTTGTTTGGCAGGGGTCTGGGAATGGGACACCCCGGTTACGTTGCAGTTAATGAATCAGATTTTATATTTGCTGTTATTTGTGAAGAGATGGGGCTTTTTATGGGCCTCGCTATTCTTATTCTGCATTTCCTTTTGTTTTACCGCTCTATAAGAAGTGCTATTTATGCCGAAAATAATTTTACGAAACTTTTAACGGCAGGATTAAGTGTAATGATTGCAGCACAGGCACTTGTCATTATTGGAGGGGTAACAGGGTTTATTCCGCTCACAGGCATAACGCTTCCATTTGTAAGCTATGGAGGAACTTCTCTTGTAATCAGCTTTTTGGCTCTGGGTATAATACAAAAAGTATCTGAAGGAGATGAGAAAGAGGTAGAGGCTGAAAGTGGGCAAGGAGGTGCCAATGGATAATTTAACAGGCAACATAAAGAGGGTAATGATTATATTCCTCGTAGTCTTTTTTGTGTTAATAAACTATTTAATATATTTTTCTATGTTTAAAGGCCCTGAAATTGTTACCAGACCTGATAACAGAAGAATGTGGGATATACGTAACAAAGTTGTCAGAGGAACCATATTCGACAGGGGCGGAAAAGTACTGTCAATCAGTGAAAAGAAAGAGGGAAGTAACGAATATAAGAGGGTTTACAAGGGTGGGGCTGCAACTGCTCAGGTTCTTGGATACTATGATGTACAGTACGGAATTACCGGCCTGGAAAATCTATACGACAGTTATTTATCCAGCAATATATCAGCATCTATTTTTGCGTGGATAGGAAACGGTTTTAAGGAAGTAAATAAAAAAGGCGATGACATATATACAAGTCTCGACTACAGCCTGCAAAAAGCTGCTTCCGATGCATTGGGTACATCAAAGGGGTCAGTGGTCGTGTTGAAAGTTGATACAGGAGAAATTCTGGCCATGGTATCAAAACCATCCTACGACCCAAACAACCTGAGTAAAATTTGGGATTCTATTAATTCCGATGAAAGCAGACCGCTGCTGAACAGATCAGTCTCGGGGCTATACCCTCCGGGTTCTACAATTAAAGTAGTAACAGGAGTAAGTGCACTGGAGAATATAGAAGGGGTTGTTGATGAGGTATTTAATGATACCGGAAAAATGGATTTAGGGGGTGGCTATACCCTTAGTAATGACCATGGAAAGGTAATGGGTAAAATAAATATGGAACAGGCTATGATCAGATCCAGTAATCTTTTTTTTGGTGACCTTGGAATGCGGCTCGGAGACAAGCTTTTAAGAACTGCTGAAAAATTCGGGTTTAATAAGAGTATACCTTCCGATGGTATAATTATTGATAAAAGCAGATTCCCCGGCTATAAAGCTAATGAAAAAGGTAATTTGGCGCAAAGCGGATTTGGTCAGGCAGAAGTTTTGGCAACACCGATTCAGATGGCTTTGGTTGCCCAAACAATTGCAAACGACGGTGTAATGATGAAGCCTACTCTAATCAATAAGGTCACAGATTACAGCGGTAATGATGTGAAAAAGCTTGAGCCTTCTGAAACAGGTCAGGTTACTTCAATTGGATATGCAAGCGAAATAAAGCGTTATATGAGAGATGTCGTTTCAAAAGGTACGGGAACAAGAGCCCAGGTCAGCGGTGTACAGGTTTGCGGAAAAACCGGCACTGCACAGCATATTGAAAGCAAAACACCTCATAGCTGGTTCATTGGCTTCGCGCCATACAAAAATCCTGAAATAGCAATAGCTGTTATAGTTGAAGAGGGAGGCTATGGAGGATCTGCAGCAGCGAAGATATCTGCCAGGGTAATGGGAAAATACTTTAG
>CAYQCA010000244.1:0-6074 GCA_964415835.1 uncultured Clostridium sp. | reverse complement strand
CTTCTAAAGGAAAAGTGAGGACAAATAACCAATGGATAAAAAGCTTTTGTTATACTCTACGTCATTCTTTTGCGGAATGTCCGTAATGGCAGTGGAATTGAGCATTTCTCGACTTTTGGCACCATATTTTGGAACTTCTCAGATTATTTGGACAGTAATTATTGGCTTAATTATGATTTCCCTGAGTATCGGTAATGTTTTAGGCGGTAGATCTGCTGATAAACATAACAGTATGAACAGACTTTATCTAATTATATGGGGTGCTGCTTTGTGGGTTGCTGTTATCCCATTTGTAGGCAAATACATTGTTGTTGGTATTACAGGATTATTGGTTTTATTTTTACCGGATAATCTGCTCATAACGGGTTCTGTAATATCCTGTCTTGTTTTATTCTCAGTACCTATGATCGGGCTGGGAATGGTTTCCCCATATCTGGCAAAGCTAGGCGTTACCGATATAGCAGATACAGGCAAGACAGTGGGTAAAATTTATGCCATGAATACCATCGGAAGTATCATAGGTACCTTTCTCCCCACCTTTGTCACTATCCCTGCTTTCGGAACCAATAAAACTTTTTTACTGTTTTCTCTTGTATTAAATTTAATATGTGCTGCTTATTTTATAATTACCAAAACTAAAATGGTAAAGGTTTCGATTAGTGCAATAATAATATTTGGTATATTGTTTCTGCCCCTTTCCAATTCTTATGCTTTCTGGAGAGAATCCGTGGTTGAAGACGAATCAATTTACAACTATTTGCAGGTAACCGAAGACGAAAACTCTGTTTACCTTTCAACTAATGTTGCTTTTGGCGTACAGTCGGTCTATCAGAAGGATAATAAATTATCGGGTCTTTATTACGATTACGCTCTGATGGCCCCCCAATTTATAAAGGATTTTAACAAGGATTCCGAGCTTGACCTGCTTGTATTGGGAAACGGAACAGGTACTTATGCAAAGCAGTCCAAAATCTATTATCCTCAGGTAAAAACAGATGCTGTTGAAATTGATCCTAAAATTGTTGATTTCTCAAAAAAGTATTTCGGGCTAAAGAATGATGAAGCAACAATTTATGAGACAGACGGAAGAACTTTTTTGGCGGACAAAAATTGCGGGATGTATGATGTTATAATGGTTGACGCATACCATGACATTACCATCCCTTTTCATATGGCTACAAAGGAGTTTTTCACAGAAGTGTCGGAGCATCTGAAACCGGGCGGTGTTATTATATTAAATATAAATATGAAATCAAAGGGCGACAATCCCATCAATCAATATTTGAGCCAAACAGTAAAGAGCGTTATGAAGCAGGTTTATACCTGTGAACTGAAAACAAGTACAAATGTGCTTCTTTTTGCATCAAATGACAGTAATATGCTGAGTAATTTTGAGAATAATATTAGTAAATTTGATTCTTCCAATCCGTTAAAAAAGGTATCGCAATCTGTAAAAGAGAACCTGGTTCAAATTACAAAGTCAGAGCTGATATTTACCGATGATATAGCTCCGGTGGAGGTTTTGGGGCAAAGGCTGTTAAATGAGACAGTAAAGGAAGAGATAGATTATTATAAGGACATGGTTAATTTTGAGGAGAAAGGTATTAAAGGATTACTCGAGTTATTGAAGTAATAACCCTTGACACACATTTGTCTAAAATAATATAATATGGTAATAACTAATTAAATTTATTAGCAATGACGGTAATAAGTACATCTTTAAGTCTATTAGCCAATTATTGATGAAGTATTCTTAAGGCAAAAAGAGAGCCGGCGGTGGTGGAAATCCGGTATAGGCACTGATGGAAACAGGTATCTGAGCTTCGGGCTGAAGAAACATTTTAGTCAATTTAATCTTCCGGAAAATGCGACCGGCTTAATTGACTTTATGAAGTAGGCTTGACGGGGACTCCCGTTACAGAGAAAAGGAACAAAAGCTTTGTTCCTCAAAGAGGGCTTTTAAGCCAAGCACGGTGGTACCGCGGAAGTTAGACCTTTCGTCCTGCATAAGGAAACGCTAAAAAATAATTTATCGTTAAATTATTTTTTGCTTTTTCCCTTGGACGAGAGGTTTTTTAATATCTAAAAATGAAGGGAGATTTTAACATGATTACAAGAACGAGGTATGCGCCCAGTCCAACGGGTTATATGCATATTGGCAATTTAAGGACTGCACTGTATGAATATTTAATAGCTAAAAAGAATAATGGAAAATTTATTTTAAGAATAGAGGACACTGACCAAGAACGTTATGTAGAAGGTGCCGTTGATGTTATATACAAAACATTAAAGCTTGCAGGTATTTCACATGATGAGGGTCCTGATGTAGGCGGTGATTATGGTCCATACGTGCAGAGCGAAAGAAAAGGAATGTATCTTGAATATGCCAAAAAGCTGATTGACCTTGGCGGTGCATACTACTGCTTCTGTTCAAAGGAAAGGCTTGCCAAGCTAAAGGAAGAACAGGATGCAGCCGGTCAGGGACATCGATATGACCGACATTGTCTTACTCTTTCAAAGGAAGAAATCGAACAAAAACTAGCCAATAATGAGCCGTATGTTATAAGACAGAAAATGCCTGATACCGGCTCTACCAGCTTTGAAGATGCGGTATACGGAACTATAACCGTTGAAAACAGCGAGCTTGATGATCAGATTCTGATTAAAACAGATGGGTTGCCAACCTACAATTTTGCAAATGTTATTGATGACCATCAAATGGCTATAACTCATGTTGTAAGAGGAAATGAGTACCTCTCCTCTACCCCTAAATACAATCTTTTGTACCAGGCTTACGGATGGGATATTCCTACTTATGTGCATGTTCCATTAATACTAAAAGCATCAGGGCAAAAGCTGAGTAAGAGAGCCGGAGATCCTTCTTTTGAAGATTTGGTATCAATGGGGTATCTGGTAGATGCTATTGTCAATTATGTTGTTTTGCTTGGCTGGAGCCCCAGTACAAATCAAGAAATATTTTCTTTGAAAGAATTAGAGGAAGTTTTTGATATTTCAGGTATCAGCAAAGCACCAGCTATTTTTGATATAAACAAGCTAACCTGGATGAACGGTGAATACATCAGAAAAATGCCTGTTGAAGAGTTCCACAAGTTCGCATTACCGTATTATGAGAAAACTCTCATGAACAAAAACATTGACACAACGAAAATAAGCAAATTGCTCCAAATAAGGACTGAGGTTCTGACTTCAATCCCTGAAACAATTGATTTCATTGACCAGTTGCCTGAATACGATGTTCAGATGTACGTTCATAAGAAAAGTAAAACAACATTGGAAAACTCACTGGAAGGTTTGAACTCTGCATATCCTGTTCTCGAGGCTATAGTAGACTGGAACGAGAGTACAATCCATGAAGCATTATTTGCACATATTGAGTCTTTAGGAATCAAAAACAGCCTGATTCTTTGGCCTGTAAGAACAGCCATATCAGGTAAAGCAGTTACTCCTGGCGGAGCTATTGAAATAGCTGATATCCTTGGAAAAGAAGAGACCTTGAGAAGAATCAGAACAGGTATGGAAAAATTAAAAAATTCTATTGGAACGGAGGTATAATTATGTCAGATGAAATAATGACCAATAATTCTGCAAACTCTGAAGAAGAGGTTGTTGCATCAAATTTTATATATGATTTTATAGATGAAGATTTAGCTGCCGGAAGAGTTCCGGATAATATAATACGCACCAGGTTTCCACCCGAGCCTAACGGATATCTGCATATAGGTCATGCTAAAGCAATATGCATAGATTTTGGTACTGCCTTGAAATATGGCGGTAAGTGCAACCTTCGTTTCGATGATACCAACCCAAGCAAAGAAGATGTTGAGTACGTTGAATCAATCCAGGAAGATGTAAAATGGCTTGGATTTAATTGGGACGGCTTGTTCTATGCATCCGAATATTTTGAAACCATGTATGATTGCGCAGTTAATCTGATTAAAAAGGGACTGGCATTTGTATGTGATTTAACTGCCGAAGAAATGAGAGAATACAGAGGAACGCTGACTGAACCAGGAAAAAACAGTCCATACAGGGATAGGTCTGTTGAAGAAAACCTTGATTTGTTCGAAAGAATGAGAAATGGCGAATTTGCCGACGGCTCAAAGGTTTTGCGTGCTAAAATTGATATGGCTTCTCCAAATATAAACATGAGAGATCCTGTAATATACAGAATCCTGAGAGCACATCATCACAGAACAGGTGACAAATGGTGTATCTACCCTATGTACGATTACGCCCATCCAATCGAGGATGTAGTTGAAAGCATAACACATTCACTGTGCTCATTGGAGTTTGAAGATCACAGGCCTTTATATGACTGGGTTAAGGAAAATGTAGATTTGCCTGCAAGGCCAAGACAGATTGAATTTGCACGCCTGAATCTGGCATATACCCAGATGAGTAAGCGTAAGCTGCTGCAGCTTGTTAACGAGAAATACGTCAGCGGTTGGGATGACCCTAGAATGCCTACTATTTCAGGCTTAAGAAGGCGCGGATATACTCCTGCCTCTATCAGAAACTTCTGTGAAAGAATAGGTGTGGCAAAAAATAACAGTATGGTTGATTTTGCCTTACTTGAGCATTGTATCAGAGAAGACCTTAACGCCAGCGCTCCAAGAGTAATGGCTGTTTTAAGACCTTTGAAAGTGGTTATTGAAAACTACCCCGAGGGTCAGGTTGAGTGGTTCGATGTGGAAAACAATCCTGAAAGTCCGGAAATGGGAACCAGAAAAGTTCCATTCTCCAGAGAAATATATATTGAACAGGATGATTTCATGGAAAACCCTCCGAACAAATTCTTCCGTTTGGCTCCGGGCCGTGAGGTTCGTCTAAAGAACACATACTTCATTAAATGTGAAAGTGTTGTAAAAGATGAAGCTACCGGTGAAGTGCTTGAATTGAAATGTACTTATGACCCGGCATCAAAGGGTGGCAATTCACCTGACGGCAGGAAGGTAAAAGGAACCCTGCATTGGGTTTCTGCAGCACATGCTGTCAATGCGGAAGTTCGTTTGTATGATCACTTATTTATGAAGATTGACCCGGAAGATGTTGAAGAGGGTAAGGATTTCAGATCCAATATAAATCCTGATTCTCTTGAAATATTGTCTGACTGCATGGTTGAACCGGACCTGGCAAATGCGGCTGTCGGCAACAGATTCCAGTTCCTTCGAATGGGTTACTATTGTGTTGATACAAGTTCAACCAAAGAAAAGCTGATATTCAACCGTACGGTTGGCCTAAAAGACACCTGGGCAAAAGTTGCCGTTAAAGGATAACATTTGATATAACGAGGCAAAGGTGTCCCTCCACCGCTTTGATTTTCATGCAATGAGTATATTAAGGTGTCCTTGAGTACACTTTTGCCTCGTTGAAACGCACAAAGGAAAGAAAATTTTTCTACAATCGAAAAATTTTCTTTTGAACTTATGCGTTATAATAAAGGCAATGGGTATGCTAAAATGTCCCATTGCCATAATTTTTTAAATATATGAAAAGGATTTGATATAAATGAAATATGTTGTAATTCTCGGAGACGGAATGGCAGACTATCGAATGCCTCAATTAGGCGACAAGACTCCCCTTCAGTTTGCCAAAAAGCCGAATATTGATATGCTTGCTCAAAAAGGTACGGTAGGACTGGTTAAGACTGTTCCCGATGGTATTGCTCCAGGCAGTGATGCTGCAAACTTGTCGGTCATGGGCTATAATCCGAAAATATACTATACAGGCCGTTCACCGTTGGAGGCTGTAAGTATGGGTATTAACCTTAACCCTACTGATGTTGCGCTAAGATGTAATCTGGTATATCTGTCTGAAAATGAAGCTGATTACTCAGATAAAACGATGATAGATTACAGCTCGGATGAAATATCCACAGCTGAAGCACGTCTGCTTATTGAGGCCGTGAATAAGGCTTTTAAGAACGAGGAAATCACCTTCTATCCAGGAATCAGCTACAGACATTGTATGGTATGGAGCAATGGCAAAACGGGACTGGGGTGTACTCCTCCCCATGATATTCTTGAAAGAAAAGTTACTGAATATTTGCCTAA
>CAYQCA010000243.1:0-6083 GCA_964415835.1 uncultured Clostridium sp. | reverse complement strand
TTATCTTGCTTTGTAATGTGTGTGCAGCAGCTTATGAGCCTTATGTCCCCCTGCTTCTCCGAGATATTCAGAGTAAAGCTTAATAATTTCAGGGTTTTTGTGTGATTTTCTGGTTTCACACGCTCTGTCAATATCATAAAGTCCTTTTATTCTTGCTGCTTTTACCTTGTCTGTAGTGGATTTGTCCTTTATTATAGGCTGACCTCCGCCATTAATACAGCCACCTTCACAACCCATTACCTCTATGAAGTGATAGTCCGCTTCACCCGCTCTTATCTTATCAAGAAGCTTTGCTGCATTGCCTGTTCCGTTTGCAACTGCAACCTTTATATCCATCCCGGCAATATTTACCGAAGCTTCCCTGATGCCTTCCAAGCCTCTTACAGCAGTATATTCAATAGTGTCCAGCGATTCTCCTGTCAACTTGTCTGCAACAGTACGAAGTGCCGCCTCCATTACTCCACCGGTGTTTCCAAAAATAGTTCCTGCACCGCTGTATGTTCCAAGAATGCTGTCGCGTTCTCCATCCTCCAGCTCTGCAAATCTGATACCAGCCTGGCGAATCATTCTGGCAAGTTCTCTTGTTGTTATCACTGCATCAATGTCCTTGCGTCCATCAACCTGCATTTCCTCTCTGTCAGCCTCAAACTTTTTAGCAGTACATGGCATAACGGATACAACAAAAATCCTGGCCGGGTCAACATCAGCCTTTTCTGCATAATAGGATTTTGCTATTGCTCCAAACATCTGCTGCGGTGATTTGCAGCTGGACAGATTATCCAATAAATCATGATATTTATGTTCACAGTACTTTATCCAGCCTGGCGAACATGAAGTTATCAGCGGTAATTTACCGCCGGGAAGCTTTCCGCCATTTTTTACTCTATCCAGCAACTCATTACCTTCTTCAATTATAGTCAAATCTGCGCTGAAATTTGTGTCAAACACCTTGCTGAACCCAAGTCTTCTCAATGCAGTTACCATTCTTCCTTCTACATTTGTACCAGGTTCAAACCCGAACTCCTCACCAAGAGCAACTCTTACTGCCGGTGCTGTCTGAACAACTACATGCAGTTCTTTATTTTCAAGAGCCTTCCAGACCTTTTCTGTATCGTCCCTCTCTGAAAGAGCGCCAACAGGACATATCCTGATACATTGTCCGCAGTTTATGCAGTCATGATCCACAATACTTTCCTCGTATGCTGTAGTTACTGTCATATGCGCTCCACGGTATGCAAAATCTATTACTCCTACATCCTGCTTTTTTGAACAGACACTGATACATCTGCCGCAAAGAACACATTTATTCGGATCTCTGACAATAGGTCCGTAGTTATCAATGCTGCCCTTATCCACCTTTTCTTTATATGGCAGCCTATCTATTCCGTTTTCATTGCAGAGTGTCTGCAGTTCGCATCTGAGATTTCTTGAGCAAGACAGACATTCCCTGTTATGGTTCGCCATAATTAATTCCAATATATTTTTTCTTGCTTCTCTTACAGTAGAAGTTGAAGTTTTAACTACAAGACCTTCTGAAACCTTTGTAACACATGCCGGATGCAGACCTCTCCACCCTTCAACCTCAACGACACAAACTCTGCAGGAACCGGGTTCATTTATCCCCTTCATGAAGCAAAGCGTCGGTATGTTAATATTTAGCTGTCTGGCCGCCTCAAGAATTGTGGTATCCTTAGGCACCGATACGCTGATACCATCTATCGTTAAATTTATCATATCCATTTTATTTACCCGCCTTTCCAGACATACTACATATACCGGTTCTGCATACTCCATTGATATGCTCAATAAATTCCTCTTCAAAATACTTAATCAGAGTAATCACAGGCACCGGAGCACTTTGTCCAAGACCACAGAAGCTGGTAGTTTTCATGGTTTGTGCAAGACTCTTCATTTTGTTGAAGTCTTCCATTGTAGCTGTACCTTCAGTGAGCTTTTCCAGGATTTCAACTAATCTGTAATTACCTTCCCTGCAAGGTGTGCATTTGCCGCAGGACTCTTCCTCAAAAAATTCCATAACAGTTTTTAAATAGTCAACAGCACAGTGGCTGTCATCAACTACCAATACAGCACCTGAGCCCAATGAGAAACCGGCTTTCTTCAAGTCATAATAGCAAATTTTCGTATCAAGAAATTTCTCAGGGAAGCAGCTTCCTGAAGAACCCCCAAGATGCACAAATTTCAAATTCCGTCCATTGCTCATTCCACCGCCAAGGTCAAAAACAAGCTCTCTTAAAGTCATTCCAAACGGAATTTCATAGACACCTCTGTTTTTAACGTTACCTGACAGGCACATCAGCTTTGTTCCTCCGCTGAATTCTGTGCCCATCCTGCTGAAGGTTTCTCCGCCATCCTTGATAATCCACGGAATACAAGAATAAGTTTCAACATTATTTAAAATAGTGGGCATTTGATATAATCCGCAATTCTTAATATATGGCGGCTTTTGTCTTGGTCTTCCAGTTTTGCCCTCGATGGACTCAACCAATGCAGTATTTTCACCGCAAACGTAAGCTCCTGCTCCGGAAACAACCTTTAAATCAAATTCAAAATCGGTACCTAATATGTTTTTACCCAGATAGCCGGCTTTTTTCGCATTATCAATAGCGCTCCGCACTATTCTCTGGATTGCTGCATATTCTCCTCTTATGTATATATATCCTTCTTTGGCGCCCATTATAAATGCGCCGATAGTCATACCTTCTATCAATTCAAACGGGTCCTCGGATAGTATGTGTTTATCCTTAAAAGTACCCGGCTCGCCCTCATCTGCATTACAAACCATATACTTGGGGCCTTTTTTTATTGCATAGGCCTGTTCCCACTTTATACCTGTAGGGTAAGCAGCACCGCCTCTGCCAAAAAGATTTGCTTTTTTAATTTCTTCTATGGCTTCTACAGGCTCCATTGACATAGTTTTTTTTAAGCCCTCATAACCGCCTACTGCAATATAATCTTCAATACTGTCAGGTTTAATTCTGCCAAAACGTGCACTTAGAATCTTATTCATTTGTTTTGCCCTCCTTATAAGAGTCCAGAATTTCGGACAGCTTCTCAGAGGTAAGATTACCGTACACTCTTTCACCGATTTTAATAGCCGGAGCTATGTCGCATGCTCCAAAACAGCTGGATTGAATAAGTGTAAACAAACCATCCTCAGTGGTTTGTCCCGGCTTAACCCCCAGCTTATTCTCCAGAAGCTCCAGTACATTTTTTGCTCCTGTCACATGACAGGGACCACTCTTACAAACCTCTACAAGATACTTTCCCCTCGGTTCAGTACCAAACATTGAATAAAATGTAATAACACTATATACCCTGCTAATAGGCATATCCAACGTTTCTGCGACAAAAGCAACCCATTCGTGCGGCAAGGAATTTGTACCTGAAAATTCCTGCAGTTCAAGCATTACTTGAATGAGATTATCTTTTGAATTGCCATGGCGATTCAATATCTCTCTAACCCTCTCCATTTTTTGCCTCCATTTGTCAAAGCCAAGATGACTTATGACCCCTCATATAAAATATATAAATACCGTATCAATAATACGTTTTATTCGTACCCCTCTAATATTTTAAGTTCAATGTATAACCTTGTCAATGGACTTTGATAATTTTTTCACAGTTTTTTCTGCTCATGTATACATTCCAAGAGTACTTTACATCATCCGGTTAATTTATTAAAATAATTACATAAACAACGATGGGAGTGGTGGTCATGTGCAATAGCGATCCTATAAATGTAATGCATAACAATTCACGCCATACCGAATGCTGTACCTGTATGAACGGATATCCAAAAAAATGCGACTGTGGAGGATTAATCCACGTCGAAAATACCGAGAGTGAGAATTTTGGTTCTCTTTTTGTTTTCAGATGTGACAAATGCAATTTTGTATTTGATATTCAGGAAGAAGAGTATTAATTTGTAATTGCACCATAAAAACGGGGTTGAAGTAAAATAATTTTCTTTTATTTTACTTCAACCCCGTTTTTAAAGTCATGTTTATTATATTTTAATTTCCAATCATTGTAGTTACTCTGGATAGCAATATAATCACAACAATTATAATCATAGGAATAATCCAAAATGCAGTTTCAACTCCTGTATAACCTGATATTATCCCTGTTAGTAATGGAATAGCAGTTCCTCCTCCGGCACCGCAGGTCATCATGATTCCCATGGCAGTTCCATTATATTGGGGATATCGGTCTGCAGCAATTGACATAATAATAGGCCAAACTGCAGACAATCCAAAACCTGTAAATAAAAAACATATTGCAGTTAATAAATTTATCTTGACTATTAATGCAATAATAATAGAAATCAGTGAAATCAGCAGACCCCATTTTAAAAACAGCGGATACTTGTCATGAAATCTGCCTGCCAGGTATCTTCCAATAATCATACTCCCCCAGTATCCTGATAGGGTATATGCACCTAAAGACGTTGAATCAAAGTTGTTTTCAAAGTATGAACCAAGCCAGAAAGCTATTCCCTCTTCAATTCCCACATAAGCAAACATAGATATACACAAAAGTAAAAATATCTTTTCTTTAAGAAGCACAAGGGATATCAGTCCTTTATCGTTTGCAGGTCTCCTCTTTACTCCTCCCAACTGGAGCTGAAACATGTATATTGTCACGGTTACAAAGGCTAAGAGCATGGCAAGAAATATGCCTCTCCAACCTTTAAATCTGTCCGTCATAAATATAAAGATTAACGGACCAACTACTGCTCCTATGCTGAAAAACATCTGTGAAAAATTCATTACTCTCCCTGTTTTTTCAGGATTTACTTCAGCTAAAACTCCCGAAAGAGTTCCTTCTATGACAGCAAAGCCGCATCCAATAAGAAAAATTCCTAACGCAATAATAAAAATACCCTGGGCCAGGTAAACTCCTGATAACCCTAATACAAACAAGCAGAATGCAAGTATCACAACTGCCTTTTTCCCAACTCTGTCACTAATCTCGCCAAAAGCAACCGGCGCTAAAACTGAACCTATAAAATGCAAGGATATAATAATTCCAACAGCAGTATCATTCAGATCATATTCCTTTGCTATAGTTCCTATTGCACTTTGGTAGACAGTAATATAAATTCCCAGTAAAAGCATTGATACATAACTAATACCATTAATTTTTCTTTTCACAAATCTAACTCCTTACAGCCATTTCATCAGCTCTGTAAAACTCCGCACCAATAGTTTTGAGATAATCTATTAGTTCTCCAAGTGCAGTACAGGCTTTTTGACCGCAGCCCTCTGTTATAAATTCATCAGGTATTACTGTGCTTTCTCCGAAGTGAAAGCTTTTCTCCATCGGAATAAACTCCCATGGGTGAAAATAAAAGCATAGCACTGGTGAAATACCTTTCTGTCTGGCAAACTCGAGAAAATTTTCAATGTGCCCTATAAGTACCTCAACTCCCTGTGTACGGAAAAGAGGCCATTGGTCACGATCACGCTCCAAAGGCTGATCCGTACTTTCCATTAGCATATCAGCAAAATTAGGGATTTCAAGAATCCTCATATCTCCTTTTTCCAGCCAGTTTTCCATAGATGGATGATAAGGTTCAAACTGTTTCCTATAAAAGTACATAGGATAAGATGCATCGGTAATGTATCCAAGCTCTTCCAATGTATTCACTACATATGTAGACCCCCACAGTCTTGGGCATCTGAACGAAACAGGTTTTACACCGCTTGCTTCTTCTACCCATTTTGTAGCTGCCTTAATTCTTATCGGCACTTCCTCAGGCAATACTGGTTTCAGTCCAGGTATCGGAAACAATTCATCACCAAGGGTTTCATGATAAAGAGAGTGACATCCTACTTCGTTTCCGCTTTCTGCGACCATCTTTGCTATGTCAGCATTTTCTTTGGCAGCTTCTCCCGTAAAATAGAATGTAGCCTTTATTCCTTTATCCTTAAAAAGATTAAGT
This sequence comes from uncultured Clostridium sp., assembly GCA_964415835.1. Classification (GTDB taxonomy): domain Bacteria; phylum Bacillota; class Clostridia; order Acetivibrionales; family DSM-1351; genus Ruminiclostridium. The sequence goes on along the minus strand of CAYQCA010000243.1, from coordinate 118 downwards.
AAAATTGGCGTTCCATGCTTGACACCCTCGTAAAAAGGTGTAAAACTGCCCACATCTGTTTCCATATCAATACCTATTACTACCTTTATTTTCTGTTTCATGGAATATCATCTCCTAA
>CAYQCA010000242.1:0-6112 GCA_964415835.1 uncultured Clostridium sp. | reverse complement strand
CTGAAGGAGCTGGGCTATGAAACAATAATAGCCAACAACAATCCCGAGACTGTCAGCACTGACTTTGATACTGCGGACAGGCTTTACTTCGAGCCGCTTACACCAGAGGATGTAGAAAACATAGTTGAAGCGGAAAAGCCAAAAGGTGCTATTGTGCAGTTTGGCGGACAAACTGCAATCAAGCTTACAAAGGCGCTGGATGAAATGGGAGTTAAGATTTTCGGTACCGAGCCAAAGAATGTTGATGCGGCCGAGGACAGGGAAAAATTCGACGAAATACTTGAGAGAACAGGTATTCCAAGGCCTCAGGGTAAGACAATTTTCACTCTGGAGGAGGCGCTCTCTGCTGCAAATGAGCTTGGGTACCCGGTGCTGGTCAGACCGTCATATGTACTGGGCGGACAGGGTATGGAGATAGCATATAACGATAAGGATATTGAAGAGTTTATGGAGATAATCACCAGAACTGTTCAGGAGCACCCTATCCTGGTAGATAAATATATGATGGGTAAGGAAATAGAAGTTGATGCGATATGTGACGGTGAAAACATCCTGATTCCAGGAATAATGGAGCATCTGGAGAGGGCCGGTGTTCACTCCGGTGACAGTATCTCGGTTTATCCGAGCCAGAGCCTTAGTGACAAGGTAAAAGAGGTTATCGTAGACTACACAGGCCGACTTGCAAAGGCGTTGAATGTAATCGGTCTTGTCAACATTCAGTATGTACTGTATAACAATGAAGTATATGTAATCGAGGTAAATCCCAGATCAAGCCGTACAGTACCTTATATAAGCAAGGTCACAGGTATACCTATGGTAAATCTGGCTACAAAAGTAATGATGGGCAAAAAACTCAGTGATTTCAGATTCGGTACAGGAATTTACAAAGAGCCTGAATATATATCTGTAAAAGTACCTGTATTCTCCTTTGAGAAATTGCACGATGTAGATACCAGCCTTGGTCCGGAAATGAAGTCAACAGGTGAGGTGCTGGGAATATCCGACAACCTTCCAGAGGCTTTGTACAAGGGAATTATAGCTTCCGGGATAAAGCTGCCTCAAAAGGGTGAAGGAATACTGATGACAGTAAGAGATACAGACAAGCCTGAGCTGATAAAAATTGCCGAGGAGTTTGAAAAACTAGGGTATACACTCTACGCAACAGGAAAGACTGCCAATATGCTGAACCATAATGGAATCGCAACTAATGCAGTTAAAAAACTTGATGAGGGCTCCCCGAATATCTTGGATCTGATTCAGTCGGGTAAAGTCGGACTAATAATAAACACTCCGACCAGGGGCAGAAAGCCTGAAAGAGATGGCTTTAAAATAAGAAGAAAAGCTGTTGAAATGTCAATTCCATGCTTAACTTCACTAGATACAGCAAATGCTATCATAAAGTGCCTGAAGCTGGGAAAAACCGAGGGAGAGCTGGAAGTGCTTAACCTGGACATATTTAAGTAAAATTGATGGTTTGGATTTGTTGCAAAACCGACACGATGTCGGTTTTAGCTGCAAACCGAGACAGGATGTCGAGTTTGAGCGGCAACAAAAACGCTTACGATGAACCATTACTAATTATTAAAATGTTAAGAGCAACTTCAGATTAAGGAGGTTAGCATGGGTAAGGTCTTGAAAGAACAAATAGCAGATATGCAAATGCTATGTGACGATGTATTTAAAATGACTATTAAATCGGAGTATGTGGCAGCAAATGCAAAGGCGGGACAATTCGTAAATATTAAATGCGGCAGCCTTGATATGTTACTCAGACGTCCAATAAGTATTTGCGATGTGAACAGAGAACAAAATACTTTCGATATAGTATTTCAGATAAAAGGTAAGGGAACAGAGCAGCTTTGCCATAAATGCGCCGGAGAAGTGGATATAATGGCACCTCTGGGTAACCCGTTTACAATTGATGATAAAAATTATAAAAATATATGTGTAGTGGGTGGCGGAATAGGTACCTTTCCGCTGCTGTATCTGCTAAAGAGCTCAAAATGTGATAATAAGACAGCTCTCCTGGGATTCAGGACAAAAGCTGCTGTGGTATTGGAAAATGAGTTTCGGGCCGCAGCGACCAAGGTGGATATAGCGACTGATGACGGCACATATGGAAGGAAGGCTTTTGTGACCGGGCTGCTGGAGGAGCTGCTGGCTGGAGGCCAGCATGCTGGGCAGAACATGGAGGCACAAAAGCCGGATATAATTTATACTTGCGGCCCGACGCCCATGATGCGGGGTGTGGCGGCTATTGCCGAAAAGTATAACATTCCCTGTCAGGTTTCAATGGAACAGAGAATGGGCTGTGGAATAGGTGCATGCCTGGTTTGTGCTTGTAAAACAAAAAAGGGTGAAGACGATTACGGCTTCAGCCATGTGTGCAAAGACGGGCCAGTATTCTGGAGCACCGATATATGTTGGAATTAAGGAGGAATTTGTACTATGTCAAATAACATAAATTTAAATGTCAATATTGCCGGTATAAATTTCAATAATCCTGTAATAATGGCATCCGGAACATACGGCTTTGGAAGAGAATACAGTGAATATATTGACCTGAATGAACTTGGTGGTATTTCGGTTAAAGGGCTTACACTAAAAGAACGAAAAGGCAACAATCCACCCAGAATTGCAGAGACACCAGCAGGAATTTTAAATAGCGTTGGTCTGCAAAATCCGGGAGTTCATGAGTTTATTGAGCACGACTTACCCTTCCTGCAGGAATTAAATACAAAAGTAATCGCAAATATTGCCGGAAATACAATAGAGGAATATTGCGAAATGGCTGAGATATTAGGTGATACAGACATTGATGCAATAGAAATGAATGTTTCATGCCCAAATGTAAAAGCCGGTTGCCTCGCTTTTGGAACAACGCCCCGAGGAATAGAGGAAATAACTTCAGCGGTTAAAAAGTATTGCAAACAGCCATTAATTGTAAAGCTGACGCCAAATGTTTCGGATATTGTTTCAATAGCCAAAGCAGCTGAAGCGTCAGGCGCGGACAGTATTTCACTGATAAATACAATATTGGGAATGGCGATAGATATTCATAAAAGAAGACCTATTCTTGCCAATAATTTCGGTGGGTTGTCAGGACCAGCTGTGAAACCTGTAGCTCTGAGAATGGTGTATGAAGCGGCTCATGCGGTTAAAATTCCTGTTATCGGTATGGGTGGAATTTCCTGCGCCGGGGATGCAATTGAATTTTTACTTGCGGGAGCAACAGCAGTAATGGTAGGCACTGCGAACTTTGTTGATCCGACGGTTCCGATTAGTATTATAAATGGAATTGAAGAATATCTGCAAAGGTATAAGTGCAATAATATTTATGATATTATAGGAAAATTGGAACTGAATTCTATGGTATAATTAAAAAATAAACCAAAGGTTCGGAGGAATACATGAAAACAAGACTTATTATAGTACGGCATGCAGAAGCAGAAGGCAATTTCAAAAGATTATTTCATGGCTGGTATAACAGCGAGATAACAGAAAAAGGCCATTTACAGGCAAAAAAAGTTGCGGAGCGCCTGGCTGAAATGCCTATAGATATATTATATTCCAGTAGTTTGACACGTACTCTTCAAACTGCACAATATATTGCAGATATTAAAAAGCTTCCTATAATCCGTACTGACAAATTGAAAGAGATAAACGGCGGAGATTGGGAAAATAAGAATTTTGATGATCTTCCCAAGCTGTATCCCAAAGAACAATTTACCTGGGAAAAAGAGCCCCATATTCACCAAATGCCAAATGGTGAAAGTATGGTCGAATTCTATGAAAGAATATTGAAAGAAGTCAAAAGCATTGTTAATCAAAATCTAGGCAAAAACATTTGTATTGTCACTCATGGTACTGCTATACGTGCGTTGCTTTGCAGGTTTTATGGCAAATCAATTGAACATATGATAAATATACATTGGCATGACAATACATCTGTAACAGTGGCTGATTATAACGATGAGGCAAATGATTTTAAGGTTTTAATGGAAGGCGACACAGAGCACCTTGATTTTGAATTGAGCACCATACAAAATCAAGAGTGGTGGCAAAACTACATGGAAGAGAAGAGAAAGCAAAATAAGCTAAAGTAAATAAAACGGGGAAAATCCGGATGTGTCCGGTAGATTCTATTTTATCCCGAGCGGAAATGGAGATAATATGGGCAAAAGCGAATTAATCACCTGGCTATTCAAGACAAATGCATTCAGGGTGTGTCCTGAGAACAAACCATTCTGGTATACTTCTTCGAAGATTGGGCCTTATTATATTAACACTCACTTTCTATATGGAAGTGAAGAAAAGGCAAATCAATTGCTTAAAGTTATTGATATCTGTAAGGAAAATAAGCTAGCCTGTTCAGAAATAATTTTGGAACTAGCTCATAAAAATTTAGAGAATGATGAGATTTATAGAGGACTCATCAATTCAATGTGCGAATACATTAAATCCAGCTTTAATTTAAGCAAAATCGATTACATCTCAGGTGGTGAGAGGCGTGATTGGTTCTTTTCTCTGATTATTGCCGATATACTTAAAATTCCACATATTACACTGTTTAAGGATTTGTCGGCTATATTATTTAAAGATGGAGTTTCTAAAGAAATAAAGGATATTAAAAATGCAAATGTATTGCATATTGCTGATATAATTACTGAGGCCTCAAGTTATACAAGAGCCTGGATACCAGCAATACAAGCACTAAATGGCAATTTGAAATTCAGTCTGGTTGTAATCGACAGGCTTCAAGGTGGAGCTGAAAAGCTAAATACAGCCGGAGTTGAATCCCATGCGCTTATGAATGTTGACAGAGACCTATTTGACGGTGCCCTGGAAGAAGGATTTATAACGTCATTACAACATGACATGCTTATAAATTATTTTAACAACCCTAATGAAACTATGAAGGAATTCCTAAAAGTACATCCTGAATTTATAGAACAATCCCTGCAAGCAGATTCTAAAACTGCTGAACGTGCAAGGGTTTGTCTTGAGCAGAATATATACGGACTATAACGAGGCATCACAAGAGGTGGACTTAAAATTAAGTTCATCTTTTTTTATGCAATTTGCTAAATATTTGAAATGAATACACATATTTTATATAATTAAAAAGAATTCATCAATAATTTAAGGCGGAGAAATGTAGTATGTTAGATATTAAATTTAGAGAAGAAACAATTAAAGATTTCAGAGTAGTTGAAGAGTTGACACGGGAAGCCTTCTGGAATCATCACGTTCCTGGTTGCAATGAGCATTATCTGGTACACATTATGAGAAATTCCCAATCATTTATTAAGGAGTTGGATATTGTTGCTACAGTTGATGATATAATAGTCGCAAACATAATGTATACAAAGGCGAAAATCTTATGTGATGATGGTCGAGTGCTCGATGTTATTAGCTTTGGGCCTATTTCTGTGTTACCTATATTTCAAGGAAAAGGCATTGGTTCTATGCTAATTGAATATACAAAAATATTAGCACGAAATCTAGGATATAAAGCAATTTTAATTTATGGTGATCCAGATTTCTATAGTAGAGTTGGTTTTGTTTCTGCAGAGAAATACGGAATTGGTACAGCTGATGATATGTATGCAGTTCCATTGCAAGCATGCGAATTAGTTGATGGTGTATTATCAGATTGTAAAGGTAGATTTATGGAAGATTCAATATATGAAATTAATGAATCAGAAGCTATGAAGTTTGATGAAAACTTTCCAGTTAAAGAGTATAAAGAAAATTTGCCTTCACAGGTAAGATTTTTACAACTTGTAAAAATGAGAACTCCAAGAAAAAGAGTATAATCTTTTGAAATAAAACTATTGACTATCACCCTGGGGGTTAGCTTATGCTTTTAGAGAGGTGATTAATATGTTAATTAATGAAGTAAGTAAAATTACAGGACTAACAAAAAAGGCAATCGAATATTATGCAGAAAGGAAATTAATCTCTCCATCCAATTTAGAAAACGGATATCGAGATTTTTGTGAAAGTCAGGTTGAACAATTGAAAAAGATTTCTGTTCTTAGAAAGCTTGGTATAAGTACGGAAGAGATTAAGACACTACTATATGATGAATCAAGAAGTTCCTTACAAA
>CAYQCA010000241.1:0-6117 GCA_964415835.1 uncultured Clostridium sp. | reverse complement strand
GCTATCCAACCCTCTAATATATCCACCTGCTTCTGATTTGTAGCCTGATCCTGTGGAGGTCCGTCGTATAGGAATTCTACGGTCTTTCCATTTTTGTTTAATTCGTCAATTGCCTCAAGAGCTCCTGTCTTACAAGCATCAAAGTAGTTTTCACCTTTGAATTTTGGAAGCATTGCAATCTTAACCGTTTTACCTGAGCTGCCGCAACCTGTCAGAGCGCCAACTACCATTGTTAGTGTCATAACACCGACCATTACACATGATATTAACTTCTTTTTATTCATGTTTCTTCCTCCCTAAAATATATTTTTAGACCGCAGAACCTGTTCAGGTTCTTAATGGACTTGGGAACAAATCTTAAGTAACTTTCATAATATCTTTCTGATCACTATTATCTACTTTAATAATTCTGCTTTTCTTAACTCTCTCCGTCAGTACTGCATATGTAATCAAACTGATAACCAGTATTGAGCCATGAACAATGGTTTGAGTGTCAATCGGAATGTTCAGAACCGTCAGCCCGCTGTTTAACACCGCAATAATAAATGTCGCAATAATTGTACCCTTTATATCCCCGAGACCGCCAAGAATGCTGGTACCTCCAAGCACAATAATTGTTACCACCTTGAGGCCAATACTCGTTCCTGCATCATATTTAATACTTGTAAATCTCCCAAGCCAAATCATCGAAGTTAAAGCACACATTAATCCGCTCATTACATAAATTGAAATTAAAACTCTATCTGTTTTTATTCCTGAATATCTGGCTGCATTTTCATTCAAACCTATTGCAAATAATTTTCTGCCCAATGTTGACTTTGATAATATTACCCAAAACACAACTGCAAATGCTACATACAGAAATATCTGAAGCGGGAAACCGCCTATATCGGTATTTCCCATAAAATTTGTCGCCGGGTAAGAATAGACGCTGTCCCCCATGGACATTCCTCTTGCAATACCCATAAACAGGTACATTGTTGCAAGTGTAGCTACCAGAGGTGAAATTTTTAACTTAGCTATAACCAGACCATTAAACAAACCACAGGCCAGGCCCGTTAACAAAGTAACAGCCACACCGGCTGCACTTCCGAACTGTGCAGCTGCAAGACCACCGGACATTGCTGATAATACCATTGTTGAACCGACCGAAAGGTCTATTCCCCCGGTAATAATAATCAGCGTAACGGGTAAAGCCAACAGACCTAATTCTATAATATTTCTAAGCATTACGCCAATAACATAATCAAAACTTAGAAATGCTGAATTCAAGCAGGCAATTATTACAAACAAAATTACGAATATAGCGAACAATGCCATATTAAACGTTAACTTGAGTTTTTTGGGTTTCATTTTTCTGCCTCCTTTGAACTATTATAAAATTTCTTTTCTTTTTAAACTTCATAGCCCCAAGTATAACAGAAACAATTATGATAACTCCCATTATGGCATCTGACCAGTCGGGGCTTATCCCCAGATAGTTGATGGCAGGCGAGATTATTGATAATATCAAGGCTCCAAATACAGTACCCAGAATCTTTCCGTTACCACCTGCAATGGAGGTTCCCCCAAGTACCACAGCCGCAATGAATGTCATTTCCAACCCGCTTGCCATAGTCGTTGTAACACGTTGAGAAGCTGTCGCGATTATTGTTGCTGATACACCAAACAGTGCCCCAGCTATAACATAGGTAACAATAACTGTTCTGTCAATATTAATACCTGCAAGCCTTGCACCATTTGCATTATTACCTATGGCATAAAGCCTTTTTGAAAATTTACTGTACTTCATAAACAGGATAGCTATTATTGTTATTATAAGCATGAATATTACACTGGCCGGAATCGCTCCGAATAACTTTGCCTCAAAAGCAAGCCATGTAAAATTCGCCGGCAGGTCATAAATAGATCCTTCTACCACAAGGGGCAGAACCCCGGCATATAATTGCGTTGTAGCCAGTGTTGCAACAATCGCCGGAATTCTCAGTTTTGTTATAAATACCCCATTTATCCCGCTAAGTATCGCTCCTGTTATCATGGCTATGGGCAGCAGAACCCACAAGCTTGCTCCTGTTTTGCCAACTGCTGCTATAGCGATACATATTATACTCATTATAGCACCCGATGAAACATCAATATTACTGGTTATTATAATCATGTTCATACCGATTGCTGCAATCAGAACATAACTGAAGCGGTTCATAATATTCATTATATTATTCAAAGAAAAGAATCCGTTTGTAAAAACACTTAACCCAAGAAGTACAATAACAAGAAATATGGCTAAATATAATTCCGTGGTTAAAAACTTTCTAAGATTGAAACCTGTACTCTCAGTGGATACAGCGCCCTTTTCATTCATCATATCACTCATCCACCTACCCTTCCTTTATTTCTAAAGCTACTTTTAATATCTTCTCCTGGGTAGCTTCATCACGGTTGAAGCAGCCTGCTATTCTTCCATCCTTCATAACATAAATCCGGTCACACATTCCTAAAAGCTCCGGCAGCTCACTGCTTATCATAAATATTGTAAGATGCTTTGCCGTAAGCTCCGATATTATTTTATGAATTTCAGCCTTTGCATTAACATCTACTCCTCGTGTAGGTTCATCAAGAATCATAAGCTTTGGCTCAAGTGCTAACGCCTTTGACACCGAAACCTTTTGCTGATTGCCTCCTGATAGATTTGTAGTCAGAAACTCCGGATAAGGCGCTTTGATACCAACCTCCTCTATATACTGCTGCGCAGTTTCCTTTTCCTTGTTTATATCAATTATTGATCTTTTTGAGAATTTTTTGAGCTGTGGCATTGTAATATTGTCTTTAATGCTCATATCTACAACCAGTCCATATTTGCCACGGTCTTCCGAAACATAAACCAACCCGCATTCCATAGCGTCATTGTAGTTTTCTATCTTCTTTTTCTTACCGTCAATAAAAACTTCTCCACATGACTTCTTCAGTAATCCGCACAAGGTCTGTGCCAATTCTGTGCGCCCTGAGCCGGCCAAGCCGGCAAGGCCCACAATTTCACCCTTTTTAATGCAAAAGGATATGTCCTCCAGCAACCCGCTGACATTAAGCCCCTCAACTCTAAGCAGTTCATCTCCAATTTCCGCTTCCGTCTTTGGATAATAATTATTCATGCTCCGTCCAACCATGTCAGCTACCAGCGCATCTTTACTCGTGCAGCAGACATCCTTGGTTGATATGTATTTTCCATCCCTGATAACCGTGACCCGGTCACACAATTCAAAAATTTCCTCAATACGGTGACTTATATAGACAATACCAACTCCGTTTGAACGAAGCTTCCTGATAATTTCAAAAAGTGCATCAACCTCTCGTTGGGTAAGTGATGCTGTAGGTTCGTCCAAAATAAGAATCTTGCTGTCAAAGGTCAGGGCCTTTGCAATCTCCACCATTTGTTTCTGCGCCATTCCTAATTCCTTAATCCTGGTGGATAAATCAATCTTTGTATTCAGCATCCGGAAAATTCTTCTCACTTCTGACTCCATGGCCGCATAATCCAGCACAGGTAAAAAGCCTAAGACCTTTTTTTGCTTTTCATGGCCCAGAAAGAGATTTTCCAATACCGTCATTTCCTCAAAAAGGCTGGTTTCCTGGTAAATAATCGATATACCCATTGCAAAGGAATCGTTTGGATTATTAAAGCTTTGCTTTTCACCGCTAACATATATAAACCCGCTATCCGGCTTATATACTCCTGTAACAACCTTCATCAGAGTTGATTTCCCTGCACCGTTTTCACCGCATATGGCATGAATTTCTCCTGCATTGAGACTAAAGTTCATGTCTGATAAAGCTAAGACTCCTGGAAATGATTTATGTATGTTTTCTAATTTTAGTATTTCAGGCATAACAACGTCCACTCCTTCGCACCCTTAATTATCTGTGCTGATTATCACCTCGTAATAACGCCATATTCTCTGGCTGCTTTAAAAAATGTATATACATTTTCAACAGGAGTATCTGGCTGAATATTGTGCGCCGGTGCTAAAATATATTTCTTTCCACCATCTGTTGCCGTGATACATCTTAAAACTTCCGCTCTTACATCTTCTGTGGTTCCATGGGGCAATACATCCTGCACATCAATCCCGCCAAAGAAAATTAATTTATCCTTGTGCTTTTCGTACAGTCCGCCAAGCTCCATTCCCTTCGCCCTTGGCTGCAGAGGATTTATAATATCCAGCCCAATCTCTGCCAGCTCGTCAATTATTGGGGCAATTGCGCCACAGGAATGGTAAGCTATCTTAATATTTTTATTTGCTGCTTTGAAGGTTGTGAACATCTTATGCAGACGGGGCTTAAAGACCTCTCTCCACATATTTGCTGAAATCATCAGGCCGGTCTGTGTTCCCATATCATCCCCTGCCCAAATCAAGTCTGCCCCGAGCTCTATCATTTTTAAGCCGCAGGTGGTTGAAAAGGCTGTTATTTTATCTAATAAAACATCTATGTACTCTTCGCCGGTTGCCATATCTATCATGAACTTTTCCATACCAACCAGGTTCCATGCCAATTCAAAAATACAAGCCTCCAGGTCACCTATAATCCCATAATCCTTTTTGTACTTTTTAATTACTTCTTCTGCAAAATCCCAGCGCCCTTCTGCCAGCGGATCAGGGAAATCATACTTTTCCAGGTCCTCTACACTATTACAGTTTGCAAGGGGCCTTACCACTGCTTCGTCATAAAGGCCAACTCTTCTATACTGAAGGCCCCATTCATCAACTATATTTCCATTCTCTGCAACATAGGTTTTCTTATTACCTGCTCTGGTTGCCGCTACTAAAACTGCATCGTTGCCTAGTTTTAAAAGTATATCTCTATGGGAAATTCTTGTGGCTAAGAAGGAGTCCTCCATTTGAACCTCACAATCTAATTCCTTAGCCAGCTTTTCTGCTACTTGAACTGTTAAATTTGCTACTACAGGCACTCTATCGGGAGTGCCGCCATTAATAGTTGTTAAAAATCTCTCTCGTTGATTCATAAGCATATCCCTCACCTCAATAACACCGCCTCGATATGATTACATTATATGGTAGAACTTATTTTAACTAAATATATAATCCAAACAACAATATGTAAAATACAAAACTATTAAGAAAAAATATTAATAATTTAAATCTTTGAAAAATTGTGGTATTTTAGTATTAATTCATATTTACGATAAGAGGATCTATATGAGAAAAATGCTTTCAACAAAGTTGATTAAAACATATTTTATCCTTATACTTTGCATTATTGTCTTTGCTGACATTGTTTTGAGCATATATAATACAAATATGCTTAAATCTAATGCCATGTACAATATGGAGCAGTTCTGCAAAGATACAACAGAACAGGTAGATACTACTTTTCGTATGATGGAAACCACAGCCATAGAAATTGCAATAAGCAGAGAACTTTTGCTGGCCTTGAAAAGTTCACCACAGGATACACAAAAAAATATACATACAATAAAGTCTGTATTGAACCAAAACTATGTAAATAAATTCAATATTTACAGAATAAGCATTTTCACCAGAAATGGCTTTGCTGTTTCAACAAACAGCATCGATATATCACGACAGGAAATAACTGATATCATTAATAATTCCGAGTGGTATAACAATGTTTCGGTGGAAAACGGCAGAAAATTTCTTATCAAGCCGCATAAAGACCCCTGGAGCCTATCCTATCCCACAGAGGTTATATCCCTTGTAAAGGCAATCAAAGACGGTAATGAAATTTTAGGCTATATTGAAATCCAGCAAAATGTCAGTGTCCTGAAAAACATATGTAAAAACCAATGGAATGGAAATAATTTGTATATGGCTTTAATAGACAGAGACCGGGATATATTTTATACAAACCTGACCAAATCTTCTGATGAAAAACATTATGACAAAGTAATAGATACCATGATTAAAAGTATACAAAGTTATTCCTATAAATCTTTTGAAACTGCTTCTGACATAGTATCTATCAACGATTCCAACAACACCGAGTTGAAGGTTGTTCTGCTGCTTCCGAAGGATATACTGCTGGAGTCAAATAAATATTTTCAGTTAACCTTACTTTTAGTACTGTTTATTGTTGCAATTT
>CAYQCA010000240.1:0-6122 GCA_964415835.1 uncultured Clostridium sp. | reverse complement strand
AAAACCAGTGACTCCGAAAGGGGCCGTGGGTTCGAATCCCACCCTCTCCGCCATAATAAGATATAGGAATCGACCAACCATGGAGAAGTACTCAAGCAGGCTCAAGAGGACGGTTTGCTAAACCGTTAGACCGGGTAACTGGTGCATGGGTTCGAATCCCATCTTCTCCGCCACATAGGGGCATAGCTCAGTTGGTAGAGCAGTGGTCTCCAAAACCACGTGCCGTGGGTTCAAGTCCTACTGCCCCTGCCAAATTTAATTTGTCAGCGTAGTAACGGGGTGTAGCGCAGCTTGGTAGCGCAACTGGTTTGGGACCAGTGGGCCGCGGGTTCAAATCCTGCCACCCCGACCAAAACCGTTCTAAAGCGTGGGCCATTAGCTCAGTTGGTCAGAGCGTCCGGCTCATAACCGGCAGGTCCGGGGTTCAAGTCCCTGATGGCCCACCAATTTGCCCAGATAGCTCAGTAGGTAGAGCAGTAGACTGAAAATCTACGTGTCCTTGGTTCAATTCCGAGTCTGGGCACCACTAGAAACCTTCGAGGACGATTGAATTAGCAACGTTTTCGGAGGATTTTCTTTTTTTGCCTTAGCCAAGTAAACAATGAACTCCCAGGTGATAGAAGAAAAGTACGCGCACTTGTTAAAAAAAATGAAGTCGTACGACTTCATTTTACATTTTTGATAACTTGTCAGAGTAGTATCCTTATTGCTGCATAAGTATTTGCATACAATTCTCATCGATTTGTAGCTCTAAATCTATACCATATAAATCTTGCTTATCATCAGACGGGTAATATACATATCTATCACTTATAATCAATTTTTTATTACGGATTTGCCTTTTGAATTTTTTAAGATCGCTTATTCCATAAGTTGCTTTTGTACAAGCTATGGTTTTTGAAGGCAGATAAAAACTACTTGTAAAAGTGTCATTTGAGATTACAATATCTTTACTTCCACTATTGGTAACTTTAAGTATATATGAAAGTATTTCATTTCCACTCGCATCCGTTTCTACAATATAACCTTTTTCGTTGCTCTCATTGAATATCTCGAAAGATATATGTGGAAAACCTTCAATAATATCGGCACTCTGTGATTTAGCTTTTTGAACTCTAATATGATCAAAAACCATACCAAAGGAATCAATAGTTGATTTGTAGGGTATACCATCAAGACTTGCCAACAACCTTTTACAGAACTCAGTGAAGTTACTTTTTGACCAGCTTAACTCGACAGATTTTCTATTCTCTAAGTAAGAAATGCAATAATGTTTTGAAATAGACCAGTTGTTTACTCCTGTTTTAACTAATTTAATACCACAACCCCGCTCACCTAAATGTACAGATCCATCTTCTGTTTGTGTAATTGCAAGGTCATCTATCTTTTTCACCAGTGGCCTTTTAGATTCGCTTTTTATATTAAAATCGATATCATCTTCATGTTCGCCAAATATAAATAAGCCTGTGCTAGAAATATCTCCATCATATCGGAGAATCATGCCACCTGTAAATCCAAATATAGATTGTCCTTTATATAGTTCTTTTAATATCGAATATTTATGGATGTTACTTTCTTTTAATTCAATAAAAATAATGCCTGAACTGAAATTTGAACATAATTGTTCAGAAAAATCTTTTATCTCATCAAGTTTTTGAAGTGCTTCTTTAGCTGTTTGAAGCGTGAGTTGAGATTTAACTTCGAATAGGGCGATTACATATTTTGCAGGGATTGCTCGATAATTTCCTTGATAGCTCTGATCATTATTACTCTCTGTCCATAAAATAGGTGACTCAAGTTGATTGTATATTATAATGTCATAATGGTATAATTCCTTGCTGTCATCATATAGGCTGGGAATAATATATCCCGATGTAATCCCGTATTTCTTTGGTAGAAATTCAGATAGCCATTTTCTTAGGTACGCTTCGACTCCGATCCCATGGGCAACTTTCACTGGTCGATTTGAAGTCAATTCACATAACTTATCATATTCAAATAATATATCTCTTCTATTTCTGTAAAACTCTTTCCAGCCGAATTGACCAAAGCACTCTTCCAAATTTATCACCTCTATAGATTGTAATTGGCTTAAATTTTTAGTGTCCTAATAATAACACTATATCTATAGCAAAAAAATGTAAAGCAAAACTTCACTCTGAATATCTCAATAAAATTACATAATAAATGCAATGTCGAATTCATAGTTAATAGAGCCTTGTAATTTATGGAAATTTTGATATGATGTAACCATAAGTGTTTTCTTATCAATTAATGTTTTAAAGGTGGAGTTATTAATAAATGGATTTCAAAAAAATTCTTGAAATGGTTAATGATGATGAGTATAAACAAGCTGAAAATGAATTGTTAGGAGAGCTTAAGACAGACAGCATGGCTGATAAAGAAATTGGCTATACATATTATTTACTTGGTTATTTCCATACAACATGGAGAAATAAAGACAGAAATAAAGCATCTGCGAAAAAATACCTACTTAAAAGCATAAATTCTAAAGAACCAGACCCTAGAGCGTACCAATTGTATGCTGATATTGAAGATGATAAAAATGTTGCTTTAAATTACCTTAAAGATGGTTTGGCTAAATTTGAAAAAAACCCCAATATACTTCAGGGCTTATTAAAGCATGAACATGAAAATGAAAAAGTCAAAACTATTGATTTAATAAAAAACAACGACCTAACTGATTATAATCTTCTGATAGACGTAATTTCATATCTGGTCAGAAATAATCAATGGGATGACATTAGAGCTGCAGTTACTCAACTAAAAAAAGGTAACGATATAAACGAAGCAGATGATATGTTTTTAGCCTTAATTGATGCTTATTCATATATTTTAAGTCAAAAAGAGGTTAATGCTGAATTAGCATTAAAGTTGTTTGAACAGGTTTTGGTTAAAGATGTTGATAACAATTTTAGATATTCTCATTATTTAGGGGCAATTTATGCAGCTATCCTTCTAAATGATTTTGATACCGTAAATTATTATTTTGATAAATTACCAGTAAATAATTCTATATCTGATTTAGATAGTTCCCCATGGCATATTATTGACTTGGATTTTTACATAATCTATAAGCAAATATTTGATGCTATTATCAGTTCATTTAAAAATGATGCAGAGAGAAAATTAAAAGCAAAATGTTTATATTCGTTATATTTATATTATCCATCTGAGTTATTCGAAGTAACAAGGTATAAAAAAAGTGATATCGCTAATGTAGATCGATATTATAGGAAATATCCTAGTGACAATTTAGGAAAAACTATCTTTAATATGAAGTGCGGATTAAAAATGTATTTTTCTGCATATGAAACATTTTTTGAACTTTTAGGGAGATATATAGACACGGAAAAAAATGATATGGATTTTTCGGATGTTATATATAATTCAAGCCCGACTGAATTCCAAAATATTTATAATGATTTAGTTAATAAAATCCGTGAAAAATATGATATGGATTATAAGACATTCATACATTCAGTTTTCGATTTATTGGCTCCATATCTTTTTAAACAAAATCAATACTCAAAAATTGCTTCAATAGCAAACTTCCTACCTATGCAATATTTAAAAGAGTCAAAATATAAGTTTGAAACAGCATATTCATTAAATGAAATAAACCAAACAGGCAAAGCGGAATACTTATATACAGTTTTAATTGAAGAAGAGCCAAATAATTGTTCGGCATTGAATAATTTAGGTGTAATCTTTGAACGCAAAGGGGATTTAATTCAAGCTCATAAAAATTATAAGTTAGCAGTAAGCCAAAAACCAAATGAAGATTTGTATTATCAAAATCTAAATAGGGTAAGCGGTGAGATAAAAAAATTTGAGATTGCCTATGAAAATATCAGGTCAGAATCAGCGTGGTTTATTGAAAGAGTATCGTTAGTATATGAAAGAGCAAATAACGAAGGCATTTTATCATGTACTTATAAGGAACGGACAAATTTACTGAAAGTTAAACCAGCAAAGGCTAATGAATTATTCGATAAATTCTGTAAAGAAGGGTATTTAAGGAAAATATCTGATGGTAGCCTTATTCCGAGTACATATAAGGTTAACCCATTAGTCAATGATTTTATATTAAAGAATCAAGAGCGATTAAATGCAAATAAAGAATATGAATTAATCACTGAAAGTCTTTGTATTGATACTATTGAAAAGTATGGATATACACAAGATTTAATAAAACGTTTGGATTCCATTAAAGACGAAAATTTTAAGAATATTATTAAGAGAGATATTAAAGAATGCGTAATTACTTTAATTACTAAGCAATATAAAGCTTCCACCATCCTATGTGGAAGTATTATCGAGGCTATATTAGTTAACAATTTACATTCAAAGGGGGTTTTAGATTATGATATAGGTATAATTGTTAACCAAAAGAGCAAAACAAAGAAAATTAAAGATATGGATCTAAATGAACTTTTAGAAGTAGCAATTGCCGAAAAAGAAATAAAACCGGAGGAATACCATTTATCAAGTTATTTAAGGCATTATAGAAATATAATTCATCCATCATGTGAAATTCGAAAGAATTACGACATAAATGAAGATAGCGCTGAATTAATGTGGAAAATATTATTGAAATTAATATGTGAGTTATTATAGTCACCAAAATAAATTTCTTGATTAAATTTTTGTAAGGTAGAATCAGTTATATATAAGAAAGGATAAAGAGTTTACTATGAAGAAGAAGTGCTCACAATGTGGCAAGATAGCTGTTTTTGAAAATGATATAGGTGTTGTTCTTTGTTTAGAGTGTTCTGAAAAATATTGTAGAATGTTAATGGAACAGAATCGGCAATTAATTAACAAGCAAAATAATTTAATTCAGGCTATGGAAATTACCGCGGGTATGCCGCTTGGCAGTTTGGGAAGAGAAAGTTTACCTCCGATTAGCAATCCCATTAATAATACGATAAATATTAATAAAAGTGTCGTTGGTACGGTTAATACAGGTTATGTAAAAGAAATATACACCAACTTGGAGAATATAAATCAATCGGTTTCAAATGATGATATAAATGTCCGATTAATAGAATTTGTTGAAGAACTCACGAAATCTGACGAAGTCAAAGACGGTTTGAAATCAGAACTTCTGGAAAAAGTAATTTTCCTCACCGAAGAATTAAAGAAGGGAAAAGGTAATAGAAAACGTAGAATGATTTCTGAAATTATAGAAAGCATTTCAAAGTCAATATGCTCGATAACGTCACTATATAAATTATTTGAACCAATAATACAATACTTTAATTCATAGTATACATAATGCTTTTAAGAACAGCTTCTGGTAACCCAGAAGCTGTTTTGTTGTCTCTATATTTATTTGTCGATCACAAATTGAATCACATCTTCAACTTTACAAGATAGGATTTTACATAAGTCATTTAAGGTTGTAGTAGTTATTGCTTTATTATTCTTTAATCTTGATATAGTGCTACTGCTAATCTTGTAATCGTTAATTAAAGAATAGGTTGATATCTTTCTCTTTTGGATCGATTTCCAGAAAGGGTCATATGTAATCATAATAAGCACCTCCAAGCAAAGTATATTGGGTTATCGGAATATTGACTATGCTCGATATATAGACTATAATTTCTTTACACCACTTTGTGATCGCTGAAACTGAGGTATAAAGAAATGAATGAAACAAGAAGAAGGACAACTCCTAACCTTCCGAACTTATTGACGCCAAAAGAAGTACAAGAATATTTACATATAGGCAACAATACATTGTATAATCTTTTAAGCCAAAAGGATTTTCCTTCATTTCGATTAGGAAAAAGATACTATATTTTTGAGGATAAATTTCTGGAGTGGATGGATATGAAATCTAAAAAATTCTTTAGGAAATGAGAGCAAATCTAGTGTAATTAAAAAACATAGAATCGAATTTAAGAAAATGTTGGAATTTCAACTGTTTGCGGGTGTATTTTCCGGAATTCAAAACTTGTGTCTAACCTGTGTCTGGAAAAAAATAGTGAGCCTTGGAGGCCTTGCGGTCAAAGGGTTTGAGGGTCGTAAGTAACTAAGCCTCCAAAACCACGTGCCGTGGGTTCAAGTCCTACTGCCCCTGCCAAATTTAATTT
>CAYQCA010000239.1:0-6257 GCA_964415835.1 uncultured Clostridium sp. | reverse complement strand
TTATTCATAAAATAGTTCCTCCTTTAGTAGTTAAAGTCCATAATAATCTAATAGACGGAGGAAACTACAAAAAGTTCTACAAAATATAAGATGGAGCTTTTTTCAAGCAGCTCCATCTTTTTCTATATTTATTTCATCATGCTGGTAAAATACTTATGAAAGCTAAGATCTTCTGTAAGTTCAGGGTGAAACGAGGTAGCAAGCATATTATCTTGTCGGCAAGCAACAATTTTTTCATCAATCCTTAGCAGTACTTCAACCTGTGGACTTACGTTAGTTACATAGGGAGCACGAATAAATACCAAAGGTATTTCGTCGGTTGATATGCTATGAATTTTTACTCTGGTAACAAAGCTGTCCAATTGGGTTCCATATCCGTTTCTGACTACCTCAATGTCCATGACTTCAAGATGACGACTTTTATCGTTTAGAATATTTTTTGCCAGAATAATCATACCGGCACAAGTTCCCCATACAGGCATTCCCGCCTTAATTCTGGATTTAAGGGGTTCAACCAAACCAAATTGTGTCATAAGTCCACCGATTGCTGTACTTTCACCACCGGGAATAATCAATGCATCAATACAATCAATATCTGTTTGATATTTAACAGTAATAGGCTCAACGCCCTCAATTTGTTTAAGCTTTTCTATATGCTCTTGAATAGCGCCTTGTAGAGCTAATACACCAACAACTTTCATACTTACCAACCCCTCGATGCGAATAGACTGTTTCCTGAGAGTTCTCTTACATCAATAGAATCCATGGCTGCTCCCAGTTCTTCAGATACTTCCGCAATAATTGCCGGATCGTTATAGTATGTGGTGGCCTTGACTATTGCTTCAGCTCGCTTGGAAGGATCTGAAGATTTGAATATACCTGAACCTACAAATACACCATCGCAGCCTAATTGCATCATCAGAGCTGCATCGGAAGGTGTAGCTATTCCACCTGCAGCGAAATTGACTACCGGAAGCTTTCCGTACTCATGCACGTACAGTATCAAATCATATGGAGCACCATATTCTTTTGCTATAGTCATTAACTCCTGCCTGGAAGCACTTTGAACCTTTTTAATTTCTGAAGTGACAGTTCTCATATGGCGGACTGCTTCAACAACATTTCCGGTACCGGCTTCACCCTTGGTACGGATCATTGATGCACCTTCACCGATTCTTCTTAACGCCTCGCCCAAATTTTTTGCACCACAAACAAAGGGTACTTTAAAACTATATTTGTCTATATGAAAATCTTCATCAGCAGGTGTCAAAACTTCACTTTCATCGATATAGTCTATAGACAGCGATTCTAAGACCTGAGCTTCAACAAAATGCCCAATTCTGACCTTGGCCATTACAGGAATGGAGACAGCGCTTTTAATTTCTTTTATCATTTTGGGATCCGACATTCTTGCAACACCACCCATTTTGCGTATGTCAGAAGGTACTCTTTCAAGAGCCATTACTGCCACAGCTCCAGCCTTTTGTGCAATCTCAGCTTCTTTGGCATTTACAACATCCA
Source organism: uncultured Clostridium sp. (assembly GCA_964415835.1). Classification (GTDB taxonomy): domain Bacteria; phylum Bacillota; class Clostridia; order Acetivibrionales; family DSM-1351; genus Ruminiclostridium. The sequence goes on along the minus strand of CAYQCA010000239.1, from coordinate 4,736 downwards.
TTATTACTCCGCCTTTTAACATTTGAGCGAGATTCTTATTCAGTTCAAATCTGTCATTCATATATTTTTCTCCCTTTACTTTTATTTAAAAAACTAATATACTAGCTGTATCGATACAATAGTAGAATGTTAGTATTAAGTTTTGAACATTTTGACATATGATTATTGCAAAGTCAATATATAAGTATAAATTAAGGAGAAAATATGGAGATTATATCGATACAATTACAAGAAGGTGATCAACCGAAATATTTGCAGTTATTTGACCATATAAAAGAATTAATTGCAAAAGGTCAACTAAAACCAGGGGATAAGTTACCTACAATAAGAAGCTACGCTAATAAATTAGGTGTGAATAGTGTTACCGTGGTAAATGCGTATAAGCTATTAGAGAACAACAAATATATTACTGCTAAAAAGGGTAGCGGATTCTTTGTTTCAAAATTTAAAAATGATAAAAACGAGGTTGGTTTTTCAAGCGATGTGGGAATGCAGCCTGATAAATCAGAAATTAATTTTGCCAGTGCAACACCGCATCCGTCTATTTTTCCAACCGAATCATTTAAGGAGTGTATTAACGAAGTAATGGAAAGGGATAAGGGCTTTGCCTTTGGGTATCAGGAAAGTAACGGCTTTAGGCCCTTGAGACAATCAGTCCTCAATTACCTGAGAAAAATATATTCAATACAAGTAGAAAATGAGGACTATTTACAGATTGTTTCGGGAGCTCAGCAGGGAATTGATTTAATTGGTAAAGCACTTTTGAATCCGGGTGATTATGTTATTACTGAAACACCGACATATGATGGAGCAGTAGAAGTATTCAAATCAAGAGGAGCAAGAATTGTAAGTGCAAATATTGAAAAGGATGGTATTGATACTGAAGACCTCGAGAAAAAAATAAGAATATGTAAACCAAAGTTCATTTATGTCATGACCAGATTTCAGAATCCTACTACTGTGAGTTACAGTAGGGAGAAACTGAAACAGTTGCTTGACCTTGCAAAGAAATATAATATCTATGTTGTAGAGGATGATTCAATGTCAGAGCTTTGTTATGATAATGATTCACAGTTAACATTAAAAGCATTGGACATAAATAATGAATATGTAATATATATAAAGAGTTTTTCAAAAATTCTTATGCCAGGACTTAGAATAGGAATTATGGCAATTCCCGGAGTATTAATAGACCAATTTACAAAAATCAAGCATACCAGTGATATTTCCTCGTCAGGTCTAATTCAGAGAGCACTGGATTTATATTTTAGAAGCGCAAAATGGGATGAGCATCTTGTATATATGAAAGAAATTTATAAGGGTAAATATGAATTTATGCTAAGCAAATTATGTGATATGGAGAAAGTTGGCATAAAGTTTTTAAAACCTAATGGCGGGCTGTATTTCTGGATTCAACTGCCACAAAATATATCAGCACAAATGCTTTATAATGAGTGCAGAAACCATGGAATTCTAATTATACCCTCTCAGATTTTCTATGAAAACGTCCATAAAAACAGTGATAGGTTTGTAAGGCTAAGCTTTGCTTCATCTACGATAGAGCAAATCAGAGAGGGAATGGCTATACTTGAAAAATGTATTAACAACCTGATGACGTAAAGATGTAATTACTACAAATCTAATGGTCTCGGTTTCCTTTTTAATAGTTTGTATTTGTAATATTTGTAATATATACTATGAGTCAATCCATAATCTATTATTAAAGGGACTTCATTGATTATACCCCAACTGGTAGCTCTACGCAGATCTCCTTTACCTAGTTTATTCAACTTGATATCTTCATCCAAACTATGAAGCTTAAATAATCTTTTGAAATCCTTCACTTTGTAGAAGTTATATACAATACTCATATTATTGATTTTTGTTGCTTTCGGCATTACGAGAAATCTGTAGTCTTCTGAAACCGCTAAAATTTCAGCAAACATATTAGATTTTTGCAGTTGATATATTTTGTGCTCTGCAGTGTTCTGATGAATCCCTCGAATATCTTTGGCGACCTTGAGAACATGCTCGTTACCCAAATCATATACCCTCCGTGAAGATCCGGTTCCAATTAATTGAAAAGTGCCATTTTTAACTTCAGAATGTAGTTCATCAAAATTATAATTCATTGTCACAATTCCCTCGTTGTAATCACACTATATACTATTCAAAAATTCAATATAAAGTGAGCAAGTGCTGTTTGAAAAAAACGAGGTATACCTTGACGAAAATTTTTTGTTGATGTATTATAATTTATATTTGTAAAAATAAATATTTTAAATATGAAGACTGGAAAGAGTAGAGAGCAGTTGGCTTCAAAGAGAGCGGGGCATGGTGAGAGCCCGCAGGTTCAAGCTTTTGAAAATCATCCACGAGTTGCAGCCTGAAAATATCTTTGGATTTTAGGGTGTGCCGGTGTATAGCCGTTATCAAATGAAGTGATTGTTGTTATGTGTAATTTGCAATATTTTTACATGTTTCAAAATAAGTAGGGTGGTACCGCGGAAATGCCTCGTCCCTTAAGAGTCGATTTTGATTGACTTTGGGGATGGGGCTTTATTTTATTTATAAATAACATACATTAAAAAATTTAACTTATAAAGTTATGGAGGTATTATAATGTCAGAAGATTACGGAAAAACCTTGAATTTGCCGCAAACAGATTTTCCAATGAGAGCAGGTCTGCCTCAGAGAGAACCTGAATTCCTAAAAAAATGGGAAGAGATGGATATTTATCATAAGCAGTTAAAGAAAACTGCAGGGAAGCCTACCTTTGTACTTCATGATGGACCGCCCTATGCCAATGGTGGAATACATCTGGGAACTGCACTGAACAAAATACTAAAAGATATTGTTGTAAAATATCACAGTATGGCAGGATACCACGCCCCATTTGTACCAGGATGGGATACACACGGATTGCCAACCGAGTTGAGAGCTATTAAAGAATTGGGACTAAAGAGACATGAGACAGATCCTGTTGTATTTAGAAAAGCCTGTGAGGGTTTTGCAATGAAGTATCTGGATATACAAAGAGAGGCTTTCAAACGTCTTGGTGTCAGAGCAGACTGGGAACACCCGTATATTACCCTAACTCCGGAGTTTGAAGCAAAACAGGTGGAAGTCTTTGGTGAAATGGCAAAGCACGGTTACATCTATAAGGGGTTAAGACCAGTTTACTGGTGCCCTGATTGTGAAACTGCTTTGGCAGAAGCTGAAATAGAATATGCTGATGATACTTCACTTTCTATATACGTTAAATTCCAAGTACGAGATGACAATGGCATATTTGACGGAGTGGCTCCAAAGGAGAAGATTAATTTCGTAATCTGGACTACAACTACGTGGACCTTGCCGGCGAACCTGGCAGTATGTTTAAATGAGAATTTTGAATATTCTGTGGTTAAAGCAAATGACGAATATTATGTGCTTGCTACTGAATTAGTTGAAAATACAATGAAAGCTGCAGAAATTGCAGAGTATGAAACTGTTGCAAAATATAAGGGAAAACAGCTGGAAGGTATTTTGTGCAAGCATCCTTTTATAGATAGAGATTCTATTGTAATTCTTGGAGATCATGTTACTTTGGAAGCAGGTACCGGATGTGTTCATACTGCTCCAGGACATGGTGCGGAAGACTTTATTGTATGTCAGAAGTACAAGATACCTACAATAGTACCTGTTGACAGCAAAGGCTACCTGACAAAAGAGGCCGGACCATTTGAAGGTATGTTCTACAAGAAATCAAATGCTGCAATAATAGAGAGATTGACTCAGGACAATAAATTATTGGCCTCTGCAAAAATACTGCATCAATATCCGCATTGTTGGAGATGTAAAGAGCCGATTATTTTCAGAGCAACCGAGCAGTGGTTCTCCTCCATTGACAGCTATAGAGATCAGGCCCTGGAGACAATTAAAACCGTTAAATGGATTCCTGAGTGGGGACAGGACAGAATTACCAGTATGGTAAGGGATAGAAGTGACTGGTGTATTTCCAGACAGAGAATTTGGGGAGTTCCAATTCCAATCTTCTACTGTAAAGCATGCGGTAAGGAATTAATAAATGATGAAACCATAAAGGCTGTTGCTGATTTGTTCAGAGAGAAAGGCTCCAATGCGTGGTATGCTATGGAGGCATCTGAAATTCTACCTAAAGGTAGCAAGTGCGACTGCGGACATACCGAATTCGTAAAAGAAAAAGATATCATGGATGTTTGGTTTGATAGTGGTTCCAGCCATGCAGCAGTATTGGAGACGAGAGATGAATTGACCTGGCCTGCGGATTTGTATCTTGAGGGAAGTGACCAGCACCGCGGATGGTTCCAGTCATCACTGCTGACATCAGTTGCAACTAAAGGCACTGCGCCATATAAAAAGGTTTTGACCCATGGATATGTTATAGATGAAGAAAAGAGAAAAATGTCCAAATCTTTAGGAAACGGTATCGATCCTGCTGACGTAATAAAGGAGTACGGTGCTGATATATTGAGACTGTGGGTAGCTTCATCTGACTATACATCTGATATCAAGATTTCAAAGGACTTATTAAAGCAGCTTTCAGAGGTTTATAGAAAAATCAGAAACACTGCCAGATATATCCTGGGAAATATAAACGGTTTCAACCCTGATACTGACAGTGTGGATTATGCTGAAATGTGCGAACTGGATAGATGGGCACTATATAAGATGACTAACCTGATAAAAAAGGTAAATGAAGCCTATAGCACATA
>CAYQCA010000238.1:1365-6294 GCA_964415835.1 uncultured Clostridium sp. | reverse complement strand
AGCCAATTTTTAAAGGTCAGTTATGAAGAATTTTTATGTTTTCCGTGTGAGAAAATCTTTCGTGATTCTGTTATCAACCATTTTTTTAGTTCCCCTAGTATCTCTTTACTTATTACTTTTAAGTAATGTAGATCATATGCCCTCTTCTGTATCTATGACAGAGACTCGCGAGCAACTACTTGAAGGCTTTTCACTCTACATGATTTATCCATACATTCAAGACTCACTGGTAGATTATTATGGTCATCCTAAACAATTTTGGCAGGATAAAATCATTGATATTCGAAGAGTGGAGATTGACCTTCGTAATTTTTATGAGATAACCGTTCAACTTCAAACCTTTGAAGGCGCCCACAATCCACCTTACGGAAAAGACACAATAACATATAGGACTAAAGAATACTCTACTTCACTTAAAATGATAAAATTCAAACATGAAGAAGATTAGCCTTCCTATTTGCTCTAATCCCCCCTCTTTTGCGTCGCAATAGACTAATTTCGTGCCTAACCATTCGGCACCATGGTATTATATCTCAACGCATCTTTTTTCTTTACGATTCCTTAATTTAATTATATAATTGTTAAAAATAATTATATGGAGGCCTTATACTTGGGTTTAAGATTAGATGGGTCAACTGCACCTAACTATGGCATATTAATTCTGGTAATACCTGTAATGCTCTTGTTATTAACGATATTTATAGGTACTTGTTTTTTTGTATTAAAAGTAATAAATAGGGTTTTTAAAACTAACGTTAAGTGTTTGAAAGGTTCATTTTTATTTGGCCTTAGTTCTCTTCTAAGTTACCCAGTATCAACGGTCACATACAATCTTATTAGTAATTGTTTTATTGGTTTAGATAATATTGCATACATATCACTCCTCTCCTATTTTGTCCTATTCGTACCAATAGCTTTTATATTAAATCTTTTAGTTACAATTTTTATATTCCGAAAAGAGAATATAAAAGTCAGATACATATTTATTGTTTCTTTAATATTTCTATTGGTAAATTCCTGGCCATTTATTCTACATTAAGTGACTTACCACACATTCTCGTTATATTGCATTTCTTCAATTCCAATTTGCTCAATTTCAGGTAATAAGCTCAATTGTGCCTTTTCTTTCCTTAACCGTTCCTGCGCACCTGTGTAATATTTATTGTTAATTTCAAAGCCTATGTAATCAAAACCGTAATTGTGGCAGGCTATTAAGCTGCTTGCACTCCCAACATTCGTATCAAGAATTCTGTCACCTTTTACTGCATATTTGGCAAGTAACCATTTATACAGTTTTACAGGGCTTTGCGTTGGGTGAATTTTCTTTTCGGTATTTGCTCCCCCTGTATTTGACAGTCTATATAATGCTGCAGGTTTATCAAAAGAAGTCCACGCCATTTCCCATTGTGAAAAATTCTCCCATGGTTGGCACTTATCCCAGCACACTATGCCCTTTGTGGGTGGTAAGCCAAAAGTAATTCCCCCCCCCCCATATAATTTGAATTTGTTGCACCAACAGCCAGACATAGATATTGGAAGATTTGTGGAAACATTTGAAAAATTGATAAGAGCTGAACGACATAAAATGTCTTTATTTGGCTTAAAGCAAGGTGAAGTGCGCGTTTTACTTTGTATTGAGCAGCTTTCTCGTGAGAGTAAACACATTAGAGTTTCAGAAATCAGTAAGAAAATGTTTGTAACCTCTCCTACTGTTACTGAATTAATTAAAAGCTTAAGTACCAACGGATATATTGAACGCTGTGTTGACTCCGAAGATAAGCGAGTCTCTGATATAAAATTAACGGCTAAAGGGGAAAAAATGGTCCAGAAATTAACAACTTACTTCAACTCTTTATTTTCTGGCCTAATAAAAAAATAGGGGTAGCTCAGAGTGAAAATTTACTTAATTTGCTAGATCAAGTGTGTACTTATCTTAATGAATCAAATATAGAAAGTGAATAACGAATGTAGGCAACAAATCCAAGCTTATTCATTTGCACCAAACGAAAAAGTAACTAACATGAATTGTTAGTTACTTTTTCGTTGTTCAAGATTACTTTGATAATAAATTATACAGCACCTGTGCTAGCTCAGCTCTGGTGGTATTATCAGCTGGAGAGAGCTTATCTCCACTGCCGCTGATGGTACCGGTTTTAACAAATAGCGTCATTGCTTCTTTTGCCCAGGCTGCTATTTGGTTCAAATCACTATATTCTGATATTGGTTTCACTGTTATACCTTCAGGCAGTTGGTCTATGACCTTCAGTGCATTGTATAAAAGAGAAAACATTTCCTGACGCGTGATTTCCTTACCTGGGACAAACATATTGTTACCAACTCCGCTAGATATGCCTAACCTCTTTGCCGCAGACAGATAGCCGGTGTAATAAGTGTTGCCGCTATCAGTGAAGTTATCTTTCGGGTTTGTATCAGGGGCTATTCCATAGGCTTTCATAATCATTACAATGAATTCACCGCGAGTTAGTTTTTCACCAGGACTGTAATTGCCGTTCCCTGTTCCCGTAGAGATACCTCTTGCTGCAATAAAGCTCACTGCTTTGTTATACCATGCGTTTCTCGCTACATCCTTGAAACTTACTTTATTGTAACCTACTACATAATGTGAGAAGTGATTTGTAATAAAGGTAACACATCCAGTTGTAGGGTTATAGATGCAATTACTTATCGTTTCAGGCTTTCCCTCCACGTTTATATAGTAAATAACAATAGAGTTTGTATCCTCGCCTCTTTTTGGTGTATAGGGCACCGATACCGATATATTCCCTCCAAACTGTGATATGATCCTGTCTCCGCTTGTCACACTGAAATCGAATATTGGCCTATCTCCTACAATTTTCTGTACTTCAGTTGAAAGCGTGGACACATCCAATTTGGAGCTTGTTATTTTTACATCTCCTGTTGTTTCAGCTGATATAGTGGAAAGTGCATTCACATCAAAGGTAATAGAGACAATCGGTGTAGTTAACGTAAGTGCCAATATCCTGTCTTCGACTGCCAGTTTCACCGATTCTTTAGGAATACTGGTTTCCACTGTTGTGTTTTCCGCCGGAGCATCTACTTTTATTTCCACCCTTGCTGAAATACCTTCTCCCTGCCTTTGGGCTTCTGCAACAGCCTGGTTGATGGCTTCATTAATTTGCGACTGGGTGACTGCTGCGATTGTCTTACCGTCACTGTCAACAGTATTTGTAGCAGTCGTTGTAGCAGTTGCAGTATTTCCTGTAACACTTGTAATAATTTCCAATGCTACGGGTGGAGAATCTGTTCCGACACTCTCGAATGGCGGACTGTCAGGCATTGCGGTCAAGGTTATATTTACACCCGATGTAGGTAAATTCGCTGTTACGTTTACATTTACAGCACTTCCGCTGACATAGCCTGACATACTTGCTACAACAGTATAGCCAGTTCCAGCCGGTACATCGGTAATGCTATAACTTCCATCAGCTGCTGTTGTAGCCGAATAAGTGTTACTGCCAACCGTCAGACTCACTGTAGCTCCTGAAATCGGACTGTTGCCGCTGTCTTTGACTGTACCGGTTATTGTACCTGTAGTGACAGGTATGGGGATTGCTTGGAAATTTGCAGTAAGATTGATATCTGCCGTTCCCATGTTGAAGCTGTAGACACTATCTATAACACTAAGGCTTTCACCGTCCGTCCAGTTTACAAAGGTGTAGCCGATGTTAGCTGACGCTGTCACAGTCACAGAAGCTCCTTCTTCATATGTTCCACCACCACTGACCGAGCCCCCTTCTGTAGGATTGGCATAAACGGTAACTGTATGGCTGAAAGTTGGTATTTTCTCAAACTCTGCTGTCACTGTTACATTTGCCGCAGGCATTGTGAAGGTAGTGGAAGCGATGCTTGCATCATCAAAGCTTCCGTCATTGGAGCAGGTCCAACCCCCGAAAGAATATCCGTCAGAGGCAGCGGCAGAGATTGGAATGACTGCCCCCGCTTCGTATTCGCCTGAAACCTCCGTGGTGATGCTTCCATGCTCGCCCGCTACAACCGTCAGGTCCCAAGCTTTAACGCGTGCGGCCAAGGTTATATTTACACCTGATGTAGGTAAATTCGCCGTTACGTTTACATTTTCAGCACTTCCGCTGATATAGCCTGATATGCTTGCTTCAACAGTATAGCCTGTTCCAGCCGGTACATCGGTAATACTATAACTTCCATCAGCTTCTGTTATAGCCGAATAAGTGTTACTGCCCACCGTCAGACTCACTGTAGCTCCTGAAATCGGACCGTTGCCGCTGTCTTTGACTGTACCGGTTATTGTACCTGTAGTGACAGGTATGGGGATTGCTTGGAAATTTGCAGTAAGATTGATATCTGCCGTTCCCATGTTGAAGCTGTAGACACTATCTATAACACTAAGGCTTTCACCGTCCGTCCAGTTTACAAAGGTGTAGCCGATGTTAGCTGACGCTGTCACAGTCACAGAAGCTCCTTCTTCATATGTTCCACCACCACTGACCGAGCCCCCTTCTGTAGGATTGGCATAAACGGTAACTGTATGGCTGAAAGTTGGTATTTTCTCAAACCCGGCTGTCACTGTTACACTTGCCGCGGGCATTGTGAAGATTGTAGAAGCGATGCTTGCATCATCGAAACTTCCATCATTTGAGCAAGTCCAACTCCCAAAAGAATATCCATCGGAGGCAGTGGCAGAGATTGGAATGACTGCACCCGCTTCGTATTTGCCCGAAACCTCCGTGGTGATGCTTCCATGCTCATCCGCTATAACCGTCAGGTCCCAAGCTTTAACTCGGATATTGGTACTGTCTGTGGAATACTCAAAATAGTCGGTAGTATTATTTAAAACACCGTCTCCTAGTTCTAAGAAAACCTCATCATAATTGCTGTCCAATAATGTGATATAGCCGGATGAGATAATAG
>CAYQCA010000238.1:416-1355 GCA_964415835.1 uncultured Clostridium sp. | reverse complement strand
AGCTTTGTTCACCGTGACCACAGCTCCATCATAAGCATATACGGCATAGGACTGTTCACCTACCGTTGTTACACTGCCCTCTACCACGACTGTTGCATTGTCACAGGCGTAAACAGCATAGCTGTTTTTGCCTTCTGACGTGACATTGCCCTCTACTCTGACAGAACTACCTTCATAGCCATAAACAGCATAGGACCATTCACCCACAGCCGTTACATCCCCGGTTACCGTTACCGTACCATTATCGGCATAAACAGCATACAAATAACTATATACATTGGTGACTGTAGCTTTGCCGCCGTTATACACGTAAACGCCGTTATAAGCAACTATATCCAGTGCCCCGGAGCCGGTAAGAACTAATTCGCCACCGTTTCCCACTGTCAATGCCGTAGAATTAGATGAGCTACTAGACAGGTTCAACGTGTAGCCGTTTGTATCGAGGATCACAGTGATCCCATCGATTTGGATCGGTTGCGAATATTCAAAGCTAGCCATCAATTTAATGGTATCTCCGTTCTTTAGGCTACCCAGTATATTAAAAAGATCAGCTCCTTTTGAAACCTCAATCGCTGGCTTCTTTTCGAACACCGCCGAAAGCGTAACATCGCTTTCGGGCATTGTAAATACAGCCGTGTTTTCAGTTACGGTGATTGGATAATCCTGACCGCCGTATGAGTATTTCAATGTGTCCTCCGCGAACTGCATGCCCAGTTCTGGAGCAACTGTCAGAGTAATCTGAGTCCCAGATGCGGCAAAACCGGTCGATGCTGTAATGCTGCCGCCGACGCTTTGCAAAATATTAACGTTGTATCCGGGTACAAAGTTGGCCGTGACAGTGGCCGCGTCCCCCGGCATGGTATAGGTGGTAGGCGTGCTCATTGGATCAGTGAAACTGCCTCCGTCGGAGGTAGTCCATCCGGAGAATACATAACCGGA
>CAYQCA010000238.1:0-406 GCA_964415835.1 uncultured Clostridium sp. | reverse complement strand
GGCCCCAATACTAATCACTGAGTTTTCTTCATAATTCCCGCCGGCACCCGTTGTAATACTACCATGTCCGTCTGTCTGGAGGGTTAGGAGAAACTCAGGTGCAGGATGTACAGTAAGCGTGAATTGCTGTATATCACTTACATAACCGGTGCTAATCCAATTGGATGCTGTAACCGTAAAGGTGTAATTGGTATCTGTATTAATTTCCACAGAAGGTGTGCCATAAATTGTGCCACTATAATTATTCAGATATAGTCCGTCTGGCAAGCTACCGTCTGAAATGAACCAGTTAATTCCGCTGATACCAGTGGCTTCAAGCTGCACCGAATAATTTGAGTCCTCCGTAGCAGCAGGCAGACCTGCCGTAATGATTACCGGTTCTTCTCCTGCAACATCAATGGTTAAT
>CAYQCA010000237.1:0-6298 GCA_964415835.1 uncultured Clostridium sp. | reverse complement strand
TGAATGGATATCCTTTATCACTATTACTCTTTTTGATTTTCCATAAAACATAGCACCCTCCAAGGAAGAATATTTATGGATAGTTTGTGAAATATTAGTATTTTTATACATAGTCCTGCACTATTTAGCCTTCCATATTTTTGAGACCATAACCAGCATATCATCAACCGGAATTTTATCCTTACAGTTGCAGACTGCTGCTTCCAATATATCATCAGCAAGCTTTTGAGGATTTTTACTTGTCATATCCTGTATAACACTCTGAACTGCTCTTATGCTGTCCAGATTATTCTTAAATGAGTCTATAACCCCATCTGAGACCATAATTATAAAATCCCCATTACCAACCTTCTTATGTATCAATTCCACTTCTACATCGCTTAAAACACCTGCAGGCAGAGATGCAGCCCGGACAGCTTCAACATAATCCTCCCTTTTTATGAAGGTCGGAGCTGCACCAACCTTTACAAATTCTACCTCTCCCTCGTACAAATCTACAAGTGACATATCAATAGTTGCAAAAGAATCGTCATTCGACCTGAGAACCAGTATTGAATTGATTAGTTTAACCGTTGTATCCTTATCGAACCCGGACTCTATAAACTGCTCAATAAGATTAACAGTTGCCTTACTCTGCATGCACGCCTTATGCCCGGTACCCATTCCATCGCTTAGAGCAAGAACATATTTGCCATCACCGGTATTTACAAAGGTGTAATTATCTCCAGAAACATGTTTCTCATTTTTTGCAATTTTTGATACACCCGTAATAACCTTAAATGTTTCCTCTTCAGCCAACTTTATAGTGCAGACATTTGTCTTGTGATTTAGTCCGCATTCATTATTATCCTTGACCATTTTACGGCCTACTATTTCTGAAACAATTTTTTCAATAGTGCCTATACAGCTCCTTTTCCCTCCGCAGCCTTTAAAGGACAATGTCATTTCATATTTTCCAAACCTGTTCTCATAGACAACAGCCTCTGCATTACGGACACCTGCTTTTGACAGTTCAATTACTATTTGATCCTCAATATCATTTTGAAAGCAAATATCAGTATTTAGCTCATTGGCGAGATTCAAAATTATTTTTGACATGCTTTTTAATTGCTGTGAAACCAGACCTCTGCTTTCGCCTATTTTACTCCTCCAGACCATGTCCACTTTAAAGAGTTCAAAAACATAATTGACGGCTTTAACAAATTCATCAACTCGCTCACATCTATTCATAAAATACTCAGGAATATCCCGCTCTTCGATCCACCCCTTGTTATCCAGCTTTTCAACTATCTTGAAAATAACCTGATATGTATTGCAGAAATTAAGTTCCCAGCAGTGCGAACACAAGCTGCAATCCTTACAAACCCTGTCGGCAACCCTGTCAAAAATCGCTGTTATGTCGTGTTTTTCAGTAATGGCCTTAGTTTCTGATATTTCATCAAAGGTTTTTGCCATTTCTCCAAATGCTTTTGAGAATCTGTTCAGTTTACTTACGGTAATTTCTTTTATTCTGGTGCTATACCCTTTTTTATCTCCTTTAGCAGCCATAGCTTTATCAAATTTATTTACAATAGCCTCCATAAACCTATCAGGTATAATCATGAATATGACTATGGAAAAAATGATTTCGACCAGATAAATCAGAACTTCTGTTGAGCCATTGGTGTAGAACGTAAGAAGTGCGTTGCCCATTAATACCCCGACACATGAACCCATTTTTCCCATATTTCTTAAAATTCCTGAAAGTAATCCACAAAATGCATAGGATGCAATAATAATCGGGGATGAATCAGTTGAAATACTGATAACAGTTCCCACAATAACACCAATAGCAGCACCGTTTCCTGCCCCGGTTCTGAAACTGAAAATAAGAATTATAATAATGCACAAAATGTTTCTAATGCTTACACCGAAAATACTTAGAGGTCCAAGACCTCCAACTGACAAAGCGCAGGCAATCGCAATACTTAATATTTCCTCATTGGTTAGTACATACCGTTTTGTAGGGCTTCCAAGCACGTCCAGAACATTTTTAAATACAAATACAAGTGCGAAAATTATAAAGCCATTCATCAGCGATTTGAGTACGTCATATAATAAGAAGCCCTGCAGGTATGTTAGTAACATTTCCGGAATCAAGACACCTGCAAATGCTATAATGCCTACTCTTAAAGGTGGACCGACACTCTTTTTAAACGGAATATTTATTGCATTAAACAGCAGCATTGCCACAATTGCCGTGTACAACTGAATAGTTGCTCCTGATGACAGCATACCTGCAAAGATAGCTATCGCTATTAATATTCTATTTAGGTTCAGACCTAAAGTTGCAGCATACAATGCAATCCCGAATGGCATTAAACCCCCAAGTAATGATATTCTGCCTAATAAAAATGCCGCAGGTAAAATGATTAGATTTGTTTTGTTCAGATAGTCCAGTATTGCTTCGGCCTTTGACCCGCTCCCCTTCTTTTGCGATGCCTTGCTGTACCCTCCGATGTTTTTATATTGAAGCGTTTCTGTTTTCATATTAAAGTAACCCCCTGTTTTTTCATTTGTGTCTCGTTGCGTGCAGAAATGATTATAATTCAGTTGCATAGAAATATTTGTCATTTCTAGGTCAGGGGAAATAGTCTATTTTAGACAGTTATCACCAAAAACCTTTATTATTACAAGGTCGATTAAGCTTTTCAAGCTTTAAGTTAATAAAACTAGTAGTAAAAGATAAACATATTCATGAAAAAATGTGTCGAAATGTTTTTTGAATATTAATTAATTATTTATATTATGATTTAGCCTTGTGTTAACACTTATTAATTTACACTCTATGAAAAACACTGTATACTTATTATGTAAATTTACCAAAATGTTGCAGTTAGTAGATTGAGGAGGTGCTAATATGTATTTTAAAAATTATGATGATCTGGTGGATTATGTAGATACCTTAGACATCAAAGAAACAGAAAGTCTTATGATTCTTGTGGGAGACAGGTCGGAACGGTTTGTCAAAGGTTTAATGGACTATTTAAACAACAAAAAGATTAACTTCTTCGGGGGTATTTATGCCGGTCTTCTTGTCAGAAACAGAAATGAAAGAGAAGGTTTTATCGTTAAGAAGTACGAGCCTGTATATTCTTCGCTCGTCTTGCCTCATATGATGCGAATTAAACTCAGCCCGGAACAACTATCAGGGACTACAGCGCTGGTATTAGTAGATGGCTTATCGAGTAAAATGAAAGATTTAACTGATACCATTTTTAACAAGTTAGGTACTTCAGTGAAATACGTTGGTGGCGGTGCAGGTTTTTACGATTTATCCCACAAGCCATGTATATTTAATAACGATGGTATATTTGAGGATGTACTGCATATTTGTATCATCAAATCAGATTCCATTCTAGCAGTCGAACACGGTTGGAAAAAGTTACAAGGCCCTTTCTTTGTAAAAAAATCTTATGACAATATTTTATCAAAGTTGGATGCTTATTCTGCTTTTGATGTTTATAAAAGTGTTATTGAAGAAGAAGAAAACATTACGTTATTCAAAGAAGACTTTTTCATATACGCAAAAGATCATCCCTTTGGTATTGATGACGGTTTTGGAAGAGTCATAGTCAGAGATCCCATAGGTCTGAATGAACTGGATGAAATCATTTGTGTTGCCAGTATTCCTGAAGGCAGTGATATTTATGTTCTCAAGGGAGATACTGATTTATTACTCAATTCTTCGCAAAATATTGCTGAATCTTGTGTTAAAAATGCACCCCAAAATTATGAACCTCTATTATTCGATTGCATTTCTCGTGCTATGTTTTTGGAAGATAGATTTGATGAAGAATTGAATAATATTCAACAAAGAATTAAGTTCCCGGTTGAAGGAGCTTTATCTATTGGGGAAATTGCTTATAGAAATAACGGTCAAATTGTTATACATAATAAATCCATTGTTTTAGCCTTACTACATAATTCAAATTAAACTAAACACTTAATTAAGCAGCATACAAAAAAATACTCCTCTTAAGTCATACTACCATATTACCTTAAGAAGAGTATTTTTTTGAATTAGTCATCCTTTAACAGCGCCGGCTGTCATTCCCTTTATCACATATTCCTGTGATATTACATACAGTATTAATACAGGAAGTACTGTTATAAATATCGCCGCCATCATTGCGCCATAGTCAGTACTATATAAACCTTGTACCTGTGATACAAGTACTGTTACCGGCATATTTCTTTTACTTAGATAAACCAATGGTGTCAACAGATCATTGTACGACCACAAAAATTCCATTATTCCAACCGATACAAGTGCCGGAATAGTAAGAGGTATTGTTATTTTAGTAAATATTTTTCCAATACTGCACCCGTCAATCAGAGCAGCTTCTTCCAGCTCTTTGGGCAGATCGGCCATAAAACTGCTAAGCATCAATATTGCAAAATTCATTAAACATGCCACATGGGGTATAATTACGGTAAAATATGACCCCTGAAAACCCGATATAAGCTGACCGATATTTCTCATAACTACAAAGTTGGGGACTATTACCGCAAACTGAGGTATTAACATACTTGCTATAAGATATACTTTTACATGCCTGGTAAATCTGAATTTAAACCTTGCCAGAACAAATGCCGCCATACTTCCGAATAATAATATCAGTATCAATGAACCACCTGATATAATCAGACTGTTACCAAAACCTCTAAAAATATTGTTTTCCGAAAACCTTTTCAAAGTCTCAAAATTCTGAAAAATAGTACCGTTTTCAAAATAGACTTTAGGTAAGGAAAAAGCACCGCCAATTATCTCATCATTGTTTTTAAAGGAATTCTCAAATATCCAAAGTAACGGTAAAATCGTAGTAATTGACCAGGCTGTCAAAACTAAATATGTTAAAATCTTGGGCCCTTTTAATCTACCCTTCACAGGTATTGTTCTGCTATTCTGTTCCATATATATGCTTCATCCCTCTCTAAATTACGTCTTCCTTGCCTTGAGCGAATTTTGTTGTCAATACATAGATAACAAGACCCAATACTATAATCAGAACTGCTATTGCACTGGCATAGCCCTGATTATTAAATACAAATGCCTGCTGATAAAGATACGTGCTCAACAATTGGCTTGCGTCCAGCGGTCCGCCGTTTGTCATAACAAACACTATGTCAAATACTTTGAGAGAGCCAGCGATTACTAAGCCAAGAGTAGTTACAATAACGTTTTTTATTAACGGTATTGTTATATAAATTGTTTTTTTAAGACCTGTGATTCCATCTAGCATTGCCGATTCATATATATCGTCCGGAACACTTGCAATCGCGGTTAAAAATATTACAAAGTAGAAGCCGACATATTGCCAAAGCACCGGAATTAACACCAGATACATTGCAGTCTTTTCAGTAATCCAATTTATGTTTTCCATTCCAAACATTTCTAATATATTATTCAGAAGTCCATACTCATACTGAAATACAAGATAAAACATTAAACCAATTGCCGAACCTGAAATTACGACTGGAAAGAAAAAAACCATTCTGAAAAATTTAAAGCCTCTTTTAATTGAATCAACCAATACTGCGAGTACAAGTGCCAATCCTACCTCAAAAATAACACATCCAACCATAAGAATTAATGTATTTATCAATGACTTTAATATTATTTGATCCGATAGTAGTCTCTGATAGTTTTCCAAACCGATGAAATGGAAATTTGGTGACCATTCTGTGTAGTTTGAAAAACTGTATTGTATGGTTTTTACTAAAGGAAAATATAGAAATATTGTTATTAGCAGTACCGCAGGAGAAAGAAATAAAAGTATATATTTTTTACTTTTTAATACCATAACTGGTATACCCCCTTAATAAAACCACTCTATAATTAAACATGGTGGCTGCCCACCATGTTTAATTATAACGAGGCATTGATATGTCTCCCACTTCTACAAACGAAAATTTTTCTCTGAATCTAAGCGTTATAAACTTAAATATTGAGTAATTTTCCGACTATGTGTTTCAACGAGTTATTTCACGAGTTTTTGAGCTTCTTGGAGCAACGCTTCAGATGTTTTCTTACCTGTTATTACGTAAGGGAGGTTTTTCCATATGTGTGTAAATGCTTGCTGATTCATTACATCGCCTACAGGACCTGTTACTACTTTAGCATTGTTTAACATTTTAACTCCCTCAGTAAACAAGGGTGTTGCTCCTTCTACATTACAATTTATTGCAGGTACTCCGCCAAATTTGAAGAATTTTGATGCTCTATCCGGTGAAGTCATAAACTTAACAAATTTGA
>CAYQCA010000236.1:0-6306 GCA_964415835.1 uncultured Clostridium sp. | reverse complement strand
ATGTATATTGTTGGTAATTGCGGAAACAATATTTAATGGAGGTGGAATATATATTATGAAGAAACTTATTCCAGACGAAAATAATTGGAGAAACAAACTGTCAAAATTCTTTAATAATAAGGGATTTTATGTGATTCTTGCGGTTTGTATAATAATTGTAGCGGCGACTGCGATATTTGTAACCACTCAAAACATGAACTCACCCGACAGCGATTTAAATGACAAGATTATTTCCGGTGATGCAAATGTTGATCAGGAGGGCGATGCAAAGGAAGTTACCGGAACAGTTGGCAAAGACAAAGCAGCCGATAATACAACAGCATCTAGCACGCCTGCAAAATCTGCCACAACTACACCTGAGTCGAGTACCAGCAAAAATGCAGGTACAACAAAAGCAAAAACTGCCATCGTATTCGAAAGACCGGTAGATGGTACAATCATGAAGGATTTTACCAAAGATGTGAATACTTTTTCTGAATCAAAGACATTAGGAGACTACAGAGCTCATAAGGGAATTGATTTTAAAGTAGACAAGCTCACAAAGGTAAGAGCAGTAGCGGCCGGAACAGTATCCTTGGTAGAGGACAACGAAAATGGTATTACTATTGAGATATCTCATGGAACTGATGGCTTGGTAACCAGATATGCCGGATTATCAAAACAGGGGATTGAAGAAATAAGCTACGGTATGAAGGTAAAAGCCAATGATATAATCGGGCTGATAGGAGATCCTATTCAGAGTGAGTGCGAAGATGGACCACACCTTCATTTTGAAGTTTTGAAAAATGGAAAATCAATTGATCCGTCAACATACTTAAAAGCTTCTTCAACTACTGAAAACAAAAAGTAACAGTGGCGTTTAATACGAACGGATAAAGAGAAGGGGAATGCCCTAATCTTTATCCGTTCATACTTTAACCGGCTTTACCAAAGTCAATTACTATCGGCTTTCAGCCGCTACTAATTGACTATCATACCAAACATTTTTTCTTTTAAATCAAGATAATATAAGTAGTCTTCCGGAGTTACATTAGGCGGACAACGGTGATCGCAGAACGGGATGTAACCGCCTCTTTCAACCAGAGGGGCCAGACTCTCCATATAATTTTTTATTGCTTCACGTCCGGCTCCAAGCTGCAGCTTGTCAAAGCCTCCCATAATTCTTAAGCTCTTTCCATATTTATCGAGAAGCTCTTTTGGATGAGCACAGCCATTTACCTCAAAAGGAAATAGACAGTTTATACCACCTTCCAGAAAATAAGGGAGTATGGGGCGGACATCACCATCACAATCTGTGTACCATATATCAATTCCTGCATTGTGAAGTTTTTTGCTTATACGCTTGTAGCGTGGCATTACGACATCTCTAAAAAAGCTAACTGTGACTATCGGGCCGTTTTTAAAGCAAATATCTTCCCAGCCGGATGCAAAGTCAAAATTGAAATGTGGCAACAGCTGGTCAAGAGCATCTTCTACAAGAACACAACAGGTTTCGACCATATCCTCAACCATATCAGGATAGTCATAACACGCATATGCAAGCCCTTCAAATGTAAGCATGTCTCTGATTTTTCCAATCATCGAACCACAGCTTACTCCAAGAGGATAATCCCTTGGTTCGGGATAGATTTCCTTTAATTTATCAATATCTATTTTTCTGGCTGGATCATCTCTTCTGAATCTTTCTTTTTTACATTTTTTCCAGTCATCAGGGGTGACTATGGAAGCCTTGATATAATGGGGAATTGTTCCATGACTGTCCTTGGGAACTTCAGCAAGAAGTCCGTCCTCATTCATTATTATATTTGTAGTAGCAGTTCTTTCTATAATCGAGTTTGGAAAGACAGGGCTCATCCATATATTCCCGCCAATAACCTCAATTTTGTCAAAATTAAAAAATTCATTAGCTTCGCTTTCTGTTTTGATGCCATTATTTACAAATATATCCCATAGCAGATAATTTTCATCCCAATAACCAAATTCCATATTAAAACAACGATCGACAGGTTTGTAATGCATTTGATTATTAAATCTTTCGCGGCTGGTCATTTCACTTTTCCATTTAGGACGGATAGGTTTTATCACAGACATAAAAATCTCCTTATAAATAAAAAGTAACTATATTGCTTTAAACTTAATTAAATTATATAATTTGAATTAAATTATTCAATACATATTGTTGCTGTAAAATATAAAAATATTGCTCGATTGGGAGGTTGGTGCGGAATTGCAATACACAAACGCAAAATTAGAATTAATTCATAATATTTCTTATAGCCACACTCCAAGCACTCTGGCAAAAGAGACGTTTTTTTATTTACAAAGCATAGGTAACTTTTATTGTAATGAAAACTATTATACTGAAAGGGAAGGCTTAAAGAGCTATCTTCTGATTTATACCGTTAAAGGCAATGGTTATGTGTATTATAGGGACAAACAATATAAAGTCGGTCCAAATCAAATAATTTTAATTGACTGTAACGATTACCAAAAATACTATACTGACAGGCAGCAGCTTTGGGAGATGAAATGGGTACATTTTAATGGCGGGACCAGCAAGGAATATTTTAACTTAATCTATGAAAACTATGGACCGGTTATAGCACTAAAAGAAGGAAACCATATTGAACAGCACCTTGATTACATGCTTGAACTAATCAGTAGAGGGGATATACTACTTGAAGTAAAGGTTTCCGCGGTGATTCTACAGATGCTTTCTGATATAATAGTATCAGCTTCTATTGGCTCTTGCTTAAATAGTAGAAAACCCCATAACGACCAGGTGGAAAAAGCCATAAAGTATATCGAATTGAATTATACCAGAGACATATTGCTGGAAGATATAGCAAAGGCAGCATGTAGCAGCAAATATAACTTTTCCAGAGTATTTAGAAAAATTACCGGATATAGTCCCTATGAATTTCTTATAAAATATAGGGTAAACAAAGCAAAAATCCTTTTAAAGGATACTAATTGTACAGTGGAGGAGATATCCGTTCACGTAGGTTTTAAGAGCTATAGCAGCTTTATAAAAACCTTTAGAGAACTGGAAGATATAACGCCGCTAAAATATAGAAAGTTCTGGTTAGGCTAAATACAAATCTGTGTGGGAGGTAAATATGGAATTTGATTTATCAAAGGCATCAAAAAAGCTATGTGAATTAGATTTTAGTTATAACTACAACGGCTTGAACATAAATGTTTTGTGGTTCAGAACAATGAGGCATACTGAGAAATGGTTGATATCACGTCATATGCATTCATCCTATGAATTTCACTTTATAAAAGAAGGTAGCTGTGAAGTAATTACCGACAATGACAGGTTTATTGCAAAAGAGGGAGAGTTCTACTTGACAGCACCGTCGGTATTTCATGAGCAGCGAAGCTTGGATGATCCTAATTATCTGGAATACAGCATGAATTGCGATCTCAGTATTTTGAAAGAAACCCCATCTGAAATGCTGAAAATATTACATATACTTGATACAATTCAATGCAGGGCATATCAGGATGTCCACAATTGCTGCAGCCTTTTTAATAAGGCTCTGGAGGAAGCATACTTCGAACAGATAGGTTTTTTTAGCAGTATACAAAGTCTAATCCCCCTTATACTGGTGAATGCAGCTCGCTGTATGTCACAGAACAAACCCGGCTCATATGATATACCAAAAAAAACTGATAAAAACAGCTTTAGAATGTCCCAAATTGAAAGGTTTATCGAAGATAATATCTCTACTGCTGTTTCAACCTCAGCGATAGCATCATATATGCATTTGAGTGAGAAACAGGTTTGTAGGATTATCAAGGAAGAGAAAGATATGTCAACCAAGGAATTTGTGAATAATATCAAGCTTACGAAGGCAAAGGACCTTTTAAAAAACTCCGATATTCATATTAAAAAAATATCTGATTTATTAGGCTTCTCAAGTGAGTATTACTTTAGCCAATTTTTCAAAAATGTTGAAGGTTACCCCCCGGCCGTATACAGGTATAACCTTCATAATGGATAATGGAAAACCGAAATGTCCCAAAACCTTAAATATAAGTCCTTAAATTCAATTTAGTATTTTGTTTTGAAATTATATACTATTATTAAGAAAAATACTATTTGAAAGGGGCTGAAAAAATGCATTTTATACCAGAACGGATAAACAGGCTATTAGATGAAATTTCGCGATATATTTACCCGCAGAGTATAAAAATAGAAGAGATCCAATTCATTCCATGCGGATATGATTGTCATGAGTTACCTAACGAAACTGAAAACTGGTCGGATTTTAAACCTGGTGACAGATGGGGTGGACGTGACAAGCACTATTGGTTTAAAACAAAAGCAATTATTCCGGAAGGATTTACCGGAAAAAGAGTTGTCTTTGAGCTTAAAACCGGAAAAGAGGGCCAGTGGGATGCAACAAACCCGCAGTTTATAATTTTTTTAAATGGTAGACTTATTCAAGGGCTGGATGTCAACCATAGACAGATTGTGCTGTCTGAGGCAGCTGTTAATGGTGATACATATGAAATTGCACTGCACGCTTATTCAGGTATGAATGATGGACTTGTTGAGCTTTTAGCAAGTATATCGGTACTTGATACAAACGTTGAGAAACTATACTATGATATAAAAGTTCCTCTGGATGTAGCAATATTATTGGACAAAGAAGACAAAAACAGAATAGACATATTAAATTATCTGGAGCATTCAGTTAATCTACTGGATTTGAGAATACCTTTTTCAAAAGAGTTCAATGAATCAGTATTAGCAGCAATAAAATATCTTAATGACGAGTTCTATGGTAAATTCTGCGGACATGAAGCTATTACAGCAAACTGTGTCGGACATACACATATAGATGTGGCATGGCTCTGGACACTTGCCCAGACACGGGAAAAGACTGCAAGAAGCTTTTCTACGGTTTTGAGTCTGATGAAACAGTATCCTGAATATATTTTCATGTCAAGTCAGCCGCAGCTATACAAGTATGTAAAAGAAGATTTCCCTGAAATATATCAACAAATAAAAGAGAGAATAAAGGAAGGCAGATGGGAACCTGAAGGTGCTATGTGGCTTGAGGCTGACTGCAATGTTTCATCAGGTGAAGCATTGATAAGGCAGCTCCTTTTCGGACTAAGATTTTTCAAACAAGAATTCGGCATTGATAACAAAATATTGTGGTTGCCGGATGTATTCGGATATAGTGCTGCTCTTCCTCAGATATTGAAGAAGTCAGGTATTGACTATTTCATGACAACTAAAATCAGTTGGAATGAGTATAACAAAATTCCATATGATACGTTCAACTGGAAAGGCATTGACGGAACCGAGATATTAACACATTTTATTACTACAAGTGATGCAAACCAGCCTGATGTACACACTACAACGTATGTTGGCAATTTGATTCCCAGTCATGTAATCGGTGCATGGCAGCGATATCAGCAGAAGGATATAAATAACGAGGTTTTAATCAGCTACGGATATGGGGACGGAGGCGGCGGACCTACCAAAGAAATGTTGGAAAATGCAAGGAGAATGGAAAAAGGAATACCGGGCTGCCCAAAAGTGAAACAAAGTAAGGCTATAGACTTCTTTAAGAAACTGGAGAAAAATGTTTCTGATAATAAAAAACTTGGTAAGTGGGTTGGAGAGCTATATTTGGAGTATCACAGAGGGACATACACTTCGATGGCAAGAAACAAAAAATATAACCGTAAGAGTGAATTTTTATATCAGGATGCGGAGTTTTTCAATGTACTAAATACAAAGGCTGCAAAATCCGGTTCATATCCAAAGGAAGATATCAATAAAGGCTGGGAAACCATATTGCTGAACCAGTTCCACGATATATTGCCCGGGTCATCAATTAAGGAAGTTTATGAGGATTCTCTTGCACAATATATTGAAATCGGAAATAAAGGCAGAGAGCTCGTAAATACAGCCTTGAATGAAATTACTTCAAAGATAGGTCTTGAAAGCAGGTCTGTGGTGGTGTTTAATCAGCTTGGATATATAAGAAGTGATATTGCAGAAGTTGAACTGCCTGAAGACTGCAAAGACGCTGCAATATACGACGGAAATGGAAAAAGACTATTATCACAGCGAATAAAAACAGATGAAGGCCCGATTAAAATAATATTTTATGCTGAAGATATTCCGGCTAAAGGGTATAAAACATATAAACTTGTGGAAGAGAATACAGATGAATCAATAATAATGACTGCTTCACTTTCACATGACCTGAGATTTATTGAAAACAAGTATTTTAGCATGCGTTTTGATCAGGATTTTAATATTATATCGCTCTT
>CAYQCA010000235.1:0-6307 GCA_964415835.1 uncultured Clostridium sp. | reverse complement strand
CGATGGTAGAGGGAGCATCAAGAAAAAAGACGCCTAATGAAATAGCCCTTCAGATTCTGCTTGTAACTCTCACTATTATTTTTCTAGTAGTGTCTGCAACACTTCTGCCGTTTTCAAGCTTTGCAAGCAGCCAGGCAGGAACTGGCTCACCAATTTCTATTACAAATGTTATAGCTTTGCTTGTCTGTCTTGCACCTACAACTATTGGAGCACTACTTTCCGCCATAGGTATTGCGGGAATGAGCAGACTGAATCAAGCCAATGTATTGGCCATGAGCGGGCGTGCTATCGAAGCAGCAGGAGACGTAGATGTTCTGCTGCTGGATAAGACGGGTACCATTACACTTGGAAACAGGCAGGCAAGCGATTTTATTCCTTTGAAAGGAGTATCGCAACAGGAGCTTGCCGATGCTGCACAGCTTTCCTCCATTGCAGATGAAACAGCGGAAGGAAGAAGCATTGTAATACTGGCAAAAGAACTTTTTGGCATCAGAGGCCGTGATCTTTCAAAGCTAGGTGCAACCTTTGTGGAGTTTACTGCAAAAACCAGAATGAGCGGTATTGACTACCAGGGAAATGAAATCCGCAAAGGTGCAGCCGAGGCGGTAAAAGCCTTTGTGCTTGAAAATGGCGGTGATTATCCAGAGGAATGTGGAAAAATCGTAGAACGAGTGGCCGGAGAAGGAGGAACGCCTCTGGTGGTGGCCAAAAATAACGTAGTATTAGGTGTTATTTATCTTAAGGATATAGTTAAAAATGGTGTTAAAGAACGATTTGAAGATTTGAGAAAAATGGGCATTAAAACTATTATGATAACTGGAGACAATCCGATGACTGCTGCTGCAATCGCCGCAGAAGCAGGTGTGGATGATTTTCTTGCAGAAGCGACACCGGAAGCAAAGCTTGCCCTGATCAGAGATTATCAGGCAAAAGGGCACCTGGTCGCAATGACAGGTGACGGTACTAATGATGCACCGGCTCTTGCACAGGCAGATGTTGCAGTTGCAATGAATACAGGAACTCAGGCTGCCAAAGAGGCAGGAAATATGGTGGACCTGGATTCAAGCCCTACAAAACTGATTGATATAGTTAGGATTGGAAAACAGCTTTTAATGACAAGAGGGGCATTGACTACGTTCAGTGTAGCAAATGATGTTGCAAAATATTTTGCGATCATTCCTGTACTGTTCTTCGGAATTTATCCACAGCTGGCATCGCTTAATTTTATGGGCCTGACCAGTACAAAAAGTGCAATTTTGTCTGCGATTATTTATAATGCGTTGATTATTGTAGCGTTGATTCCTCTAGCTTTGAAGGGTATAAAATACCACGAGATGCCTGCCGGAAAGCTACTGAAAAGAAACCTGCTGATCTATGGTCTAGGAGGAATTGTTGCACCCTTTGCTGCAATCAAAATTATTGATATTTTACTGACCGTGCTAGGTCTCGTCTAAACAACCCGAGTTTAGATTTTTGGAGGTTATTATGAAGGATTATATAAAATTATTGAAACCCGCGTTTTTGTGCTTTATGATAATGACAATAATATGTGGCATTATATATACTGGTATTGTAACCGGTATTGCTCAAACAATTTTCACTGATAAAGCCGACGGCAGTATTATTGCTGTAACATTAAAGGATGGTACTGTAAAAGAATATGGTTCTGCCTTAATTGCTCAGGAATTTACAGAGCCAAAATATCTGATAGGCCGACCTATGGGTACGACCAATTTATCACCGGTCAGCGAGGAACAGAAAAAGCTTGTGCAGCAGAGGATAGATTGGTGGCAGTCCTTTGATCAGGATAATAAAGCAGATATTCCCGCTGACTTAATCACTGCATCCGGCAGCGGAGTTGACCCGAACATTTCTCCGGCTTCTGCTGAATACCAGGTCGCTCGTATTGCTCGTGAAAGGGATATAAGTCAAAATTCGGTAAGAGATATTATTTCAAAATATACTACCGGGAGGCTTTTAGGCTTTTGGGGTGAACCGGCCGTTAATGTGTTAAAAGTTAATTTAGCCCTTGATGGTCTGCTTTAGAAGATATAATATTAAATTTAATGTGGTGATAGCGTGGAGGTAATATGGTGGATTATGATGATCAGCGGCCGAACCCGGACATTCTTCTGGAAGATATTTATTCAGACGAGTTAGACAATAAAGGAAAACTGAAAATTTTCTTTGGATTTGCTGCAGGTGTGGGCAAGACCTATGCAATGCTTGATGAAGCCCGGGAGCAATTGAAAAGCGGTGTTGATGTGGTGGTAGGTTATGTTGAGCCTCATACCCGCCCTGAAACTTTGCATCTGTTAAGCGGATTGCCTTCATTGCCTCCAAAGCTTGTCCAACATAAAAATATACATCTAAAGGAATTTGATCTGGATTCTGCACTCCAGAGAAAGCCTGAATTGATTCTGGTCGATGAGCTTGCACACTCCAATGCGGAAGGAGTGCGTAACAAAAAGCGGTATCAGGATATAGAAGAGCTTCTTAATGCAGGTATTGATGTTTATACTACTGTAAATGTTCAGCATATTGAGAGCCTGAACGATATAGTGCAGAATATAACTAAAGTTAATGTACGCGAAACCATTCCCGATTATATTTTTGATAGTGCGGACAAGGTAAAATTAATAGATATTGAACCTGATGAATTGTTAAAGCGCTTTGGGGAAGGAAAAATTTATCGACCTGAAAGAGCAGAAACTGCGCTTGTGAATTTTTTTACCAGGGAAAATCTTCGTTTACTGCGTGAAGTTGCGATGCGAAAGGCTGCAGACAGAATCAGCCATGTTAACCAAAATGAACGCCGCATGGCAGCTAAAATGGCGAATATCAAGCTATTGGCTTGTATTGGGCCTTCTCCGTCTTCTTCCAAGTGTATAAGATGGACAGCCAGAACCGCTGAAGCTTTTCATACTTCATGGATAGCTGTCTATGTGGAAAATATAGAAAGCAGGTATTTTTCTGAAAGTGAAAAGAAGAGCATACGAGCCAATTTAGACCTGGCAGAGAGGCTTGGAGCTGAAATCGTAACGCTTAACGGAGATGATGTAGCAACTGTAGTTGCGGAATATGCGAAGCTTTCGGGAATAACGAATATTGTAATAGGAAAAAGCAGGAATAAAAGGACAGTGAAGAGTTTATTTGAAACTGCTCTTGAGGATAAGCTTATTTCTCTTTTGCCGAGTACTGAAATCCATATCATCCCGGACATTTCTGTACAAAGACCTTATAAAAAGCCAAGAAGGGTTCAAATAAGGGAAAACCTGTTTTTATCATGGTATGATGCACTAAAAACAATAGGACTTTTGACTGCAGCCACTTTTCTTTCAATGGGACTTCGTACTCTTGATATCGGAGATCAGAATATTATTATGGTATATATCCTGTCTGTTTTGGTTGTATCAAGAATTACGATGGGATATATTTATGGTGTTTTTGCTTCTGTTTTAAGTGTGCTTACATATAATTTCTTTTTTACTGTTCCGTATTTTACATTTAATGCTATACAATCAGGCTATCCGATTACTTTTGTTATTATGCTTCTTATTGCTTTGATCACAAGCGCATTGACAGTCCGGATAAAAACACAGGCGAGGCTTGCTGTAGAAAGGGAGCATAGAACACAGGTACTCTATGAGATTAATAAAAAGCTTTTAAAGACCAGAGGGCTTGAAAATATAATTGCGTTGACCAATGAATATATTTCGAAGCTCTTTGACCGCTCAGCGATATTTTACGCGCAGGATCCCGGAACTGGTTCGAAAGGGGTCTTAATGCAATCTGAATCAGAACCGGATGCGTCTTTTCTGTTAGGAGAAGATGAACGTGCAGTTGCTCATTGGGTATTTATTAATCATAAGTCTGCGGGTGCAGGCACAGATACTCTCATGGGTGCCGGTGCTTTTTACAAACCTTTTGTCTCACAGGGAAAAGTACTTGGAGTTATCGGTTTATCATGCGCAAAAGGTAAGCTAAACCCTAATACCCGCTCTTTTTTACGCATGATAGCCTCGCAGGTTGCAATGGCACTGGAACGACAGAATCTATCGGATGAACAGAGGAGAATATTGGTTGAGTCGGAAAAGGAGAAGATGAGAAGCAACCTGCTCAGAGCAATTTCACACGATCTCAGAACTCCGCTTACCGGTATTTTAGGCGCCAGTTCAGCAATACTTGAAAATAGTACCAGTCTGGATAAGAATACGCATGATCAACTTATTTCCAATATTAAGGAAGATTCTCAGTGGCTGATACGCATGGTAGAGAATCTCCTATCTGTGACACGTATTAATGAAGGCACTATGAATGTCACCAAATCTCCCGAGGCTGCCGAAGAAATCGTGGCAGAAGCGATCAGCCGCATCAGGAAGAGGTTTCCAAACAGAATAATAACGGTTAAGGTACCGGATGAACTATTGATGGTTCCTATGGATGGAACTTTGATTGAACAGGTGCTTATTAATCTTGTCGAAAATGCTTTCAAGCACTCACCTGAAAATTCGGTGGTTGAGGTAGAAGTGAAAAAAGAACGATATCATGCAGTTTTTGAGGTAATTGACAATGGAGAGGGAATTGCAGAGCAGGATTTCCCATATCTGTTCGAAAGCTATGTCGATAATGGGAAACGGAGTGTTGATTCTTCCAGAGGGATGGGAATTGGCCTGTCAATTTGCATGTCGATTGTAAAAGCGCATCAGGGTAAAATGGAGGCAACCAATAAAAAGACCGGTGGTGCAGTCTTTAGATTTATGCTGCCTTTAGAGGGAGGTCAAAATAATGAGCTATAAACCTTTGATAATGATAGTTGAAGACGAGGAAGGCATACGCAACTTTATTTCTGCGATACTTGCCTCAAACGAGTATAATGTGATTAAGACGGCAAAAGGACGGGAGGCTGTTTCAATGGTGGCATCTCATTGCCCCGATTTGATATTGCTTGATTTGGGTCTACCGGATATGGATGGACTGGAAGTTCTGAAAACAATCAGGAAATGGTCCAGCCTGCCGATTGTTGTTGTATCGGCTCGTGGACATGAGCGTGAGAAGGTTGAGGCACTCGATTTGGGTGCGGACGATTATATTACAAAGCCATTTGGGACTTCGGAGCTGCTGGCCAGAATCAGAACTGCGCTCAGACACAGTTCAAAGGGTACTGCCACAGGTTCACATGAAATGGAAAAAATTAATGTTGGAGAACTTGAAATTGATTATGGCAAACGGCTTGTATCAATGGCGGGTGGGGAAATCCACCTTACACCGATTGAATATAAGATTATTGTACTGCTCTCAAAATATATAGGAAAAGTGTTGACGCATGATTTTATTATAAAAGAAGTTTGGGGGCCATACACAAATGAAATACAGGCGCTTCGTGTTAATATGGCAAATATCCGGAGAAAGCTGGAAGTGAATCCTGCGGAACCAAAATATATTGTAACAGAGGTTGGAGTGGGGTATAGAATGGTTGAAGAGTTACAATAAGAATTAGTAACGAGCATTTTCTTTGTATTTTCTTTGGTATAAAAAAATTATTGCTTTAATAAAATAAAAGTATTATACTTTAAGAAAGGTCAAAGAAAGTCAAAATCAGTTTAGAAACATAAGGACGGTGATAGTATGGCAAGTTTAAGTGATATTATTGAAGATTTTATAAAGCAGATGATTACTGATACAAACGGTTCTATTGAGATTCAGAGAAATGAATTAGCCGGTCACTTTAACTGTGTTCCTTCACAGATTAATTATGTAATCTCTACCAGGTTTACCACGGACAGGGGTTATTACGTTGAAAGCAGGCGTGGTGGAGGCGGATCTGTAAAAATAAAAAGAATTAATATTACAAGACCGGGGAATTATTTAATGCATATTGTCTCTTCTATGGGGACCAGTATTTCTCAGCAGTCCGCTGAAGTATTTATAAATAACTTTATTGATTACAATGTTATCAGTGAAAGAGAAGGATTAATAATGAGGGCAGCTATCAGCGATAAAATTATCGGCTGTATACCAATGCCTGACAGGGACATTTTAAGAGCGGCACTATTAAAGAATATGATATTGGGTTTATTAGTTTAAATGCGATGTTTGTATCGTTGGGAGGTTTTTATATGCTATGTCAAAATTGTCAGCAAAGGCCGGCAAATGTGCACTTTACTCAAATAAAGAATAATACTAAAGTTGATATTTATTTATGTGACCAATGTGCAAAGGAAATGAGTCAATCGGAATTTATATCACCGTTTGGCTTCAATGATCTGTTCAATGGACTTTTTGGATCGCACATAAGACAAGAGCC
>CAYQCA010000234.1:2296-6368 GCA_964415835.1 uncultured Clostridium sp. | reverse complement strand
CACCACCTTATTTTAAAGAGACTTCTTAATGTATTCTATCAAACCATCTGCAGCTATAAGCTCCTGCATAAACCCGGGGACCGGCTGTCCCTGATAGGTTTTTCCCGTTGTTAGGTTTTTAATCTTCCCGTTATCAAAATCTACTTCTACTTCGTCACCGTCTTTTATATCCATCGCTGCCTCAGGGCACTCAAGAATAGGAAGACCAATGTTTATAGCATTTCTGTAGAATATTCTGGCAAAAGTTTCTGCAATAACGCAGGATATTCCTGAAGCCTTTATAGCAATCGGAGCATGCTCTCTAGATGAACCGCAGCCAAAATTTCGGCCGGCTACCATTACATCACCCTTTTTAACCTTTGAAGTGAATTCCGCATCCAGATCCTCCATACAATGGCTTGCCAGCTCGGCAGGGTCTGATGTATTCAAATATCTTGCCGGTATTATTACGTCTGTATCAACATTATTTCCATATTTAATAACTTTACCTTTAGCATTCATGTAATTTATTCCTCCTCACTCTCGTTATATTTGGTCCGGTCCTGCAATTTTTCCGGCGATTGCTGAAGCAGCCGCAACTGCCGGACTTGCGAGGTATACCTCACTCTCAGGATGTCCCATACGTCCAACAAAATTTCTATTTGTAGTTGAAACGCATCTCTCTCCCTTTGCCAGAATTCCCATATGACCTCCGAGACAAGGTCCGCAGGTAGGAGTGCTAACCGCAGCACCTGCTTCTATGAATATGTCAAATAACCCTTCATTCATTGCCTGTTTCCAAATCTTCTGGGTTGCAGGAATGATAATGCAACGCACTTCAGGGTGAACTTTTTGACCCTTAAGGACTTCCGCAGCAACTCTCATATCTTCAATTCGCCCATTAGTACAAGAGCCGATTACAACCTGATCAATTTTTATATCGCCCACGTTGTCTATTGTGCGCGCATTCTCAGGAAGATGCGGAAAAGCCACTGTTTGCTTTATCTGTGCTAAATCTATCTCGTAAATCTCGGAGTACTCAGCATCTTCATCAGCTGTATATACTTTATAGGATCTAAGTGAATGCTCCTTAACGTATTCCACTGTCTTTTCATCCACCTCGAATATTCCGTTCTTTGCACCGGCTTCTATAGCCATATTGGCCATTGTAAATCTGTCATCCATTGAAAGTGCCTTTGCTCCATCTCCGGTGAATTCCATTGACTTGTACAATGCACCGTCTACTCCTATCATGCCGATAATGTGCAGGATAACGTCCTTACCGCCTACCCATTTATGGGGCTTTCCTTTAAGCACGAATTTTATTGCCTCAGGAACTTTGAACCAGGCCTCTCCTGTTGCCATTCCTGCGGCCATATCTGTACTTCCAATACCTGTTGAAAAAGCTCCCAAGGCACCATAGGTACATGTATGTGAATCGGCTCCGATTACTACATCACCAGGAACTACAAGTCCCTTTTCCGGGAGCAAGGCATGTTCAACACCCATTTGCCCTACCTCAAAGAAGTTTACTATTCCCATCTTCTTCGAGAACTCTCTACAAACCTTTACCTGCTCGGCTGACTTAATATCCTTATTTGGTGTAAAGTGGTCAGGAACAATTGCAATCTTGTTTATATCAAATACTTTATCTACCCCCACTTTTTCAAATTCTTTAATAGCAACAGGTGAAGTTATGTCATTTCCTAATACCAAATCCAGCTTTGCTTTTATAAGTTGTCCGGCCTTAACTGAATCGAGCCCTGCATGCGCTGCAAGGATTTTTTGCGTCATTGTCATCCCCATAAAACGAACCTCCATTATTTCATTTCTATATAAATAAAGAACACTTTATTCTACTTTTATCATTAAAGCAATTATACAATAAGCAAAATAAGTGTTCTTCCTGTTATTTATCGTTATTTTTATCAATTTTGAATGTTTTTTGACGTATTCCTGTATTGCATCGGGGTCATTTTAATCTGTTTCTTAAACATATCGTTAAACCGCTGCTGATTTGAAAAGCCTACGCTATGGGCTATTTCTCCCACTTTTAAATCCGTTTCCTCCAATAGTTCGCAGGAACGTTTTATTCTGACATTCAGCAGGTACTGCATTGGGCTTAGTCCCGTGTCTTCTTTAAAGGCCCGGGTAAAATAACTGGGGCTTAAGAAAACATATTTTGCAATGTCTGTTATGGAAATTTCCCGTTCATAATTGTTTAGAATAAAAGAAATAGCCGAATGCATAAGTTCCTTTATTTTTGGGCTTTTATTTTTTATACTGTTCTCCCATTCAGCTTTAAGCGCCCTGGAGATAAGTACAAATAGTTCCATCAGCATAAGATAGTTAAGGAAATCACTTCCCAGCTGATCACCGGCCTTTTCTTTCAGTATTCTGTTCAAAAGCACAATAATATCATTTTTATGGCTTACCTTCAGTTTTATGAAGGCACCTGATTCTTTACCGCTTACAAAGTTAATAAAATCTCCCAGTGAAACTTCAGAAAGGGCATGGTTTGACCCGTTCATAAATTTAAAATACAGTACAATAAAGTCACAGGATGCATCCGAAGTAACGGTTAGCTTGTGGTATTGGTTTGGCTTTATTATTACAATATCATTTGGACCTATCTCAACGTTTTGGTTACCAATCTCAAATATTCCTTTTCCGGATTTTATATACACCATCTCAAAGGTTTCGTGGATGCTAAGTCCCTTTGACCAATCAGCATCCCGGTAACGTTCAATTGCTTTAACACTGGTAACCGGTATCAGGCCTGCTGAGCCTAAAACCTTTTCCCAAGCCTTTGGAATTGTAGTAGATTCCATCACAAACCTCCCATATCTGCATGAAGCGAATGTACAAATAACTATTTAGGGTTCGATCTCATTACTTTATCGGCACCCTTCCTGCCGGCTGTACCTGGTCTTTTGTTAAACTTCCGTTGTTGAAATGTATTGCTTGCCTTTTTGTTACTACTGTTTTGTTTATTATCGCTGTAACCCCTCGGAGCTGATTTCTTTTCCTTCTTATATTCAACTATAGCACCTTCTATAATTGACTTTGGAGTTACTTTTATCTTTAATTCTCTTTCGTACTGTTTTATTAATTGGACTTCTTTTTCTTCTGTTATTAAAATACTGGTACCGGCATTGCCGTTTCTTCCGGTTCTCCCGGCCCTGTGCAAATACTCCATTGATCGCTCCGGAATATCCAGGCTGAATATATGGGTTACTCCCTCAATATCAAGTCCTCTTGCTGCTATATCCGTCGCGATTAGTATCTGCAGCTTTCCAGACTTGAAGTCGTCCATGGTCTTCTTTCTGTCCATTTTTACATTGGCACCGTGTATACTGTCTGCGTTTATTTTATGGAACTTTAACTTCTCGGCCGCCATTGCTACGTCATCTCCGCTGCCGCAAAATGCTATGGCCTTTTGCGGGTTTATGCTCCTGATGAGTTTTCTTAACACTTCTATTTTTTCACGTCGCTCTGCAACAAAGTACAGGTGTTCAATTGTTTCGGGAACCTCCATTTTCGACTTGCTCTTTATAATCTGAGGGTCCTTCATTAATGGCTTTGCTCTCTCAATTGTCCTGGGGGATATTGATGCAGAGCACATTACTATCTGCCTCTCCTTTAGAGTTGTCTTGATTACAGCTTTCGTGCCCTCAATATTCTTATCGTCCAGCAATCGGTCTGCTTCATCAATGATAATAGTTTTAATGGTATGTGCCGAGATTTTCTTTTTCTGTATCAATTCCAGGATTCTTCCGGCAGTACCTACTATTATATGCGGTTTTAGCTTGAGTTTATCTATCTGACGCATAATATTTACATCGCCAATTATCGGAGTTGACGTTGATTTCAAGTCCGAATCTTGGGACAGCATCTCAATTTGTCTCTCTACCTGTATAGCCAGCTCATGAGTCGGTACAAGAATTATTGCCTGCATCTCCTTTTTAGTTGTATCTAGCTTTTCAAACAGCGGAAGGAGGTATGCAAGAGTCTTTCCTGTCCCGGTCTCTGATTGAATTATCAAATCTTTATTCTGTTGGGCTTCAGGTATTACTTTCTGTTGAATTTCAGT
>CAYQCA010000234.1:0-2196 GCA_964415835.1 uncultured Clostridium sp. | reverse complement strand
CTCATCTATCTCCTCAAACTCTTTCTGTTCTTTAAAGGTGAATTTGAGAGGCCTTTCTTTCTGTTGATACTTTTCATTCTTATCTTGTGGATTGGTATCCTTTTTATTCTCATTACGTTTTTGCTCCGCCTCTTCAGAGCTTTCCTTATTTGTAATATACTCACGGTAATCGGAATAATTCCCGGCATATTTAATTAACTGTCCATCTCTCTCAAATGCAAATATTCTGGTTGCAATTCTATCAAGAAAATATCTGTCATGAGATACGGTTATAACCGCCCCCGGGAACTCGTCTATATAACTTTCCAATATGGTCAGCGTCTGAATATCCAAATCATTTGTAGGTTCATCCAGTAAAAGTATATTCGGCGCTTTCATTAAAATGCTCAACAAGTATAATCTGCGCTTTTCTCCGCCGGAAAGCTTTGAAATTGGTGTCCACTGAACATTAGGTGGAAACAGGAACCTCTCCAGCATTTGTGAGGCACTTATACTTCCGTTTTTTGTTTCAACATGCTCAGCTATCTGCCTGATATACTCTATTACGCGGAGGTTGGAATCCATTTCTTCGCTTTCCTGAGTGAAGAAGCCTATCTTTACAGTCTCTCCAATCTCAATCTTCCCTGAATCAGGCTCCATCCTGCCTGAAATCATGCGAAGGAGTGTTGATTTTCCAACCCCATTAGGACCTATTATACCAATCCTGTCATCTCTGAGCAAAACATAGCTGAAATCTTTTACTACAACATTATCGTCAAAAGCTTTCTGTATATTCTCTATCTCAATTATTTTTCTTCCCAACCTGGATGAACCGACTTCAATTTCAACATTGTCATCCTGTGCTGGAGCATCAATATCCTGTAGTTTTTCAAATCTCTCTATTCTGGCTTTTTGTTTGGTTGACCGTGCCTGTGCACCTCTTCTGATCCACTCAAGCTCTGTCCTTAACAAGCTTTGGCGCTTTCTTTCGGTGGCTTGCTCCAGCTCCTCACGTTCTGCCTTCATCTGGAGAAACTTGCTGTAATTGGCCTGATAGCTATACAGTTTACCATTATCCAGCTCTATAATTCTATTTGCTACTCGTTCCAGAAAATACCTGTCATGAGTAACCATGAGCAGTGCCCCGCGCCGGGTATTCAGATATTTTTCAAGCCAATCAACGGAATCATTGTCTATGTGGTTTGTAGGCTCATCAAGTATAAGCAGCTCCGTTGGATTTATAAGAGCACCGGCCATTGCAATACGTTTTCTCTGCCCCCCGGATAATGTAGACACATCCGCATCAAAATCTTCTATCCCAAGCTTTGTAAGTATGGTCTTCGCTTCACTTTCAACAG
Source organism: uncultured Clostridium sp. (assembly GCA_964415835.1). Taxonomy (GTDB): domain Bacteria; phylum Bacillota; class Clostridia; order Acetivibrionales; family DSM-1351; genus Ruminiclostridium. The sequence goes on along the minus strand of CAYQCA010000234.1, from coordinate 859 downwards.
TCCATGCATTCATTGCATCCATCTTTTGCATTAACTCGAGTAATTGCTTTTCCAGTTGTTTATCTCCCGGCCTCTCACTGCTCTTTTTCAGCACATGCTCATATTCGCGCAATAGCTTCATAAGCGGAGAATGACCGGTAAATACCTGCTGAAGCACGGTTGTCCCGGCCTCAAATGCCGGATTTTGCTCAAGATAACCGACTCTGACAGTGTTCCCTTTGATAATTCTGCCGGTATCAGGGTTCTCTATGCCCGCAATTACCTTTAACAACGTACTCTTACCCGTTCCATTTATACCAATGAGGCCAATTTTATCCCCATCATTAATTCCTAACGAAACTTCATTAAATAATATTTTTTCACTATAGCTTTTGGAAATTCCCTCAGCAGATAAAATGTTCAATTATTGTTGCTCCTTCATATGTGGTTTAGAATATTATACCATGGCAGAAAGCAGGAGTATAGGAGTAGCAGGAGTAGCAGGAGTAGCAGGAGTACAGAATGCTGTAAGTCCGCTTAAGCGGACTCTTGAATTATACAGCACATCGTCTTCTGAATTGCTATCTCCTTTACTTCTAATACTATACTTCTGTACTTCTACTACTCCTTTACTTCTGGTCACCGCTTATGCCTCTTTGCATACCCGCACTTCTTACATAGCTCCTCTACTGCAAACCTTCCGGTAAACCCATCGTATATTTTCTTCGCTTTATCGGAATTAAGAATATCTCTGAGCGGCTGTTCAAATATATTTCCAAGTGCTATATTGCCTTCGTTATCCAAACAGCATGGCACTACTGTTCCATCAACCAATATGCCGAACTGATCCCTAAGTCCGTAGCAAAAAGCCTCTTCATCA
>CAYQCA010000233.1:0-6386 GCA_964415835.1 uncultured Clostridium sp. | reverse complement strand
ATACTGCCTACATAAGGTTCAACCTCACCAAATATCCAATACGGAACAGGAATTCTTACAGAATTGAGTCCTGCTTCTGCAATCCATTTAAAATCCTCAAAAGTAATGTAACTCTCCCTGTGTATTTTTAATCTTTCTGTCTTTTCCGAGCCAAGCTCGGTGCAAAACTGAGTTTCGTCCTCAGCGCTTAATCCCTTAAATAATTCTGGATGCATCCATCTTTCCAATACAAGCCAGTTTCCTATATTCACACCTCTGATTTTAGACATACTGTTCCTCCGTGTAATTTAATTTTAAACTCAAGCTTCGCTCTATTCTCCGGTGATTCCTGTCTTATCCACGCTTTCAACAAAACGCTTCTGAAGAATCAAATACATTATCAGTAGCGGTGCTATCGTGATCAACGTTCCTGCCATTCTTATACTTTCATTAAGCCTGTTGGCTGTGCTGCCATCTGAAGATTTATACATGTCAGTGTATGATTTAACAAACGACTGCAGCTTCATCGGTAATGTCTGTATATCTCTGCCGAAGAACATACCTGATAGAAATGTCTCATTCCAGTACCAAACAAACGAAAACAGAAACGCAACTACTATCGCAGGTATTGACGTAGGCAGAGCTATTCTGAAGAATATGGCAAGCTTGCCGGCACCATCTATTTCAGCTGCTTCATCCAACACTTTCGGGTAAGTTTTAAAGAACTGATAGAATATCAGAACGAATATGGAGCTCTTAATGCCTTGCCCAAAAAGTGCCGGAAGTATGGAAGGCAATGAAGTATTTATCATTCCATATGCATCAAACATCATATATTTCGGAACCATAGTAACCTGGGACGGAACTATAAAGGCTACTATCAGCAAGAACATCCATAGCTTTTTGAGCGGAAACTCAAATCTGGCAAACCCATAGCCTACAACCGCAGCAACAGCTGTCTGAAGTAATGCCGGAACCAGGGACATGAATATTGAAACTCCTAATGCTTCTTTTGCATTTAGAACCTTTAAAGCTATTTCAAAATTCCCCGAATATAGCTGTGTAGGTATCCATCTGACAGTCGGGTTTACAAGGTCATCAACCGGCATTAGACTATTTGGAACCATAAAGAGGATTGGGTAAAGGTAAATAAATCCGATACCTAAAAGCAATGCATAAACAATAACCTTTTTTGTTATTCCATCTTCCTTACCGGTACCTAATATAATTTTCTTTAATTTTGACCAATATTTCATAGCTTTTTCCTTTCTACGTTTTTATCCTTCAGCAAAAGGAAAACGATTCCAAGTAATATAAGCTCCGCAAGGAAATATACCCATGACATGGCTGCCGAATAACTGTATATAGTACCTGTCTGAAACATCTTTTTTGTAATTTCGATATTAACCGGGTTATTTGGAAACGAAGCTATTTCAACGATTGTATAAATTCCGTTTACCAGAGCCATTGGCTTTAAGTACGGCAATACTATTTTCCAGAATACTTCCCAGGAAGAAGCACCATCTATCTGGGCAGCTTCGTAGATAGAAGTATCAATCTTTTGAAGCCCGGCCAGGAAAATCAGTATTTGTACTCCGGAGAACCAAAGTATCATTGTTATATTATTAAAAACGGACAAAACCGGAGTCCCCACAACACTTGGCAGCGTCTGAAAAAACCTATATACTGTGTATTTTGACGGATCTACAAAGTTCAGTGCATAGTTTCCCAGAAGTTCATTTATTACAGGGCCGCTGATTATTATTACCGGTAGAAAAAATATAGCTCTGAAAACCGCTCTTCCCCGAAACTTTCCGTTCAATAAAATCGCTATAATCAATGAAACTACAATAATCATAGGTACGGATAGTACCACAAAAACCAAAGTTCCTGTCAAAGCCGTTGGGAAATTGACCTCTTTAGTAAATATATTAATATAATTTAAAAGTCCGGCCCAGGTTGTTTCTATACCGCTTGGTGTTATTCTTACGTTACTTAAGCTTATAAATATCGAGTAAAAAAACGGAAAAGCAGTAAAGATAAAAAATCCCAATATCCATGGCAATATGAATGCGTAGCCTGCCAGTGCCCCTTTTTGACGGATGGTTAAGCCCTTCTTCTTTTTCACGTTATCACTCTCCTTCGACTACAGCAAAATCCTGTGCTGAAACTTTTATGTTTTTATACATATAATCATTGCCTGTATAATTTATGATGACTGAAATGTCACCTTCGTAGGTCACCTTCACTATTCCCGTGGAGATTACAGTTCTGTCATCGATCTTTCTGCCTTCAACCTTTTTCAGCGCAGAGTTTACTTCGTCATATATCTCTAAAATATACTGTTTCCAATCCTCATAGTTTGTAGAGTATAGCTCTGAAATCTGTGTATAACCCAATTCATAATTGTTTAGTCCGGTTAGCAGGAAAGATGGATAGGCTCCATATTCTATCAGCTTCAACACATCCATTCTGGAATAAAAGCTTTCGTTGCTGTATGGTCCATAGTAGTCTATACTGCCCTTTAAAACAATTTGCACAAATGGTACTGTGTCAGTTTCGAAAAGGTACTGGCTGTTCACCATCGGCACCTGAAAAGCATCGTCAATATACTTCCAGAGATACTTATTGGGAGTATATATACCTAAGCGTTCAACATCGGATGCTGCTGATTCTGCTGCTTTTGCGAAGTTATCCTTTGCTTCGCTCCGCGTAGTAACATTATCTTTTTGATTCTCAGCGTACAACTTTGCTCCGAACTCCTCTAGTGCCATTCCCTTCATATTGTTTTCCATAAAGTCTGCTGATTTCTTAGTTACATATTCCGCTGCTTTTCCGGCCTCTATGAAATAAGTATCCTTGAACCATAGGAACTCGTTATCCCTCTGAATTTTTATCAATGCCTGGGACAAGGAATTGCCGCCTTCTTTTCTCAGATCAACCTGCGTTTCATTTACTGTAACAGGATTTTCAGCAAAATATAATCTGATCCCCCTAGTCTCAAGATAATCCGAAAGCTCCTTTATAGCTTTTCCTCCTCCGAGGGCCTTTTCAAATTTAAAGTCAGAAGGCTTGTTACCACTATATCCACCTTTTTGCCACCCTTTTACCACCAGTGTTAAATTATTTATTCCGTTATCCTTTAACTCCTGTGCCATTGATTTGATTTGGTTCAATGTGGTTATCTCAAGGGTGTTGTTAAATAGAAATCCTTTTTCAATATCTGCTGCTATTACATCTAATTGTAAATAAATATCTGCATCGGTTCTCTTTTTTTCAGGCAGATTGCCTTCTCTGATTAACATATCCCTGTACATTTTAGCCATTCCCACGTAGTCAGCATCATCACCGCTGAGAAAGCGGTAGCTGATTTGGGCATCGTACCGGTTTCTTTCCTTCTGCACTATTTGCACGCCGGCACCACTTTTACTTGTGGGCTGAAGATATTTCTGGCGGTATATGAATTTTGCACTCACCCAGTTGTAATCGGTCAGGTTTCCACTAGGAGTTGCCATAATTGCCGCATATTCTTCACCCTTCTCTATATTTGCAAAGAAAGCATTCTGATCTGCTCCATGCACCATACCGAATACCGGCATAAGGACTGTTGGATCATCTGTTGCAAAGTCATTTGGTCTGATGGATTTCAGGTCGTTAACCTCGAGAAGGTTCTCAATTCCATAGTCCTTTCCGTATACCATCTTATTGAAGCTTACCAGATATTGAGAGGCCTTGTTCAACCGTATCAAAGCTCCCGGTCCATCCGGCACAAACATATAGCCATCTATTTCATCTTCAAGGGTGGTTCCCAAAAATGGTACAAAATACACTGCCCCCAAAGAGAACTCCTTTGTCTCTTTTATGCCTTTATCAGGTATTTCAAATTTCAATGCACCATCTTTAAGTTTCATATTGAACTCCAGTCCAATGCCTATATCCTGGAATTGCACAGAATAGTTCAATACATTGCCGTCGATGCTGTACTTTTTGGCTACCTGCTTGTCTGCAATACTCAGTCTTTTTTCAATACCCTTTTTATCAAAATAGTCTATCGAAAGAAGTGCATTTCCCACACCTGACCATGTGGTATTCATATTTTTAGGCTTTTCCTCTGCCAGACCTCCCCAGATATACCCTGTTGTCTTATCAACAACTCTTATTGAAGAATTGTTTTCCTTATGCCAAACTTCCAGAGAACTGTCTTCCATTATTTTTGTATGCCCTTCCAGGTTCAGCCTGTTAGGTACGGGTTCTGACTTTTCAGGCCTTGTATAGCGGTTTGAACCTACATCAATAGCTGCCGTATATGCGGGAACCTCTGCTATTATGCTTTTCTTAGATGCACCTGTTACCTGTATTGTAATAACTGTTACAGCTAAGACCCCTGCCATTAGCGATACCAAGGCAGTTTTTTTCTTCTTATTCCACACGATAAGACACCTCCTTGAAGAGCGAACTGATAAATTCTATAAGCTGATCCCATAGCATATAAACCAGCGAGGCTGCGATAACTACTATAAACATGAAGAACAGCGTCAGAAATATATTTTTAATTACATCTCTTATATCATAGTCGTGTATTTGCTTTATCCCTATAAAAATTGATATACCACACCAGGTCCATATTACCAGCGTAGCTAGATTAATTATAAAACTCTCATTCAAGGTCAAAAAATATGTGGCAAAGGTTACAAACGGCATAAACATAATTAATGGTGCAAATGAGTAGGCAGTAAAAATATAAACGTCCTTCAAGCGTCCTTCACCTTCGTTGATAGAGCTTACCATATAGTTTCCGGCTACCCACAAACCGCAGGGCAGTAAAAACAACAGCGCTACATATATATAAGAAGTATCCCTTGCGTCACGCAAGTTGAATATAAAGCTTCTGAATAGAAAATCCAGGCTGAAAACTACTAATGCTATAAAATAAATTATTGTAGCAGATAGCAATGTCCCCCGGCGATCCTTTCTTATTTCGTAAAAGCTGTCAATAGGATGCCTTATTATACTTCCAAGATAAAGGATATCTGAAACCAGTTTCTTTTCTTTGAATCTCTTAATACCGGTTGTGATAGGATCAAAAACAACTGTATTCATTTGAATAAATTTAATTATTTTTATTGCAATTACCAGTATTATAATCCCAACAAAAACCCAAATCAGATTTTGCTGGAGCCAATTATTTCTGATCTCCCAATAGCTGTCTGAATAATCTGTCCTGTTCTGAGCTATTTTAAAATGCGCTGCGGATTTCTCATAATCAGCTTCCTGAAAATATCCTTTTCCTATTCCGTTATGTGCAATTCTTGAAACTCCGCTAAGCTTTAAAATTTCCTGCCAGATTGACTTACTTTCCTTATAGTTTCCATCCTCGAACAAGCCTATGGCATCATGCACCTTTTCAGCAAATGCAGTAGGATAAAACACTTGAACTATTCCTCTTTCCTTGTCAAGAACGTACAAATAGTCATTACTGTCAGCTGCTATTCCTGAAACAACTGTAAAAAGTCCGTTTCTCTCTGTGGAAATTGCTCTGCCGCCGAAGGAAAAAATCAAGCTGCCTGTGGAATCATATTCATAAATCAAACCTGTTTCAGTCACAGCATATATCTGTCCGGTTTTTCCTACACTAATATCCGTAAAATTCTCTTCATCAATCATTTTTTCAGCTTCATAGAGAGTTTGTTCTCCTGAAACATTATGCTTTTTTACGGCATTTCCTTTTACAGCCGGAGTTATGCTGTATACCATTCCCATATCATCTATTGCGATATTGCCGAAAGTATTTGGTAACTTATGAAACAGCTTCGCCTTTTGTTCCTCGGTAAAAATCAGATCCTGCAGAGCTTCAATGGGTGATTTTGATGTGAGGTTGGCTCCGAAATAGCCCAGGAATTCACCTTCCCTGCCAAGCTGTATTATGCCGTCATAGGACCCCTCGCTGACAACGTATACATTTCCTCTCTTATCGGTGATTGCTTTTCTGGGTTTAAAATTAGTATTCTTTCCGAAAATAGGAGAATCAGGTCTCTCATACCATTTGATCAAAGCACCTTCGGCTGAGAAAAGAGCTACCTTCTCATGTCCATAATCAGCTACAATCATTTCACCATTACTATTTACATATATACCGGTAGGATTATTAAGTTCATCTTCTCCCACAACAGATATCAATTTTCCTTCATTATTGGCTATAACTATTCTGTGATTACCACTGTCTGCAATATATATTTTGTCATCATGAACTAATATGTCTTCAGGTTTTTTCAGCTCTAAATCCTTTAAAAGTATTGCTCCGGGAAGGTAAGCATCCTGAGTACGCATCCACTTTCCGTCAACTGATATAGTATAGGTATAAGCTGTAGCATTTTGAGCATTAACCTGTGCAGGCATAGCGAACAATG
>CAYQCA010000232.1:0-6483 GCA_964415835.1 uncultured Clostridium sp. | reverse complement strand
CTTGAAAATGCTCAGGAGGGAGATATAATTATTTTGGCCGGTAAAGGTCATGAAACCTACCAACAATTTAAGGATAAAACTATTCACTTTGATGAGCGGGAAGTAGTAAATGAAATACTTGTGGAACTTGGAAGGAGAACGCAATGATTTCTTTTGACTGTGCAGAATTGATTAAAGCAGTTGAAGGGCAACTGCTATGGGGAAGTACTGAACAGAGGTTTATGGGTATTACGACAGATTCCAGGAAGGTATCAAAAGGTAATTTGTTTATTCCATTAATTGGAGATAAATTTGACGGACATGATTATATTGAGCAATGCTTTAACTCAGGCGCGGCAGTTTGCCTGACATCAAGGCCGGTACCTCAGGTCAATAACTGTTCAGCTGTTTTGGTCAGTGACACGGCAAAAGCACTAAGAGATATCGCGACATGGCATAGAAATAAATTTAATATACCTATTGTAGGAATAACCGGCAGTGTGGGAAAAACCAGTACGAAGGACATGATTGCCTGTGTTATGGCTCAAAAGTATAATGTGCTTAAAACCCAGGGCAATTTTAATAATGAGGTTGGTTTACCTTTAACTCTGATAAATCTGGATGAATCCCATGAAGCTGCTGTTATAGAAATGGGTATGAGCGGATTTGGTGAAATAAGCAGGCTTACAGCAATTGCGCAACCTCAGATTGCTGTTATTACAAATATTGGCGTATCACATATTGAAAATCTTGGTTCGCAACAGGGCATTTTGAAAGCAAAGCTTGAAATTCTTGAAGGTTTGAAACAGGGCGGGTTAGCTGTTTTTAACGGAGACAATGCTTTTTTGAAAGGCCTTGAAGGCAAGCTAGGTATCCGCACTGTATATTATGGAATGAGCGAAGGTCAGGATTATGTAGCATATAATTATAAGTCTCTGGGAGAGAGCGGTACTCAATTTAATATAATGCTGGATAATGTAACGTATGAGGTTCACCTTCCGGTACCGGGGGTGCATAATGTTTATAATGCGCTTGCTGCCATTGCGGTGGGACGTGAAATGGATATTCCAATGAATACAATTATAGATGGTATCGCACAATACAGTCCTGGAAACATGAGGCAAAATATTATCGCATTTAATGGTATAAAGATTATTAATGATGCCTATAATGCGAGCCCTCAGTCAATGCAGGCGTCTATCAACGTTCTGGAGGAAATTTCGACATCCTCCCGCAGTATTGCGGTATTGGGTGACATGCTGGAGATGGGGGATATGTCCAGAGAGATGCATTATTCTGTTGGCGAATTTATAAAGGATAAAAATATAGATTTTCTTGTGACCGTTGGTAAAGATTCTATAAATATATCAAAAGCAGTAGCTGATTCAGGAAATCAGACTATGAAATTACACCATTTTGAAAATAACTCTGATGCACTTAAATATATACTGACCATTGTAAGGCAGGGAGATTACGTCCTGATAAAAGGCTCAAGAGGAATGAAAATGGAACAGATTGCAGAAGGAATTATGCAATCCCTTTAGGTTTCATAAAAATATACGGGGGGAAGTTGTTTTGTTTACTTTTTCGTTGACATCTGAACATATAATCGCATTTGCGGCAACCTTTGTTCTTGCACTTATTGCCGGTCCTATCCTTATTCCCTTTTTGAGAAGATTGAAGTTTGGACAGACAGTAAGGGATGACGGACCGCAAACTCATTTAAAGAAGACAGGAACACCTACTATTGGCGGTCTAATTTTTATAATACCCATATTAATCGTGGCAGTATATTATTCCCGGAGCTATCCGCAAATAATACCTATACTGATAGCTACACTTGGATTTGCAGCAGTAGGTTTTATTGATGACTTTATAAAGGTTGTTAAGAAAAGAAAAGATGGCCTTTTTGCAGGTCAAAAAACCTTTTTACAGCTGATAGTTTGTGTGGGGTTTGCGTTTTATGTCATAAGGTATACCGAAGCTGGGAGTTCAATTGCGATACCATTTACAAGTATAATAATACAGCCGTGGCTTTACTTTCTTTTTATAGTTTTATTCATGTATTTCTTTTCAAATGCTGTAAATATAACTGATGGTCTGGATGGTTTGTGTGCTGGTGTCACGCTTGTAGTAGCCATATTTTTTACAATAGTATCACTTACCAATAATGAATGGGGATATATAAAAATATTTTCTGCAGCAATTGCGGGCGGTTGCCTTGGATTTTTAGCGTACAATAACTATCCGGCCAAAGTATTTATGGGAGATACCGGTAGTCTTGCCCTAGGCGGTGCACTGACTTCTATTGTTGTTATGATGAGAATGCCTCTGATTTTGGTTATTGTAGGTGGGATATATCTGATTGAAGCTCTGTCTGTTATTTTACAGGTAGCTTCTTTTAAAATGACAGGAAAACGTATTTTTAAAATGGCTCCTATTCATCATCATTTTGAATTAAAAGGCTGGAAAGAAACAAAGGTAGTAACTGTGTTTATTGTAATAACTGTTATTCTGGCTGTTGTATCTCTGGTAATTGTAGGAGTAGTACAGGTTTAATCAGGAATTTATATTGAGCCTGTTTCATATAATCAAATAAGGCGGGTATTAAGACCTGGGGGAAATAGATGAAAAACAAAAATAAAAAACCGTTCGATTTTTGGATATTTGCTGCAGTTATATTATTGCTTTCTTTAGGAACAATAATGGTATTCAGCTCCAGTTACTATTTTTCAACTAAGCAATCAGGAGATTCTTTTGCTTATTTAAAATCACAGCTGTTATATATGGCTGCCAGTATTTTTGTATTAATAGTAACAATGAATTTTGACTACAGGAAATGGGGGAAAATCTCTCCGCTAATATTGATGGTCAGTATTGGGTTGCTAATTCTTGTTCTTATTCCAGGAGTTGGACAGGTAAGAAACGGTGCCCAGAGATGGCTGGGGGTAGGCAATAAAACTATTCAACCTTCTGAAATAGCTAAAATAGCACTTATTATGTTTCTTTCCTTTAGCTTGTCAAAAAGAAAAGAGGTACTTCAATCATTCACAAAAGGATTACTTCCATATCTGGGGCTGATTGGATTTGTATCCGCACTGGTTGTTATTGAACCTCATTTGAGCGGTACGCTGATTATATTTATCACTTCCTGTGTTGTATTATTCTGTGCTGGAGCAAAAATATCACACTTTGTTACTTTGGCAATGCCTGTAGTAATGGGTGCTGTTGTTTTGGTCTTAATAGCACCATATAGATTTGACAGGGTAAAGGCTTGGCTGAATCCGTTCAAATATTACAGGGATGAGGGATGGCAGACAGTGCAATCTCTACTGGCCATTGGTTCCGGAGGGTTGTTTGGACGAGGGCTGGGGCAGAGTATGCAGAAATATCTCTACATTCCAGAGCCATATAATGACTATATTTTTGCAGTATTGGCGGAAGAACTGGGCTTTATCGGCTCATTAGTCGTCATGCTGTTGTTTTTAGTATTTGTTTGGAGAGGAATTAAGGTAGCAATGAATGCACCCGATGTTTTCGGAAGCTTGATGGCAACAGGTATAACTTCATTAATTGGATTACAGTTCCTTTTCAATGTAGCAGTTGTAACAAACTCCATACCCTCGACAGGTATTTCACTTCCGTTTTTTAGTTATGGAGGATCAGCGTTGGTTTTCCTGATGTTTGGTGTGGGGATTTTACTTAATATTTCGAGATTTTCCAACTATGAGAGATTCTAAAACATAGTTGTAATTAATAGGAGGTTACAATGAGGGTTCTAATTGCAGGTGGAGGAACCGGTGGGCACATTAACCCGGGGCTGGCAATTGCAAAATATATAAAAGAGAAGGAGCCAGGCTCTGAAATTACTTTTGTAGGAACAAAGAAGGGACTGGAAACCAAGCTGGTTCCGAGGGAGGGGTTCCCACTTGAAACAATTACGGTCAGAGGCTTTAAAAGAAAGTTTTCATTTGATACCGTAATGGCTGTAAAAGAATTGATTTCAAGCTTTTTTGAAGCTTCAAAGCTTATAAATAAAATTAAACCGGATGTAGTTATTGGGACAGGAGGATACGTATGCGGTCCTGTTTTATATGTGGCAGCGAAAAAGGGAATACCCACATTGATTCATGAATCTAATGCATTTCCAGGAGTAACAAATAAATTGCTTGAAAGATACGTCAATTATGTTGCAATTAGCTTTAAGGATGCTGAAAAATATTTTAAAAATTCAAAAAAACTGATACATACCGGAAACCCGGTGAGGCAGGAACTGCTAATTTCTAATAAAGCTGATGTTATAAAGAAGCTGGACATTGAAGAAGGTAAACCGTTGATAGTAGTAATGGGTGGGAGCAGAGGTGCCAGGAAAATAAATGAGACAGTGGCAGAAATGCTCAATAATTATTATAAAGGCGAGTTCAACATAATATTTGCAACCGGTGAAGCTCAGTTTGATCAGATTAATTCGACCATTAATATAAATGAAAAGTATAAAAAACTGGTTAAAGTAGTTCCGTATATATATAATGTTGCTGAGGTGTATGTGGCTAGTGATCTTATGATTTGCAGAGCAGGTGCCATAACACTTAGCGAGCTGCAAACGATGGGGATTCCATCTATTCTGGTTCCTTCACCCTATGTAACAGCAAACCATCAGGAACATAATGCAAGGTCTCTGGAACGGGATGGTGGAGCTGTTGTTATATTGGAGAATGAACTTGAAGCGAGTCTTTTATACAAGCAAATTTGCAATCTTATTACGAATAAGGATATTTTGAAAAAAATGGCAAAAGACGCAACGAAGAATCGTGTTACAGATTCAGCTGATAAAATTTATAAATTGGTTAAAGAAATACATAATAATAGCAGGAGCTAAAAGCCCCTGCTATTATGGTTTTTAAACAAGGGTACTATTGCTGCTTACCGGTAACTTGTTCAAATACCTTTTTAACTATATTTCCACCTATTTTTCCTGCATCTCTGGAAGTGATATCACCGTTATAACCTTGCTTCAAATTGACACCAACTTCCTTTGCAACTTCATACTTCATTTTGTCAAAAGCTCCGCTACTTCTAGCCATATTAAATCACCTCCTCATCTATTATTGTGCCAAATTATTTTACTATTATGTTAAGTAAAAAAAGTCAAAAGTGGTTAAAAAAATTGTAGACTATCGTAAAATTATGTGATATACTTTTCAACGAATAAAAAAACTTTTAAATTAGTCCAGAGAGGCTAGTAAGGGTACATAAAGCGCCAAACATGCGCTTGGGAATTATGTTGTGATTCGGAAGAACCCAACCTTACTGTGTCTTAGTCAGTAAGGTTTTTTTATTTCAAAAATTTATTTCATAAGGGGATTGAAAATATGTCAGAGAGACAAGTAATTCAAGTAGAGGAAAAAGTGCCATTTCTTAAAGCATTACCTCTTAGCTTTCAGCACTTATTTGCAATGTTTGGTGCATCGGTGTTGGTTCCATATTTGTTTAACACAGCTAATAACGGACAGTACAAGCAGGTAGTTGATACCTCATTGGTGCTTTTAATGAACGGTATAGGAACTCTTATATATTTGTTCCTTTGTAAAGGTAAGGCTCCTGCATTTTTAGGTTCCAGCTTTGCATTTATTGCACCAGCCATTTCAGTGCTTCTCGGCAAAGGTGATGTAGTTAGCAATTTCCCTAAGGTTTTGGGTGGATTTATAGTAGCAGGTGCAATTTTTACAATAACTTCAATTATTATAGGAGCAGTTGGTACAAAATGGCTGGATATAGTTCTTCCACCTGCTGCTATGGGACCGATTGTAGCTTTAATCGGGTTAGAATTAGCAGGCACTGCAATGGGTATGGCAAAAAGATTCCCATTTGATACAACTGGTCAGTTTGATAAATATGCTTTAATTATCGCTTTTTCTACTTTAGCAGTTATGATACTTGGTTCACTTATCTTCAGAGGTTTCTTATCAGCTATTCCAATTCTTATCGCAGTATTGTTCGGTTATGGCTTAACTGCTGTAATGAATATTTATGTACCAGGTTTGATTAACTTCAGCAATATAGTAAATGCCAATATTATATCAGTTCCAACTTTTGTGCTCCCCCAATTTGATGTTGCAGCTATAATAGTAATAGCACCTGCAGCATTAGTGGTTATCTCAGAACACATTGGTCACCTTTTTGTTACAAGAAATATCATTGGCAGAGATTTGACAAAGGTTCCAGGCTTACATAGATCAATGCTTGGAGATGGACTTTCTACAATGTTGTCAGGTTTTTGTGGTTCAGTTCCAACAACAACTTACGGTGAAAACATGGGTGTTATGGCTATAACAAGAGTTTACAGCGTATGGGTAATCGGTGGAGCAGCTGTAATTTCAATAATAATTTCATTCTTCGGAAATGTTAAGGAAGCTATAAATACTATACCAGTGCCAGTAATGGGTGGTGTTTGCATACTTTTGTTTGGTGTTATTGCTGCCTCAGGTATCAGAATGATTGTTG
>CAYQCA010000231.1:3250-6495 GCA_964415835.1 uncultured Clostridium sp. | reverse complement strand
ATTTCGTACCCTGATTTTAAAATAAAATATATAAATAGCACTGCATATTTTAATTTAAGGTTAATCAACGAGGAGATGAAATCTCTCTCCAATGTTTTGGGGACAAGCGTTTTTGAGATCTATAAATATTCAGCTGATGAAAAATCCAAAATTGAAGTTGATATAAGAAAGTTAATAGAAAAAAAGACCAGCAAGTATGTATTTAATAGAAAATGCATAATGGATGGCAAAGAAAAATTTTTCAAAATTATGTATCAACCTGTATTTGATCTATATAACAATGTTTCTGAAATAGTTGCAATTGAAGTAGATATAACTGAAGAAATTAAACTAAAGGAGAAAATGGAGCAGGATCTTAGAATTCAGGATGAAATATTCACAAATGTTTCACATGAGCTTAAAACACCATTGAACGTAATCTTTAGTACTAATCAATTGTTGGAATACTATTTGAATAATAATCTTCTTAAGTCCTACGAGGAAAAGGTTGCAAAAAATATAGGCATTATTAAGCAAAATTGCTACCGTTTCACAAGATTAATAAACAATATAGTTGATTCATCGAAGATAGAATCCGGTTTTTTAAAGCTGAATCTTGTTAATAGAAATATTGTAGAGGTTATAGAAAATATTGTTCAGTCTGTCTCTGAATATATTAAGGGAAAGGATATAGATATAATTTTTGATACAAATATTGAAGAAAAATATATTGCATGTGATATTGAAAAAATAGAAAAGGTTATTTTGAACCTTATTTCAAATGCGATTAAGTTTACAAATCCCGGTGGGAATATATTTGTAAACTTAATAGATACAGGTAGTGTTATTGAAATTTCAGTTAAGGATACCGGGATTGGAATGGATAAAATACATATTGATAATATTTTCAGAAGATTTTATCAGATTGATAAATCACTTTCCAGAAACTCAGAGGGAACAGGAATAGGATTGTTTTTGGTTAAAGCATTTGTTGAACTCCATGGCGGAAAAATATCTGTTGAGAGTAACCCCGGCATGGGCAGTATATTTAAAATTGAGCTACCGATTCAGACCGTTGAGGAGCAAGAGAAATATACAGGCAAAATAATGCCGATTAATAACAAAGTTGAAATGATAAATATCGAGTTTTCTGATATTTATTCAATATGATTTTAAAATCCGTTAAGTCATGGTTAAGTCGATAAATGTATAATAGAATTAAAATAAAAAAACGTAAAGAATACTGTTTTTGAAAGAATCCAAAATGTTCATAACGATGAGAGAAGGTTGGATACAGTGAAAGAAAAAATAAATAAAAAGCGTTTACTGCTGTTGCTGTCCAGTATGGCAATATCCATTGCTATCCTTGTCGTTATATTTAATTTTTCAAAGGTAGACAGTAATCAGATACATCCTGTAAATAGAACATTGAATCTGCAAAACTGGGAGCCGGACCTGAATGGAATTTTGAGCTTAAGCGGTCAATGGGAATTTTACTGGGAACGCTTACTTACATACAAGGAGGTCGCAGCCGGCAGTCAGAAGCCCGATATTATAGCAGAAGTGCCTTCAGTCTGGAACAGCTACAAAATAAACGGCATAAATCTGCCCGGCTTTGGCTATGGTACATACTTACTTAATGTAATAAATGCACCGAAGGGAAAACCGTTAGCAGTCCGAATCCCCACCTTTTCAACTGCCTATCAATTATATATAAATGACCGCCTGGTTTCCTCCAATGGTAAGGTTGGTACCAATAAGGAACACCATTTGTCTGCTTATATGCCGCAGGTTGTTACTTTCACACCTGATGAGTCCAATTTTGTACTCATTATAAATATCTCTAACTTCACTTATGCCCGCGGCGGTATGTGGTATACCGTCAATATGGGCACGCCTGAGCAAATCCGAAGCATGGATAAAACTATCGCGGACAAGGATTTATTTTTGTTCGGTGCCTTGTCCGCATTGGCATTTTATTATCTGTGTATTTTCCTGCTGAGACGCGAGGATAAGAGCAGTCTGTATTTCGTATTCATGTGCGTTATATTTGCAAGCCGTATAGTGATTTACGGAGACTTTGTAATTTACAGGCTGCTGCCGTCTATAAGCTTTGAAGCAATCGTAGCCATTGACTATATTACCCTGTGTTGGTTTTCGGTTAGCTCAGCCTTTATGATTGGAGAACTGTTCCCTAAAGAAAATCCCAGGAAGGTACTTAAAATATTTCTCGTTTATGCTACTGCCATAACGTTCTTATTTTTACTAACTCCGATTTCATTTTATACCCGTACGGTTTATATCGTCCAAATATTTGCAATCCTTATTGGAGCGTATACCATATTCACTCTGGGAGTAGCGTTCATGAGAGGCAAAAAGGATTCTTTGGTTCTACTGCTGGGAGCATTGGTTGTTATTGTGTGTGCGGTACATGACATATTCTATCAGAACAATATTATAATCAGCAATGTGGGAGAACTGGTACCCTTTGGCCTATTTATCCTGCTGTTTTTACAAGCATTTGTCCTTGCCAGGAGGTTATCAGAGGCGTTCAAGGACGTTCATGCGCTGTCCCAGAAGCTATTGAAGCTGGATAAAATCAAGGATGAATTCCTTGCCAACACCTCTCACGAACTTCGTACTCCTTTAAGTGGTATTCTCGGCATCACTGAAGCCATGTTAAAAGGAAGCGACGGAGAAGTGAGCAGTAGCCAGAAGCAGAAGCTGTCCATAATCGCAGGCAGCAGCCGGAGGCTCGCAAATCTGGTAAACGATATTCTGGACTATTCAAAGATGAAGAATGGTGATATACGGCTTAATATCAGACCCATACATGTGGAAGGCCTGATTCATACTGTTGTGAACGTTTTTAAACAACTGAGCCAGTCAAAGGAATATGAAGTTATTTCTGAAATTTCTGAGGAACTGCCACCTGTGATGGCCGACGAAAACCGGGTAGTGCAGATATTATACAACCTTTTGGGGAATGCGGTGAAATTCACTGTCAGAGGTTATGTAAAGCTTTCGGCAAGGAAAGTTGGAGGAATGCTGGAGATATGTGTAAGTGATACCGGTGAAGGTATTCCGGAGGACAAGCTTGATGACATATTCAAATCCTTTGAGCAGGTGGACAATTCTCTTACACGCAGACATGGAGGCACAGGTCTGGGACTCCCCATTACGAAACAACTGATAGAATTACAGGGGGGCAGCATTTGGGTTGAGTCCCAAATGGGAGCAGGCTCCAGATTCTACTTTACCCTGCC
>CAYQCA010000231.1:0-3150 GCA_964415835.1 uncultured Clostridium sp. | reverse complement strand
CTGGTTATACTAGATGTCATGATGCCCGAAATGTCCGGTTATGAAGTATGCCGCAAACTCAGGAAAAGTAAGACAAATTTTGAGCTACCGGTGCTAATGCTAACAGCTAAGGCTTCCACCGAAGATATCGTCATGGGTTTTGAGGCGGGGGCCAATGATTATCTACCCAAGCCTTTTGAACCTGAGGAACTGTTGGCACGAGTCAAGAACCTTACTATGCTAAAAGCTTCGGTGGATAAGGCAATGGCTGCGGAGGTAGCTTTTATGCAGGCACAAATAAAACCCCACTTCCTTTTCAACACCTTAAATGCCATATCTTCCTTCTGTGACACAGATCCAGGTTATGCCCAACGGCTCATTGATGACTTTTCCAATTACCTGCGGCAGAGCTTTGACTTCAAAAGTCTTGAAATGTATGTGTCTCTGGAAAGGGAGTTAAGCCTTACAAACTCATATGTAGAAATAGAAAAGGCGCGGTTTGGAGATAAGCTTAAAGTGATGTTTGATATTGACAATACAATAAAGACAAGGATACCTTTGCTGTCCATACAACCATTGGTAGAAAACGCAATCATGCATGGCCTGAGAAAGAAGGGCGGTGGAGGTAATGTGACAATATCGGTCAAAAAAGTAAACGATGTAGTGCATGTATCTGTGGAGGATGACGGTCAGGGTATTCCACGGGACAGGCTGGCGGTACTGCTTATGCCTGAAGCAGACCATGGTATCGGTCTGTGGAATATAGACCGGAGACTTAAGAAAATTTATGGAAAAGGGCTTAACATAGAAAGCTCACCCGGTAAGGGTACACTGGTGTCCTATACCATACCTCTGGAGGTGAATTTAAATTGATTAGAACAATAATCGTAGATGACGAACAGCCTTCTCTTGACAAACTGGAAAAACTGCTCAGGAATAGCGGTATGGCAGAGGTAACAGGAAAATTCATCGAGCCGCTGGAAGCTCTTGCGTTTCTGAAAGAAAACAGGGTAGACGCCGTATTCCTGGATATAGAAATGCCGGATATGGACGGCATTGAACTTTCAAGCCGTATACTAGATCTTCAAAGAGGGCTTGCGGTTGTCTTTGTAACCGCTTATAACCAATATGCAGTGGAAGCCTTTCACCTGAATGCTCTGGACTATCTGATGAAGCCGGTAACCAATGAAAGATTGAAGGAAACGCTTTGCAGAATTATTGAAGGGAAGAATATACCTATAGGTAAGGAAGGAATACAGGTACGCTGCTTCGGCAGATTTAGTGTAAGGGCTGGAACGGAGGAAGTGAGGTTCCGTACAGAAAAAGCGGAGGAGCTTTTAGCTCTCTTAATTGACAAAAGGGGCGGATTTGTCAGCCGCAGAGAAATCCTTGACTGCCTATGGGAGGATTTTGATGGAGACAGGGCACTCATCCATTTCAACACTACTTTGCATTATGTAAAAAAAGCATTACTTCAGTATGGGATTGAGTTGGCTCCAATCTACGACAGAGGCGGCTATAAATTTGACATGAAGAGTATAGATTGTGACTACCTGAAATTTTGCTCCTTTATGGAATCGGCTGGAACTGTCGAACAGGGCAATATACTCGAATATGAAGCGACGGCAGATATATATGCCGGAGAATATCTTTACGGCTGGGAAAATGACTGGGTAGAAAGAAAACGGATTGTGCTGGAGGAGCGATACATATATTTGCTGATTAAAATAGCAGAATATCATAAAGGTGTGGGAAATTTCCAGAAAGCCGCCTACTGGTTGAAGGCAGGGCTTATGAAAGAACCGCTCCACAGGGAGTTGAATTACATGTTGGTGGAAGTCCTGATACTGCTCAATGAACGTATTTTGGCCGTAAAGTATTATGACATTTACAGGAACAGCTTAATTAAAAAATTGGGGCAGGAGCCGGATGACGCTTTCAGAAAGCTGATCTGGTAAAACGCGGGTTAAAAAAATTTAATGAAATAAAGTCAAAGAGCACCTTAAAATCCAAAAAAAAATATGGGTTTTAGGTGTTTTTTGTGTAAAACCTGTTAAGTGGTGGTTAAGTGAGAAGTTGTAGAATAGAGGATGAAGGATTATTTTATACAAAAATGTATTATTATGAAAGGAGATAACTTATGAAAACTAAAAAATTTTTTAGACTTGCCATCAGCATGATACTGGCTTTTTTTCTGCTAGTGACGATTAGCCCACCTGCACGGGCGGCAGGGACATTCGAGGTCGGCGACTGGTCTGCATTGTTAAGTCGCATCAATGCTATAGTGACCGGCGACACAATAAAACTTACGTCAAGTATATCCATCCCAGGGAATAACTTTGGGTCTGAATTTAAGGGAAAGAATGTCACGTTTGATTTAAACGGATGTACGCTGAATATCGGTGGAATATCCATTGACTCCGGAGGTGCCATAAACATAATAAACACTAATACCGGGGCTAATGGCACAATGACCTTAAACAGTTACTTAGAGACTAAAGGAGGTTCAGTCTTCGGTCCGGTTGGCAGCGGAGTGGTTTTGAATGTGAATGGACAGGTGTTCTCCTCAGGAATTGGCAGCAGTGTAACTGTCAACAATATAAGCAATAACTCCTATGCCATATCAGCAGAAAACGGAGGACAGGTTACCGTAAACGGAAATATCACGGTGGATACTGGTTATACTGGTGTTTACGGTGTAAGTACAGATGGAAGTAGCAGTACAATCACTGTAAACGGTAATATTTCTGTGAATGGAAATAACAGTTATGGCGTGAAAACTGGAGGAAACAGTATTAACGCCAATGTAACCGTTAACGGAAGTGTTACGGCAACCGGTAATTATTCTTCCGGTGTGTTTGTTCAGGGTAATTCTAATCAAGTTAACGTGTTCGGCGGAAACGTGGCTGGGGTTAATTCAGGCGCAAGCATTAATGGCGGCAGCGGTAACAAGATTACGGTGAATGGCAGCGCCTCAGCTAGCGGTGCCAATGGCTCTGGTACATCTATTGGCTTTGGCTCTGGTCACATAATCACGGTCAACGGCGATGTTACCGCAAACGGGACCAATGCCACAGGTGCATTGATCACCTCCACCGACAGCAGCATGATCACGGTGGGAGGTAACATCACGTCGACCGGCGATGGTGCGTATATCTCCGGCAATGGCTC
>CAYQCA010000230.1:3109-6545 GCA_964415835.1 uncultured Clostridium sp. | reverse complement strand
ATTCTGACCATTTTGCTCCGGACTATGAAACGTTTTTATCTGATGGTATTTCTGGTGTTCGTACTAGGATAGCTGAATCCATGATTGCTCACCAAAACGATCCGGACAGCGAGAAAAAGCACACCTTTTTAAAAACTGCGGATATTTCTATGGCAGCATTGGGTCGAATGCTGGAGCAGTATGGGGACAAGGCGGCGGAACTGGCCCATGCGGCAAAAAATAACGAACAGCAACAACGGATGATGCAGATTGCCGATACCTGCCATGTTGTGGCAGCGGCACCTCCCAAAACCTTCCGTCAAGCCTTACAGTTGGTTTGGATGGTACATGTGTCCTTTGCATATGAAGGCCGCTATGCCATGGCATTAGGCAGGCTGGATCAATACCTCTACCCCTTCTATGCCAGGGATAAGGACGCAGGTATTCTGACAGATGAGCAGGCACTGGAATGGTTATCCTGTGCACTGTATAAGATAGCTGAACGGCGCTATCTTGGCGGGGATGACGTGGTAAACATCGCCATCGGCGGTGTAAAACCCGATGGCAGCGATGCAGTTAATGAGTTGAGTTATCTTATTCTTTATGCAGTGCGTGATTGCAATGTACCGGGTCCTAATCTGTCTGCCCGATGGCATTCCTCAATTCCCGAAAAATTTTTGGATGAGTGCCTGCAGGTAATCGGTACCGGTCTTGGATATCCGGCCCTGATGAATGATGAGGTAAATATCCCGGCCTTGCATCGCCACGGTTACTCTTTGGAGGATTGCCGCAACTATTGCATGGTAGGCTGTATTGAAAACTTCATTCCTGGCAAGCAGCCGCCCTGGTCAGACGGCCGATATAACGTCCCCAAGTTTCTGGAGCTGGCATTGAACAATGGCAAGTGCATGCAAACGGGTGTGCAAATGGGACCGGATACTGGTACTGCTGAAAGCATGTCAACAATGGCAGACTTTATGGAGGCAGTGCGTCGCCAGTCGGAGTATGGTGCGTCAGAATATATGACCTTTTTCCTCAATGAGAATGACCGATACAATCGGGAACGCTATACACAACCATTCCTTTCCTGCTTTTGCAGCTGCTGTATAGAACGCGCACTGGATATTAACGATGGCGGAGCTCTATATCCCTCTGTGCATGGCGCAGGCTGTATGGGGATCGGCACCATGGCTGATTCTCTGGCTGCAATAGAGCAGGTGGTCTATATAGAAAAACGGGTGACGTTGGATCAGTTACGGCAAGCGTTAAGTGTCAACTTTCAGGGCTATGACGATCTGCGTGCTGCCTTGTTATCTTCACCTAAATATGGCAACAACGACTACCGGGCAGACAAATACGCCGTGTGGTATGTGGTATACTATGACAAGGTATTCCAGAAATACAGCACCCCTGATGGTGGTCCAATTTATATTGGTATCGCTTCCAACACTCAGAATATTGGTGCTGGCAAGATTGTTGCCGCTACACCCGATGGACGTCTGAATGGTATGCCGCTCAGCGATGCCGCTTCTCCCATGTATGGTGCAGATAAAAATGGCCCTACAGCTGTAGTGAATTCCACTACGCTTCCGGATTATACATTGGTCTCATGCGGTACAGTACTGAACCAGAAATTCAGCCCCTCCATGTTTACCAATTCGGAAAATCGTGCTCGTCTAGCATCGCTTATTCGCACATATTTTCGCAAGGGCGGCCAGGAGATACAAATTAATGCTGTGTCCAGAGAAATGCTGATGGATGCCATGGAGCATCCCGAAAATTACCGCAGCCTGGTGGTTCGGGTATCAGGTTTCAGTGCCTTCTATACCTACTGTGACATAGAGGTACAAAAGGATATTTTAGCAAGAACTGAGCACAGATGACTTTAATAGGGAGAGATTAAAATTGGAGCAGGGAATTATTAGTGATTTACAACATTTTTCAACAGGAGACGGTCCTGGCATACGGACCACAGTGTTTTTAAAAGGCTGCAACCTCCGCTGCCGCTGGTGTCACAATCCTGAAACTTTTTGTGCTGAACAGGAGTTAATGTATTACAACGATTTGTGCACCCAGTGTGGTGGCTGTGTATCTGTCTGCCCAAAGGGAGTTCATTCCTTGACCAAGGAAGAGCATAGGGTGGATAGAGAGTCCTGCTTCCATTGTGGCAAGTGCGTTATCCGCTGTCCTTCCCATGCACTGAGGCTCTGCGGTCAATTCATGACGAAATCTGAGGTAATGGATTACATCTTGCAAGATAAAGATTTTTACTTGGATTCAGGGGGTGGAGTTACCTTATCCGGAGGAGAACCACTGCTGCAGCCGAAATTCTGTGCAGCCATTGCAGCAGCCTGTCAGGCAGAAGGAATCCCAGTAATACTGGACACAGCAGGGTGTGTCGATTATGAACGTTTTTCCCAGGTGCTGCCCTTTATTGACCATGTACATATGGATTTGAAAGCAGCATCAGACTCAGATATGCGGGAGTATACAGGCGGTGATCTGTCGCTGGTGTTGGATAACCTTGGGCGGCTTCTTGCAGAGGGACATTCGGTCACTGTGCGTATCCCCATAATCCCAGGTTATAACGATAGCCTTGATTATGCGGCTAAACTATCGCAACTGCTTGTGAAAGCAGGAGGTGCACCGGTAGAATTACTGCCCTTCCACCGTTTGGGCAGCAGCAAATACAGGGCCCTGGGATTAACCTATTTATATGCAGATACCCTGCCCCCGGAGAAATCGCAGATGGAACAACTGCGGAAGGTATTTATTACAGCAGGTTTACCTGCATCAGTACATCTATAAGGAGGCGAACCTATGATACGTACGATAGTTTGTACCGGAGATTCTCATACCTGGGGACAGGGAGCTTCTTTAGAAGCTCAAAACAACTTGAATCCTCCGGTTATGGCTGGAGACCTTCGTCCGCTTCCCTTTGACCAAGGAGATTATGTGTCGTTGTTGAGAAAAAGGGTGAGCCAAGAGACAAGTTCCTTATATGGTGAGATATCTGCCGAAAAGTTTGCTGGCATTAACATGTATGAAAACTGTGCCATTGTTGAAAGCAGGCCTCTGACTATAGAAAAACCAGCTAATCTATTTCGTATATTTTTCAAATGTCAGCGTCAGCCCAGTACCGCTGCTGTATATTTAGATGGACAGAAGGTAAAAATCGTAGAATTGCAGGCAGAGAAAATTACCAATGCCTATGTTCAAATTCCTGTCTTTGCGGAGGGAGATACTTGCCATAGGCTGAAAATCCAAACCGTTACCGGTACAGTATTGGTATACAGACTGGAATGGTACAGCGGAACCTATGCTGTCATCAACAGCGGTATCGGAAGTTGTCCTTCCAAGCAGTTTGGAAAGGTATTCTGGGATAGCTATGTGGCAGCCTATCAGCCGGCCATACTGGTAATGGAGGCTCATACCGTTAACGACTGGCTCACCGGTG
>CAYQCA010000230.1:1324-3009 GCA_964415835.1 uncultured Clostridium sp. | reverse complement strand
GTTACATCGGAAAATACTGTAGTTTAATATATAATAATTTGAAAGGATGGAAGTCTATGAATAAAACAGCTAAACTCGCCGTTTTCACAGGCGTAAACGAACCATTTGAAATCAGGGAGTATCCACTCACAGTGCCCGCTGGCGGTATGGCACAATTGGAGCTCTTGGCCAGCGGCGTTTGCGGCACTGATTTGCATATTCACCACGGAAAGATTCCGGTAGGAACTCCGATGGTTATAGGCCACGAATTTGTGGGAAAGGTAGTTGATATTTCCGCTGAAGACAGTAAAGCTTTCGGAATCGCTGCCGGAGATAACGCCATAGTGGATATTGCATGTCCTTGCGGCGAATGCCTGCTTTGCGCAAACGGCGATGATGCAAACTGTATACACATGACTGCTACTAATTCCGGCAGCCCTGAGGTAGCACCGCATTTTCACGGGGGCTATGGAGAATTTAGCTATTCGCCGGTAAAAAATCTGATTAAAATTCCAGAAAACCTTGACCCTTCCATGGTATGTGTCTATGCTTGTGCCGGCCCCACTGCTATTCATGCTTTTCAACTGGCCCAAAGAGCCAACTGCAGCATCGAAAAGGCCAATGTAGCTGTAGTACAAGGTCTTGGCCCTGTGGGTACCTTTGCTGCGATGTATATGGCTGCACTGGGAATTCCCCATGTAATAGCTGTGACTGCTTTCCGTGACTCGGGCCGTGAAGAATTGGCAAAAAAATTAGGGGTAACCGACATCTTTAGTCTGGCAGATATGACTATAGATGAAATCATTGGGAAAGTGCGTGAGATGAACGGCGGCATGGGTGCAGACGTTGTTTTTGAGGCTTCAGGTAATCCTAAAGCCGTACCACAGGGAATGGATATGCTTCGAAATCGCGGCGTGTATCTGGTGCCCGGACAATATTCCAACAGCGGCAAGGTGGAGATTGCTCCTCAGATGATAACCTTTAATGCTCTTCATATCATCGGTTCCTCCCAATATGCTGTAGCAGATGTACAGACCTATCTGGATTTTTTGCAAAAAAATCCAGCTCTGCATGAGACCATAAGGTCATTGGCTACAGCTTACCGGGTGGAGGATGTGAATCAGGCTTTTGCTGATGCCAAGGCGGGTAAAAATGTTAAGACTATTTTGAGTAAATAACGGATTTGGGGGGTGATTCTTCTCACTGGTTTATCCAGGCGAAGAACCACCCCCATTATTACAGCTTCACTTTTTGCATGGGTTGTCCCATTAATGAGTTTTTCCTATACACCTCGTTTATTACTGTAAATAAGCCTGTAGTATATATTACTGCAATTTGTTTCCTTGAAAAAAAATATAGAGGTGTAACCAATCACCGCACTCACAAGGCAAATCACAAATGCCTTGTTATAAAGCTGCTGCATTCCAAAAAAATCACTATATCTGACCAACACTTTTCCCATAGCTAATGGTACAATAGCAGCTCCCACAAATCCTCCACTATTTACAACCGCAGTTGAAACTCCCACATATTTAGGATCATTTATCTCTTTTGCTAAAGCAAAACCCGGCACGTACGAAGAAACAGAAAATCCCATTATAAATAATAGTATAACTAAAATAGTAATAGGTGGCTTTCCAGTAAAAACAAGAACTAATATAACCCATGAAAGAAGGTAGAGTGTACCCTGAGTTAACATTGTTAGC
>CAYQCA010000230.1:663-1314 GCA_964415835.1 uncultured Clostridium sp. | reverse complement strand
ATTTAATGCCCAGTCCGAAAACCACCCTATCACTAAGCTTCCAATAGCATATCCAATAATTGGTATAATTACATAATTGGAAGCCTCAACCCCATTCATCCCATAAACATTTTTTAGATAACTTTGTCCCCAGGTTCCAGTCAAAGCTAGAAAGGGTCCATAAAATCCTGCAAATAAAATAAATATCGGCCATGTATAAGGATTCATGCAGACTTTTATCAATCCCTTAAAAATATTTGTTTTTCCGACATCAATGCACTCAGTTTTAATATTATCGATTGAAGGTAGACCAATATCTGATGGTTTATTTTGAACAATTAGGAAGCATAATACCGCAACAATAAGATTTAATATACCTATAGCTACAAACGAATATCTCCAAGAAAGTAGCAAAACAAGTGCAATAAGTGGAGTTTGAGCGATTATCGCACCAAGATTTCCAAATATATTCGTTAAACCGGCAAGTGTACCAAACTCCCTATCATAAAACCAACTTGATTGTATTTTTAAAATTGAAATATATATTACAGAAACACCGGCACCAACCAAGAGCCTGCCAATAAATGCGGTAAAAATTTTTGGTGAAAACCCAAAAATCAATGATCCCACTCCAGCAACAGCTGTCCCTATTGCTGCAGTATACCGTACACC
>CAYQCA010000230.1:0-653 GCA_964415835.1 uncultured Clostridium sp. | reverse complement strand
TGCAGGAATTTGCATAATCATATACACATAGAAAAAAACTGATCCCAATTGTGCAAATGTAACTGTGGAAATGTTAAAGGAGTTTTTCAGATCTGCTTGTATAACTCCCATGCTCATTCTATGAAATATCCCAATAATATAAGCAATACATAATATTCCCCATATAAACCACTTATAATTTTTTTTGATTTTTGTCATAACTTTCCCTTTTATTTAGCCGAATTCCACTTTCATAAATGTATTAGTTGTTAACTCTACTGAGCCATAATTATCCTTAATACTCTTTTGGTAGCAGGATCAAACAAGGTAAATCCTTTATCCACATCTTATCACCTCAACAGTTTAGATAAAGGGCAGCATTAAAATGTTACCCTTTATCTGGATCTTAGTAAAATAAATTATATTCTTAAAGCTAATTGCTTTATAAATTATTACTCCATTTTAATAAGCACTACATCATCAAATTCCAGTTAATGCATAATCTGCATCCCAATTGCCTACAGACCATGTTTGCCAATAATCCGGTGTTTGTGTACCATTCATTTTAATTCAATGTCATCAACATAAACGGATTCCCCCTCGTTAAAGCCTTTATATCCAATACCAAAAAACAATATTTTCACATCTGTTTCCACTCCTGATTCATTCATCAG
>CAYQCA010000229.1:0-6597 GCA_964415835.1 uncultured Clostridium sp. | reverse complement strand
GTATTCGGCTTGCTTGGAGCCAATGGAGCGGGCAAAAGTACCGCTATCGAGTGTATTCTGGGCACAAAGGAGCAAGACAGCGGGGAGGTAGCTATTTTAGGCATAAATCCCCGGACAGACCGTAAAAGATTGTTTGAGAGGGTGGGTGTTCAATTCCAGGAAGCTAGTTATCAGGAGAAAATAACAGTGGCCGAACTTTGCAGTGTCACACAATCGCTTTACAAAAATTCCTTATACTACCCGGATTTATTGCAACAATTTGGACTACTGGACAAAGTGAAACATCAAGTAAATGAGCTTTCGGGAGGACAGAAACAACGTTTGTTTATCGTACTTGCATTAATTCCGGATCCGGAAGTCATATTTTTAGACGAACTTACTACCGGACTCGATGCCAGGGCGAGAAGAGATGTATGGAAATGCCTTTCCGATTTAAAAGCAAAAGGGTTAACCATTCTTTTGACTTCTCACTTTATGGACGGGGTAGAAACTCTATGTGATAAAATCAATATTTTAAAAAGGGGTAAGAGTATCTTTTGCGGAGCTGTACAGGAGGCGATTGAAAGCAGTCCTTATGAGAAATTTGAAGATGCTTATCTCTGGTATACGGATGAGGAGGAAAAAGACGATGAAAGCATTTAGTACGATATTAAAAACTGAAATCAAGTTATCACTGCGCGGGATGGATATGCTTATTTTTGCAATTTTTATGCCTGTAGTCGTAGTCATAATTTTAGGCGCTGTTTTTGGAAATAAGCCTGCCTTCGATGGTTCAAACTATACCTTCCTAGAGCAATCGTTTGGTGCTGTGACGACAATTGCCATAATTGCCGGTGGTGTAATGGGACTTCCTTTAGTATTATCCGATTACCGACAAAAGAAAATATTAAAGCGGTTCAAGGTAACGCCAATTAGTCCTTCGCTAATTTTAGCAGTTCAGGTTCTTATCTATTTTATTTATTCAATTGTCTCACTTATCCTTGTTTTTGGTGTAGCAACAGTTTTCTTTGAATACCGGTTGAATGGCTCATGGTTACATTTTTTAGGCGCATACATGCTTGTAATGGCATCCATGTTTAGCATAGGCCTATTGGTAGGTGGGGTAGCACCAAACATTAAAATAGCGAGTGTTTTGGCAAGTGTGTTGTATTTTCCAATGCTTATTTTCTCGGGTGCTACCTTGCCTTATGAGGTTATGCCTGTCACACTTCAAAAAGTAGCGGATATATTGCCGCTAACACAAGGTATAAAGCTGCTCAAAGCTGCTACACTTGGCTTGCCCGTTGAGAGTGTTTTGGTTCCCGTTATTGTTATGATTGCCCTTGCGGTAATTTGTACAAGTACTTCGATCCGCTTCTTTAAATGGGAATAGCTACATTACATTTGAATTGTATTTAAAAAATGTATACAATTAAAGAGTTATGTGACAAAAAAGTACTTGACTTTCCTGTGCAGGGTATAGTTCATACTGTAGGTATAGAGGTGATGAAATGTACAAAATAAGCGATTTTTCCAAAATAACAAATTTAACAGTCAAGGCGTTGAGATATTATGATGAGGAGGGAATTCTTACTCCATCATACCGTGATCAGGATAACGGCTATCGGTATTATGGTGATAAGGATTTTCAAAAGGCAAAATTAATATCAATGCTCAAGGAGCTGGATTTTTCTATTTCAGAAATTAAGGATGTTTTAACCAACTGCGATAATCCAAAGGACTTATCCTATTTCCTGGAAGAAAAGAAGAACATGATTGAAAGACATATTTCCAGAGAAAAAGAGCTTATTTCTAAGATTACTCTCTCTATGGAATCAAAGGATATGGAGGATGTGAGTATGGACTATAAAATAGAAGTGAAGAAGATTGAAGCTCTAACAGTTGCGTCAATACGTTATAAAGGGAAATACAGTGACGTTGGATTGTATATCGGAAAAATATATAAGGCTGTTAAAAGCCACGGTGCCGGAGCACCGTTTTGTTGCTACTTTGACAGGGAATTCAAGGAGGATGCAGATATAGAGCTATGTGTTCCTACAACTAAGTTAATTAATGATAGTAACATTTGTGCAAAAAAATTACCTGGCGTAAAAGCGGTGTGTACTGTTCATACAGGGGGATATGACAAGCTGAATTTAGCCTATAAAGCGCTTTTTGATTATATTAACAAGCACAATATCAATTGTTTGCTTCCCACAAGAGAAATATATATTAAAGGCCCGGGAATGATTTTTAAGGGAAACGAGAATAAATATGTTACTGAAATTGTGATTCCGTTTGAGGAGGTATAGTCATGGCGCTAGATTATAAAAAAGAATACAAGGATTTATATATTCCAAAATTTGAGCCTTCTCTTGTTAACATACCCGCCATGGGCTTTATTATGGTAGATGGTATGGGTAATCCCAATATAGAGGGTGGAGAGTATCAACAGTCAATAGAACTGCTTTATGGCTTATGCTATACAATCAAAATGAGCAAAATGTCGGGCAAGCAGCCTGAAGGATATTTTGATTATGTTGTTCCGCCACTTGAAGGGTTATGGTGGTTAAATGATGATTCTTATTATGATTTATCAAGAAAGGATGACCTGTGTTGGATATCCATGATCCGTCAGCCAGAATTTGTTTCACAGGAAGTATTTGATTGGGCTTGTGCAGAAACAGCTAAGAAAAAGCCTCATTTGGACCTGTCCAAAGCAAGAATGAAGATATACCACGAAGGTCTATGTGTACAAATGATGCATCTGGGTCCTTTCGATGAAGAGCCGGAGACTGTGGCAAGAATAAATGAGTTTATAAAAGTTAACGGATATCAGAACGCTATTTCAGATACACTGCCTGACGGAATGATAAAACGGCACCATGAGATCTATATTAGCGATTTCCGCAAAACCGAACCGCACAAGCTAAGAACTGTAATAAGGCATCCGGTAAAGGTAGAATAATATATACAATAACTAAGTGCTACTACAACAAAAATTGCCCTTAACCACTTTGAATGGTTTCGGGCTTTTTTTTCATTTGAACCCCAAAAGGAGAATTTGAAATTGTACAGATAAAGTAATATAATATTCCACAAATACACACAAAAAAGGAATGATGTAATGCTGGCTCAAAACAGATACAAGAAAATATGTGAAATTCTTGAGAAGGAGAATTCTGTTAAAGTATCCACTCTTATAAATTTATTTGGAGTTTCTGTTGAAACTGTAAGAAGAGATTTGGAATATATGGAGAAAGAAGGTCTTTTAAAGCGGGTCCACGGTGGAGCCGTACTTGATAAAATTGATGGTATGCAAAGTACTTTTGTTATCAGAGAAAATGAGTACAAAGAGCAAAAAGCTGAGATTGGTGAGATTGCTGCCGCTTTTGTAAAAGAGGGCCAGTCAGTTGTAATGGATGTGAGCACAACAAACTATGAAGTTATTAAAGTATTTAAAAGAAAATTTCAAAAGCTTACTGTAATTACAAATTCTCTTTCAATAATAAATGAACTGGCAGATACTGAATATACAGTAATCGGGACCGGTGGGGTTTTCAGGAAGGAGGAATTATCTTTTATAGGTGATATGGCTGAAGAAAATCTGGGGAATTTCCACGCGGACAAAGCTTTTATAAGCATGTCAGGAATATCTCTCCGGGAGGGATTAACAGACTATGGCTTTGGAGAAGTGGCAATCAAAAAGAAAATGATGAAAATAGCTCAAGAGACAATTGTACTTGCAGATAGCAGTAAATTCGATATAGTGTCACTTCTGAAGGTTTGTGATTTTAGTGATATTAATGCTATTGTCACAGACTCCAATTTAAAAGAAAGTATCCTAGAGAAGTATAGGAAGAATGGTATAGAAGTTATAAATCATAAGGAAATATAGAAGTCCACATACAAAAAAGCAAAACCATAAAATTACACAAATATACACACAATCACTTGAAAATCCACAACACATATGTTAAAATTTATATATCCAATTTGGTGAAAATTTACTTATGTCTGGAGATTCATATGGGAAACAAGTCATTGAAGTACTGGAAAATTAGAATTCTAATTTTGTGTTGGTTTGCTTATGGATGCATATATTTTGGGAGGGTAAATATATCTGTTGCTCTTCCGGAAATACAGAACTTTCTGAGTGTAAGCAAGGTAGAGGTAGGAATAATCGGCAGTTTATTTTTCTGGATATATGGAATTGGTCAATTAATAAACGGCTATATCGGAGATAGAGTATCAAGCCGGTTGTATATTTTCATTGGCTTAACAATTACAGCTTTGGCCAATATATGTTTTGGCTTTTCTGCCAGTCTGATAGCAATGGCGGTCATATGGGCAGTAAACGGTTTTTTTCAATCAATGCTCTGGGGCCCTATGGCAAAAACAATTACACACTGGGTTTCTCCAGAAAAAAGAGGTTCGGCTATAATTGGAGTATCCACCTCGATGGTAGGAGGTTTTTTGATTGCTTGGGGATTATCAGGCAAAATCATTGAAAACTTGGACTGGAGATGGGCCTTTTGGATTCCGGGCTTAGTAATTCTTTTATATGCACTAATTTGGTTAAAAGGTATAAGAAATTATCCTGAAGAGGTTGGACTTGAATCCCCAAAACAGGAAGGACATATTGGAACCAGAAGAAGTGATTATACCTTATGGGAGGTTGTAAAAAAAACAAGGCTATGGTTTGTTGTTATAGCTTGTTTTGCACAGGGAATTATTAAAGATGGTATTAATCTATGGGCACCTACTTTCTTTATGGAAACTTATAATATGAGTATTCAATCCACGGCAAGCTTTATTATTTTAATACCCGTCATGAATTTTGGAGGTATGATGTTAGCAGGCTGGTTAAATAAAAAGCTCATGTACCGGGAAAAGATAACTACAATTGTTTTATTTGTTATAGGAATATTGATGATTTTAGGGCTAAATACTCTAGGAATGGTTAATGCGTATGTAGGAATATTATTTTTAGGCTTGGCTTCAGCTATGATGTATGGGGCAAATACACTGCTGTTGGGGGTAATACCGATGAACTTTGCAAAATATAACAGAGTATCTTCAGTGGCTGGATTTCTGGATTTCTGTGCCTATCTGGCAGCAGGCTTTGCGGCTGCGATAACAGGCTTAATTGTGGATTCTGTAGGTTGGGAAGGTGTGTTAAAGTTTTGGATAATTATAACCATTACAGCCTCAATAGCATTAATGACAGGCTATAAGTATGATAACAGGTCTGTAAAGAAGCCTGTACAGGTGTGATAACATATATAGAAATTCTATAATTAAAATTAGGAGATGAACCGCTATGAAAACCCAAAATCGTTTTTTTGATGTTTATCCTAGAATTGTTCCGGCTAACAGATCCACTGTAATCAGCATAAAAGAGAGGTATGGTCAATCACGAATAAAAGATGGAGTAGAGTACGAAATCAAATGTTATCCGGTGGAACGTATTACCCATGAAGGTGAGTATAAACTCCGGGACGCCAGGTATATTACTGCAGTAAATGGTACCCTGAAGATAGAACAATTTTTTGCTGGGGAGCAGGAGCATTTAATTGTGGTGCAGGAGAGGGGTAATGAAAGCTCTGACAAGATACTCAGGTTCTCTCTATATTCATTGGAAAAGGACTTGTTTAAAAGAAAGCCCTACAAGGGTGATTTACATATGCATACAGACCATTCTGATGGAAAAGAGTCTCCTGGATTTGTAACAGCCTCATGCAGAAAGATCGGCCTTGATTTTATGGCAATAACCGACCATGGACAGTATTTTCCGTCGATTGAAGCTCAGAAATCATTTGAAGATTTAAGCATTGAACTTTTAATTTGCAGAGGAGAAGAGGTACATCCTATAAATAATCCAGTGCATATGATCAATTTTGGAGGAAGCCTCAGCATAAATGAGTTAATCAGTGAAAAGCAGGAAGAGTATATCAGTGAGGTAAAAAGGATTGAAGAGGGACTTTCAGATATAAAGGATGAAGATGCTCGTTATCAGTGTGCTTCATGTCTGTGGTGCTTTGATAAGATACGTAAAGGTGGGGGTCTGGGAATTTTCTGCCACCCATATTGGCTGATTTCTAATGGGTACTATATTTCTGATACCGTTACATCATATATGCTGGAGAATCAGCCCTATGATGCACTTGAAGTTATAGGAGGCTATTTTAAGCACGAAGAAGACAGCAATACACTGCAGGTAGCACGTTATCACGAAGAGAGAGCAAAAGGAAAGAAAATACCTATCGTAGGTGTAAGTGACTCTCATGGTTGTGAAAATAGCGATCTTTTTGGCTGGTATTATACAATTGCTTTTTCACCGGAACTAGAGCAGAAAGATATCATAGGAAGCATAAAAGATCTGTATAGTGTAGCAGTTGAGGCTATACCGGGGGAAGCCAAAAGGGCGTATGGACCTTTCCGTCTTGTAAAGTATGCGATGTTTCTTATGAAAGAAATCCTGCCTGAGCACGATGAACTGTGCTTTGAGGAGGGACATTTAATGATGAGCTATTTGTCAGGTGAAAAAAGTGCTGTGCAAAAACTCGAGAAAGTAAAGGGTAGGACTAAAATCTTGTACGATAAATTGTGGGCATA
>CAYQCA010000228.1:0-6698 GCA_964415835.1 uncultured Clostridium sp. | reverse complement strand
ATGCACGTACTTCAATATTTGATGCTGAAGCTGGTATCGCATTGAACGGAAACTTCGTTAAATTAGTTTCATGGTACGACAATGAATGGGGTTATTCAAACAAAGTTGTTAGCCTTATCGAACATATGGCTGCTGTTGATGCTAAATAATTCAAAGAATAAAATGCAATAATGTAAATAAAATACCCTGTGAGGCAGGAGTAACCAACGGTTGCCAATGCTTAACAGGGTTTTATTTTTAGAAGAATAGAACGCAGGAGTACAGAAGTATAGAATAATGGAAAGCTCGGCTTAAGCCGAGCTAAAATATAGCTAGCGAAGCTAGCGTTCCTTCTTCTATACTTCTACTACTCCTATTACTCCTGACTTCTATTTTATTACCAACTATTAATATCTAGTTTTAAATTCTGCCAGTATGTGTTATAATAAGACTGACATGCAATTTAATAATTGATTGTTCAAGGAGGTATATATGATAGTAACACCAAAGTTTAGAGGATTTATATGCACAACAGCACATCCGGTTGGATGCGAATATAATGTAAAACAGCAGATAGATTATGTTAAAAAGCAAAAGAAAATTGATGGGGCAAAAAAAGTTCTGGTAATAGGTGCATCAACAGGATATGGGCTCTCTTCACGCATATCGGCAGCATTTGGTTGCGGAGCAGCTACTATTGGAGTGTTTTTTGAGCGTCCTGCATCAGGAAATAGAACAGCATCAGCAGGCTGGTATAACACTGCAGCTTTTGAGAAGCTTGCTAAAGCAGACGGTTTATATGCAAAAAGTATAAATGGTGATGCTTTCTCAAGTGAAATTAAACAGCAAACTATAGATTTGATTAAAAAGGACCTTGGCAAGGTTGATATGGTTATCTACAGTCTTGCGTCCCCAAGAAGAACCCATCCTGTTACGGGTGAGACATTTAACTCAGTAATTAAGCCTATTGGACCGGCATATACTTCTAAAACGGTAGACTTTCATACCGGTCTTGTTTCAGAAACAACCATTGAGCCTGCAACTGAGGACGAAATCAGACAGACAGTGGCTGTAATGGGTGGTGAGGACTGGTATATGTGGATGGAGGCTCTGAATAATGCAGGAGTACTTGAAGACAATGCCATTACGCTGGCATATTCATATGTCGGGCCTCAGATGACACATGCCGTATATAGAGAGGGGACCATAGGCAAGGCAAAGGACGATTTGGAAAGAACAGCCGGCAAAATCACTGCGGACTTTAAGGATAGTGGAGTCAAAGGTTATGTTTCAATCAATAAAGCAGTAGTAACACAGGCCAGTGCGGCTATTCCAGTCATATCACTCTACATCAGTGCTCTGTTTAAGACAATGAAAAAGATGAACAATCATGAAGGTACCATTGAACAAATGTATCGCATGTTTAGTGACAGACTGTATTCAGGAGATCTAAAACTGGATGGAAAAGGCAGAATATGTATGGATGACTGGGAAATGAAGCCGGAGGTTCAGGAACAGGTAACAAAACTGTGGAGTGAAGCAACAAATGAGAACGTAAATGAGATATCTGATTTAGAAGGGTATAAACAGGAATTCTTCAGACTTTTCGGGTTCGAATTTGATGCGGTTGACTACAGTGCAGATGTGGATATTGATGTTAAGATAGGCAGCATTGGTGAATAGTAAAATATAAAAGTAAAAGTTATGA
Organism: uncultured Clostridium sp.; assembly: GCA_964415835.1. Lineage (GTDB taxonomy): Bacteria > Bacillota > Clostridia > Acetivibrionales > DSM-1351 > Ruminiclostridium. Next base: position 5,011 of record CAYQCA010000228.1, on the reverse strand, counting down.
AAGCCTCGGTTACACCGAGTTAAGGTAAGTTGGCTGAGCCAGCTTACCTTATTTTTCACTGATTTTCCGAATTTGAGATGGATTTGTTTCGGTAAAGTGTTTAAATATCTTATTATAATTAGCAAGATTGTAAAACCCACATTCAAGCGCAATTTGTGCGATAGTGTAATCTGTTTCCTTCAGCATCTCAATTGATTTCGATACACGGAATTTATTCAAATATTCTATAGGGGAAAAACCGGTAGACTGCTTGAAGAAGGCGGAAAAATAGTTTGGTGACATATAGGCCAGTTCCGCCAATGTATCTAAACCGATCTTTTGTGTATAGTTTTTATTTATATAGTCAAATACTTTTTCAAGCTTCTCCAGCTTTTTGCTCTTGGAGGAGAGGCTTTCAGTAGATTTACTATCATCCTGATAGTGGCGGATAAGATAAGTTATTATGTGCAAAAGCTTTGCTTTTATCATTAGCTTATACCCGACTGTCTTATTAACAAATTCATCTTCAATTTCAGAAAGTAGAGAAAATATTTTTTGACCGATTTCACTTCTACTGTCTATCTTATTATTAAAATTTGAGCTTCTTTCAAAAAAAGGTTCCATATACTGATAATCAAAATGATTTTCTGATGACCAGATAAGCTGAGGCTCAAACATAATAACGGGCATGACCATATTGACTGGGGGCAAGACTTCCATGTAGTGAGGTTCAATATTATTTATAACCACTATGTCACCTTCGTTCATTTCATAGGTCTTGTTTTCTACATAATAAACTCCTTTACCCTTTTTTACGAAAGCGATTTCCAGATAATTATGCCAGTGAAACGTATGATTCATGCAATAATAGGGTTCCATATCTGTAAACTTGATACTGAATGGAAAGTCGGCCGGAAAGGATTTGGGGCTATATATTTTTGACTCCATATTTTCCTCCAATGAAAAAGCATAATCGTAAAATAGTATTATAAAAAAGTAAAATAATCAGAGAAAGCACCAATGTCTTCCTACTATAATAATAGTATAGAATTAATAATAATAAAAGATATCTAATTGTTTTTTATGTTTTAAAGATTTTTGATTTAGCAAATATATCTTAAAAATTGTCGAAAATATTATGATAAAAAAGTATCATTGAACAATGTCAGTAGTGAAGCCAAATTCACTTCAGCGTAGGCGATATATTAAATTGAGGGGTGGATAGAGAAATGATTAATCCGATGTATGAAATAGAGCGGCTACTCAAGTTTGGTCAGAAACATGGGTTGATTGATAAACTAGATACGATAATTGCCAGAAATCAGTTGTTGGATTTACTCAAATTAAAGGAACCATATGCTGGTGAGGTTGCGGATGAAGATTTGGAGTATCCGACGGAGATTTTAGCTGGGCTGGTAGAATACGCAGGAGAAGAAGGTATCTTTGACAAAGAAGTTAACGCCTATCGTGAACAGTTTGATACCAAAGTTATGGGCTTAATAATGCCGAGACAATCGGAGATAGTGAGAAAATTCAATGAACTGGCTGAAAAGCAGTCAATAAAAGCAGCGACAGAATATTTCTATGAACTATGCAATGCTTCAAACTATATAAGAACAGCTCAAATTGCTAAAAATATAAAATGGACTGCAGATTCTAAGTATGGTCCAATGGAAATAACAATAAATTTGACAAAACCTGAAAAGGATCCGAAAACCATTGCTATGGAACGGCTTCAACCGCAGAGCAATTATCCCAAATGCATGCTGTGCGTTGATAATATCGGATATGCAGGCAGAATCAATTTTCCGGCAAGACAGACTCATAGATTAATTCCGGTAACTCTCTGTGGTGAACAGTGGTATTTTCAGTATTCGCCCTATGTATATTACAATGAACACTGTATTGTATTAAGTGAAAACCACGTACCAATGGTTGTTTCTCGAAAGACATTTGAATGGCTTTTGGACTTTGTAAGACAATTCCCTCACTATTTATGCGGTTCAAATGCGGATTTACCGATAGTAGGAGGTTCAATACTCAGCCACAATCATTTTCAGGGAGGCAATTATTTATTCCCGATGCAAAAGGCACCGGTTATAATAAATTATCAAAGCAATCAGTTTGAAAATATCCAGGTTGGTGTGGTTAAGTGGCCTTTATCTGTTATTCGGGCAGCAAGCGACAATATCACAGAACTGGTTGATTTCTCAGAATATGTTTTGAACAAATGGCGTGGATACAGTGATGAAAGTGTTGAAGTACTTGCATATACAGAGTCTGAAACCGGCAAGATCCCGCACAATACTATAACACCTATAGCAAGAATGAATGAGGATGGTAAGTATGAAGTAGATTTGGTACTTAGAAACAACAGAACTACCGAACAGTATCCCGATGGTATTTTCCATCCTCACAACGAGATTCACCATATAAAGAAAGAAAATATCGGTTTAATAGAGGTAATGGGCTTGGCTATTCTGCCGGGAAGACTTAAAACCGAGGTTGAACAGGTTAAAGAAGTAATCTGTGGAGAATCAAAGGTTACCGATATATGTAGCGAAGATCACATTCTATATAAACATAAAACATGGGTTGAAGAGCTTCTTGCCCAATATGGAATAGTGCAGAGCAAAGAACAGGCAGATAGAATAGTTAAACAGGAAATCGGAAAGAAGTTTGAAACCTGCCTGGAGCACACAGGAGTATTCAAGCAGACTGACGAAGGCTTAAGAGCATTTAATAAATTTATGGAAGGAGCATTAAAATGCAAAAAAATTACGAGGAGCTAAAGAAAAAATTCTGTCAGATATATGGAGGAAATGAAAAAGATTTGAGAATTTTCTCAGGACCAGGCAGGGTGAACCTTATAGGAGAGCATATTGACTATTGCGGTGGATATGTTTTTCCGGCAGCCCTGAGTCTTGATTCAACCGTAATTGCAAGAGTGAATAATGATAATACTTTAAGACTTGCAGCTACTGACCTCCCTGACAGAGTAGAAGTAAAACTCAATGACTTAGAGAGCGCAAAGAGCCTGAGATGGGGTAATTATCAGGCGGGTGTGGCATTTATGCTTCAAAATGCAGGATATAAGCTGGTGGGAGTAGATATGCTTTTTCACGACACAGTACCGCTGGGATCGGGCTTGTCTTCATCAGCAGCAATAGAACTGGCTACCGCTGTAACTTTGGTCACCTTGGGTAATGAGGCACACGTAATAACAAAACCAATTGATATGGTTGAACTGGCGGTGCTGGGCCAGAAAACAGAAAATGAATTCTGTGGAGTAAGCTGTGGAATAATGGACCAGTTTGCATCAGCGATGGGGAAAAAGGATAATGCAATACTGCTTGACTGTGCTACATTAAAATATGAATACCTGCCGTTAAAATTAGACGGATATAAGCTTGTACTTGGGAATACAAAGAAAAAACGCGCTCTTGGGGAATCTAAATACAATGAAAGAGTAAGTGAGTGTGCAGAGGGCTTAAGGATTCTGCAGCAGTATTTGCCGAACAAAAAGAACCTCTGTGACATAACAGCTGATGAATTTGAACAGTATAAATCAAAAATAAAAAATGATACTATCAGAAAGAGAGTAACTCATGTTATTACCGAGAATGACAGAGTACTCAAGGCGGTTGATGCATTAAAGAGAAATGATCTGGTTGAGCTTGGTAGACTTCTTGTTGAGGCAAATGATTCAATAAGAGATTTATATGAAGTGACCGGAAAAGAGCTTGATGTTATGACTGCTGAAGCTATGAAGGTAGAAGGGGTTCTGGGAGCCAGAATGACAGGCGCCGGATTCGGTGGTTGTACAGTTAATGTTGTTCCTGAGGATAAAGTTGAAATATTTATTGAACAGGTTGGTAAAAATTATAAGGAACAGACTGGTATTACTCCTGAGTTTTATGTGAGTGAAATAGGAGACGGTGCAAGAGAAATAAAGTAAAATGGAGGCGAAAGAATGGCTATATTGGTTACCGGCGGAGCCGGCTATATTGGAAGTCATACAGTAGCGGAACTCTTGGACAATAATGAGGAAGTTATTGTTCTCGATAATCTGGAGAAAGGCCATAAGGAAGCTGTATTGGGCGGTAAATTCATACAGGCTGACCTGCGGAACATAGAAGAGGTAAGGAAAGTTTTTAAAGAAAATGAGATTGAAGCGGTAATTCATTTTGCAGCGTATATTGAAGTCGGAGAGAGCGTTGCAAATCCTCTTAAATATTACAATAACAATGTCATAGCTTCATTGAATCTGCTCACCGCAATGCAGGAGGCAGCGGTTAACAAAATAGTATTTTCTTCAACTGCAGCAACTTATGGAATACCTGAAAATATACCGATAAAAGAAAGCGATACAACTGCTCCAATAAACCCATATGGCGAAACCAAGCTGACTGTTGAAAAAATACTGAAGTGGTCAGACAGTGCTTATGGTATAAAGTATGCGGTATTAAGATATTTTAATGCGTGCGGCGCTCATATAAGTGGGAAAATAGGTGAGGCTCATTCGCCTGAATCTCACCTGATTCCAATAATTTTGCAGGTTGCTCAGGGTAAGCGGGATGAAATAAAGATTTTCGGAAACGACTATAACACAATTGACGGAACATGTGTCAGAGACTATATACATGTTTCAGATCTGGCACAGGCACATGTACTGGCTCTACAGAACCTGAGAAAAGGAGCTGACAGCAATACATTCAATCTCGGAAACGGCAAAGGCTTCTCCAACAGGCAGGTTGTTGAGGTTGCCAGAGCTGTAACCGGTAAAGCCATAAAGGCAACCGATGCGCCACGAAGGCCCGGAGACCCGGATACACTGGTTGCCTCTGCAGAAAAAGCGATTAATATTTTAGGATGGAAGCCGAAGTACAATGACCTGACAAAAATAATTGAAACAGCGTGGAACTGGCATTCGTCACATCCGAATGGATATGAAAAATAAATGAAAATTAACTTTGAACATGAGCCTTGAAGGAAATAACTTCAGGGCTTTTGTTATAACATATACAACTCA
>CAYQCA010000227.1:0-6728 GCA_964415835.1 uncultured Clostridium sp. | reverse complement strand
TATTTTTTAGTTATTTTTTATCCGGAAATCAAAATGGAGGAATTTGTGTTGAATACTGATATGATACTCAAGACGTTAGCAGGTATGCTCTCACCGGATCAAATCAACATTAATGAAGATGATCTCTATGATGCTTCTGCCGACAGGTATAAGAAGTATGCCAAGGCTAAAAAGGTATTAGATGTGCCAAGTCCGATTGCAATTGTATATCCCCAAAATACTGAACAAGTCAGCAAATTGCTTATGTTCTGTAACCAGAATGGAATCAATGTTATTCCGAGGGGGGGGAAGACAGCTACCGAAGGTGGTCTGGAAAACTGGAAGGAAAACACCATAGTTATTGATGCACTTTACCTAAATAAGATTATTAATATTGATACTTACAATGCTCAAGCAACGGTTCAGGCAGGCGTTGCTCTTCAAAGCCTGGAAGATGAGCTTAGAAAAGTAGGTTTTACAACAGGGCACTCACCCCAATCAAAACCTGTAGCAAAATACGGAGGTCTGGTTTCTACAAGGAGTATAGGGCAATTTTCTACATTGTATGGCGGTATCGAAGATATGGTAGTAGGTCTTGAATGTGTATTTCCTGATGGACACATAGCACGCATAAAAAATGTATCAAGAAGAGCAGGTGGCCCTGATATCAGACACATAGCCATCGGAAACGAAGGTTCCTTATGCTTCATAACCGAAGTAACCATCAAGATATTCAAATATTACCCTGAGAATAATAGATTCTACGGCTACCTTGTGAAGGATGTTGATACAGGAATCAAGATTTTAAGGGAAGTCATTGTAAATGGTTTCAGGCCATCCGTGTCCAGAATCTACTCGGAGGAAGATGCAGCTCAGCATTTTTATCATTTTTATGAAAACAAATGTGTTCTGGTATTTATGGCAGAAGGTCCTAAAGGAATAGTGCAAGCTACTTGTGAGTCTATCGAGGAGGCTGTTACAAAATTCGGTGATGGAGTGGTTAAGCAAGTAGACAGTCAATTAATTGAGGTTTGGTTTAATCACCTGAATTGGTCACAGAAGGATATAGATGATGAGGTTGAGGGTATGATTGAGAACGACAGTCACGCCGGATTTACAACAGAGATTTCAGCAGATTGGGAAACCATTCCCAAGATATATAATAACGTAATAGAACGTGTCAGAAATGAGTTTTCAAGAGCTCACGATATTACCATGCTGGGAGGTCATTCTTCTCATAGCTATATTAACGGTACCAATATGTACTTTGTATATAACTATGATATACACTGTGCACCTGAGGATGAAATGATTATTTATCATCATCCAATTCAGAAGATTATCGTTGAAGAAACTCTTAAAGCAGGAGGCTCTATGTGTCACCACCATGGGATCGGAAAATATCGCAGCGAATGGACCCTCATGGAACACGGAACGGCATACTACATGCTTGAAAAATTGAAACAAGCTTTTGATCCCAACGGTATTATGAATTACGGTACAATTTTTCCTCAGGAAGAGGGAATTAAGAAATACATTAAGTAATACTAATTCGCGTTAAATAGTAGTGTTACTTTTGGCAACCATTCTCTTTAAGGGGCATAGCAAATCTGAAGAGAAAATCTTTAATTATTTAGGAGGGCTTATGGAGAAGAGTAATCTCAAACGGTATTTTCAGTTTTTCCTAATCATTCTGGCAGCTGGTGCTATTTATCCTGTTATTTATCTGAGAACAAACTATCAGGTGACCATTCTAGAGGTGTTCAACCTGTCTCAGGTACAATTAAACAACTTTTATTCAATGTTGGGTATTGCATATGTTATTGGTTATATTCCAAGCGGAATAATTGCAGATAAGATATCTGTAAAAAAACTTATAACTATATCATTATTTGGTACTTCACTCTGCGGCTTCTGGTTTGCTCAAGTACCAAACCATACATCAGTAAACATTATATTCTTTCTGTGGGGTATTTTCTCAGTTTTCACTTTCTGGAGTGCACATATGAAGATTGTCAAGATGCTGTCAAAAGCCAGTGAAGAAGGTCGCTTCTTTGGAATTCTTGATGGTGGAAGAGGTGTTGTTGAAGCATTAATGGCAAGTATAGGCCTGGCTGTTTTTGCAGCAATTCTAGGAACCAGCGAAGCACTTCCTGATAAAAAATCTGCTTTGGTTGCCGTTGTTTATCTATATTCTGCAATAGTATTCATTGTTGCTGTTCTGATCGCTATTTTTGTTGATAGCGACAAGAAGCTTGCTGCTATGTCAGAAAACAAAGATGAGGCTGAAGGCGAAAAGTTCCACTTTAAAGATGTTGGCAAGCTGCTAAAAAATAAATATGTATATCTTATGGGTGGAATAATCTTTATGGGATATGCGGTATTCTGGACAGTTTATTATATTGGCGGCTTCCTTCAAACAAATATAGGTATTGATGCCGTTTCGGTTGGTACTATTACAGTCATTGTTCTGTGGATGCGTCCTGTAGGTGGCTTTATAGGAGGATTCCTTGCTGATAAAATAGGTCGCCCTGCTACTATCAGAATTGCTATAGGAGCAGCTGCAGCTCTTCTGGCTGTGTCAGCTTTAACACCTGTGTCAGCTGCAAAGCTTTTCCCTGTTATTATGGTAGCTTTGGGAATTTTCCTTTATATGATTCGTGGCACATATTGGTCGCTTTTGGGTATGTCCAAGATTGAAGCTGCAATGATGGGAACAGCAATTGGTGTTATTTCATTTATAGGGTACCTACCGGATATTATCCTGCCACAGCTTAACAGTTTCCTTTGGGCTACATTTGGTGATAAGGGCGGTTATAATGCTTACTTCATTGTCAGCGCAGTATTAGGTTTGCTAGGTATAGCAATATTAACTGTTTATGCAAAACTAAACAGAAATGAGAAAAAGGCTCAATAGCGTGAAGGAATCAAAATGCAGTTATAACTTGACCGCGTACCTCCACGATATATTTCATTACTATTTGTGCCAAAAGTTGGCGTGGAGGTTAATATGAAACTGATATGTGTTGTGAAGTTTGTACCCGATGTAGATAACTTAAGATATGACTTTGAAAATAATAAATTAATTAGAGAAGATATGCGCTTGATACTTAACCCCGATGATGCTTGTGCAGTAGCCTTTGCATTAAAGGTTAAGGAGAAGCTGGCTGGTACAGTTATTGAAGTAGTAACTATGGCACCGGTGAAAATAGTTCCTCACCTGGAGGATTTAATAAGACTTGGTGTGGATAAAGGAGTAATTTTATCAGATAAAGCCTTTGCAGGGAGTGACACCTATGTTACCAGTAAGGTGCTTTCCAGGTATTTGATGGGTCAGCATTATGATTGTATCCTTACCGGCACCCACGCGGTTGACGGGGACACGGCTCACGTCCCCGCTCAATTAGGTGAATGGCTTGGATTAAATCAAATGTCAGGTATTACTATGGTTGATTTAGAAAAATTCAACAAAGAGTTTGCATATGTTAATGTGGATAATGACCAGACTTCTATTACTTATGAGGTATCATTACCAGCAGTTCTCAGCTTAACAAGGGAAAGCGGTTATAAGCTGCCCTATATTCGAAAAGATGAGATAAACAGAGATGTAAAGTCGTCAATATATATACTTGACAGTGAAGACTTAGGATTAAAGAAAGGCCAGACAGGACTTAAAGGTTCATTAACACGGGTTGTTGAAGCCTACACCAAGCAGTACGAAAAAAGGGACAGAACATTGGTCAAAGTTGATAATGATGGTGTTGAGACAGTGTTCCGCTATATAAAGGAAAAAGGATTTATCTAATGAAAAAATGTCTTATCTTTCTGGATTCTGAACAGATTCAAAACAGTATAGAGCTTTTGGAGGTTGCGCGCCAGATGTATCCAGATGAGTACTGGGAATCGTATGGTGTGGCTATCAATTATTCTCCTGTGGAGGCTCATGGTTTTTTTGATTTTATTATTCAGGTACATGCCCAGAATATTAAACAATACAACGTAAAAGAAATAACAAGTGCTATTTCTGCTATTCATAAACAATATAGTTTTGATGTTATTTTAATTCCTGCAACTTGGTGCGGAAGAATTCTTGCACCGCGATTAGCAGTGAGACTTCACACGGGTTTGACGGCGGATGTCACAGAAATACGTCATAAGGAAGATACCATTGAAATGGTTCGACCTGTATTTAGCAACAGACTGATGGCTGGCATTGTTAACAAGAGCAGTGGACCTATAATGATGAGTGTACGCCAAAATGTGTTTAAATACACTGATAACAAAGATAAGCTAACCAAGTTTGTAGAGTTTGACTATCAATCAGAGGTACAAACAGGTATAAGGCAAATAAGTGTTTGCGAAAAGAGCCAATCGTATGATATTCCAGAAAGTAACATTTTAGTTTCCGGCGGTGGAGGAGTGGAAAAAGGTTTTTACCGTCTGGAGGCTTTGGCCGAAGTACTGAAGGGACATGTGGCTGCTAGCAGGAAAATTGTTGACAAAGGGATTGCTCCTCGAAGTATTCAGGTCGGACAATCTGGTAAAACTGTCAGTCCGAAGCTATATATAGCACTTGGCATTTATGGGGCTATTCAGCATGTGGAAGGACTAAAAAATGTAGATTGTATTATCTCGGTTAATACGAATATTAACGCACCCATTTGCAGTCTTTCAGATATTGTTGTAGAGGGTGATGCATTACTTTTTGTTGATCTTCTGACTGAAAGGATTCGAATTTATAACGAACAGAACGAGGCAAAAAATAATTAATAAAATGGAGGAAAATACTATGAAGCTATCAGATTTTAATATGGATTTCTTTTCTTTGAAGGGCAAAAATGCAATTGTAACCGGTGGAAATGGAGGACTTGGCCAGGCTTTTACCACAGCGTTGGCAAAAGCAGGCGCAAACGTACTTGTCCCAAGCCTTGTAGATGATGACGGATCTACACGTGCGCTGGTTGAGGCTTGCGGTGTAGAATATAAGTTTATGGTAGCAGATATTACAGCAGATGGTGAGTGCAAGAGAATTGTAGATGAATGTGTTAATACATGGGGAAGTATTGATATACTCATTAATTGTGCCGGCATAAGCATAAATGTACAGGATGTTACCAAATATACCAGAGTGGAATGGGATAAAATGATTTCCATTAATCTGACTGCAGCCTTTGAAATGATTCATGAAGCCAGCAAGTACATGATTAAACAGGAAAGCGGTAAGATTATTAATATAGGATCCCTTTATTCCTTTTTGGGAGGACAATGGTCGCCGGCCTATGCATCAACAAAGCATGGTATCGTAGGCTTAACTAAGGCAATGTGCGATGAATTGGCTCAATGGAATATACAGGTTAATGCTATTGCTCCGGGATATTATGCAACACCAATGACAGAAATGACCAGAAAGAACGAAAAACGTAACGCCGAGATTCTAGCTCACATTCCTGCAAATCGTTGGGGATATACTGCGGACCTTATGGGTGCCACTATTTTCCTTGCCAGCCGTGCATCGGATTATGTAAATGGCACTACCTTAACAGTAGATGGTGGCTATTTAATGAGATAGTATCAATTAATGTAAAGAGGGTATCTTATGGAAAATAAATTTATTATTGCAATAGATGGTGGTACTCAAAGTACCAAGGTTGCTTTGTTTGATACCGCTGGAACAGAAATTTGTTCACATACAGTCAAGCTTAAGCCTATGAACCTGTACGGTGACAGCAGAGCAGAACACCCGGGAGATGACCTGTGGGATAGCTTAAAGGAAGCATGCCAGCAGGCTCTAAAGAAATTTACGGGTGACAGGAACGATATCATTGGCGTTGGGTTGGGATCCATCAGATGTTGTCGTGCTCTGGTTAAGGAAGACGGCAGTTTAGCATCACCTGTTCAAAGCTGGATGGATCTTCGATTGTCAAAACCCTATGAACATGAAGATGATAATGTCAGATATGTCACCACTACTACCGGCTATCTGACCTATAGAATGACCGGTGAAGCAAAGGATACAAGAGCTAACTATGTGGGTCCATGGCCTATTGATCCTGAAACTTTGGACTGGTATGAGGATGAAGAGAAATTTAGCACCTATACTACACCAAGGGAAATGCTGTTCGAATTAGTGAATCCGGCAACTATTTTGGGGTATGTTACAGGTGAAGCTGCTAGGGCTACCGGTATTCCTGTTGGAACACCAGTTGTTGCTACAGCTAATGACAAGGCAGTTGAAGGACTGGGTGCAGGGCTGATGAATGATGGAACAGTGCTGGTATCTCTTGGAACATATATTGCTTCAATGATGGTTGGAGAAGAGAATAGGGCGGATACTTTGAATTACTGGACTAATCCTGGTGCAACACCTGGTGAATTTCTTTATGAAAGTAATGGAATCCGCCGAGGCATGGCAACAGTAACCTGGATTAAGGAGCTACTTGGAAGTGATATTGTGACAGCGGCAGCAGAACGGGGGATGTCGCCAGAAGCTTATCTTGAGATGCTTGCAGCTGATGTACCTGCCGGGTGTGATGGATTATATACTGTACTTCATTGGCTGGCGAGACCATCTCATTTACATGAACGAGGAATAATGATGGGTTTTAATGGAAATCATAAAGGACCACATATGTTCCGTTCTGTTTTGGAAGGCATAGCCATGACGATGAAAAACCATACACAGGCAATGTGTGACGAAAGAGGCGTTTCGCTGACAAGCATTATTGTCAGTGGCGGTGGATCAAATGGTG
>CAYQCA010000226.1:0-6767 GCA_964415835.1 uncultured Clostridium sp. | reverse complement strand
CTATCCTGACACCGCAAATAACTCCCTTTATTAGAGTTCTTGATGGGTTTAGGAGAGGAGCATTTTTAAAGAATGTCTCCATGTCTGTTTGCTTTTTTAATTGTTCCTCCATCTCATCCTGAGTATATCCGGTCAACCAGCGAATGATTTCATCAACTTCTGATTTAGTACGACCTTTTTTCTCCGCCTTTGAAACAAGTAAGGGATATACTCTTGCAAAGCTCATTGTAAAAATTTGATGCTTGGACATTACGACCTCCCATTCACTATTCCCAACTTTTCCATACATCTGCTTTATAACCAATCGTTGCTTTATTTCCATTACGAACAACCGGTGTCTTTATTAACTTGGGATTTTCAAGAATTTTCTTTTCTTGATCTTCCTCTCTTAGATACTTAACCAGCCCCAGCAATTGCTTATCTTTACAGTCCGGATCAATAAGATTTTCATAGCCACCTACTGCTTGCTTGACACTGTTTAATTCGCCTTTGCTCATTCCTTTTTGAATAATATCAATGAGCTGGTATTTGATCCCACGCTCCTTAAAGTATCTCTCAGCTTTCTTTGTATCAAAGCATTTCGTTTTTCCAAATATTTGTATATTCAATATAATTCCTCCATTTTGTACACCTGCATAATTATGAGAAATAGATTAATCGTAGATATCAGAAAATTCGATGCTGATTGTCTCTACAATATTTCTCGATGTCATTTTGCTTATATCCTTTTCCTCCTCAGTGTTGGACACAGTTCTCTTCGGCAGTCTGATTATAAACAAGCAACCCTCTCCCTGTTTGCTGTCGAGTGTAATATTACCACCATGCATATCCACCAGGGAACTCACCAAAGACAGACCTATGCCACTACCTTCTGTGGATCTCGAGGTAGTACTATCTACTTGAACAAACCTTTCGAAAACAATGTCTTTCATTTTTTCAGGTATACCAACTCCCGTATCTTTTACATGTATTTCAACCATATGATCCTTATCATATATATTTACATGAATATAGCCACCTCTCGGTGTGAACTTCACTGCATTTGATAATAGATTCAACATAATTCTTTCTATTTTATCTGGATCACACGCAATTAACTCTTCTTTTATTTCTGTGCTAAAAGTAACGTGTATCCCTTTATCGTTTATAAATTTTGATACAGAAAAGACTATATCCTCTATAATACTAACAATGTCAAGATTCCTCAAGTTTAAAGGTAAATAATTGGAATCGATTTTAGTTATATCTATCATATTAGAGATGAGTCGAACAAGTCGGTAACAGTTCTGCTTTATGATGCGCAAATATTGATCAATATCTTTTTTCCTTTCAATGGTCTTTAAACCCTGTAAAATAAAGTTCATCATTTGATGTGCTGATAGTATTACGGTAAGAGGAGTCCGCAATTCATGTGATATGTTCGTAAAAAAGGTCGTCCTTAACTTATCATATTCCACTATTTTATTGAACTCTTCCGTCCGTTTTTCAAGAGCCTCCGCTATAATATTATTAAGAGAATCAAGTTCTTTATTTTTTTCTAATATGATCTTGTTCTTTACAAAATTGCTTGTAAATGAATAATAGTTAATTCCTGATACAAACAATGCGATGCATACAAAAAGAGTGGTAAAGAAAATTTTCCCGATTTTATCATAAGGTTCTACATGAACAAGGATAACACCAATCACATAAACCAAGTACGGAGTTAAATAGATCAAGTACCTTTCTCTTTTAGAAAGGAACACCATAGATGCTATCGAAAACATTGCAATGTAATATGCATAGGGTTGTCTGTCAACCGATACGGTAATGATAGCAATCATGGAACAAATCAGCATAATCAACCATACGTAAAATATATGCAGCAGGTTATTATAATTCCATCTTACTCCTATTATCATTTTGTTATTAAAAACAGTCAAGAAAAATACTGATATAACAAGAAGCATGACATGGAAGCAGGAGAATCTAATAAATATGTGGACATCTTCTGTCCATAAGCGAGAAGAGAAAGCGTCCAGACATAGCAGTGCAGCAACTGAACTGATCAGGAAATATGATAGCATTCTTTCCCGTTTCATATTAAGCCAGAGTAGTTCATGTAGGAGTTCGCCTTTAAACTCACTGGGAATCTCCTGAGCTTCTTTCATAATCACTTTCTGAAGGAACATCTTAATATTCATTACCATAAATCCCCCTAAGGATAACTGTCAATAGTGGTTAATCTGGTTCCCTTCAACGATTTCAGCCCCCAGCACCCTCTGTATGTGAGGAAGTAGCAGGCCATTATATTACCCTCCAAAAAAATACCTGCAACACGCAATCACCTACATATTAAAACAAGATATTCCAAGTTTCTACTCGAAATATCTTTTAAATTTCGACAATAAGTAAGAAATAATTACATATTGTCCCTCCAACAAAAAAATAAGGGGCTCCCAACATTGGTACCTCCGGCATTACAGCCGTGAGAATAATCCGATGCCTAGAAACCCATTATTCAACGTGGCTCAAGAGGATAGAACGAACGTGTTCTGAATCAGCTTCTCTTTACGTTAAGCCATTCCCTTTAATATTCGCTGCTGTCTACTGTGCAGCTCAGCCCGGCAAATCCACATTTTTCAGCATCACCGTTGAATAAACACAAATGTTGCCTGGAATCGAAACCTAACTTTTTGAATTCCGAAAACAAAAATTCAATACAAGTTGGTGTGATTTTGATGAGGTGCATTGTACCCGTCAGCTTTTTCAAGTTGTCCGCCGAAATCTTCTTAAACTCCAGAAAGTTCATGTATTCAACAGTCCACGGCTCCACAAGCTCTGCGGTGGCAGATATCTGCATCCCGCTCAATTGACCAAAGCCGGTATAGCTGTCATAGATGGCAAGACACACATTTTTGTTGCCCTCCAGCGCACGAAACTTCAGACCACCCTCAGAAAGCAGCCAGAACTTTCCGTCTTTATAGCTGTATTCGATGGGCGTACAGCGGACAAAATCACCCCAGCCAGTGGCTAAAGCGCAGGTATTATGAGCTATGATGAACTTTTCTATCTGAGCCAACAATAGATCGGGATCCATCCGTGCCGTTTTTGTATCCCTTTCCTGCCAATAGCAAGCTGCTTTCTTATAATCCATAAAATCAGCACCCCTTATATTTATTTCGCCTTATAATCTTGATAAGTCAACCGTATTAGATTCTTATTCCATTTTTTCCGCTAGAGTTTTTATACGCTCCAGAGCTCTGGGAAACCTGATATTAAACGTTTCTTCTTGTTCTTGTGGAACATCGGTTTTAACAATTAACGTAGTAACTCCATTTTTTTCGGTAATGGAATAACTCTCTGTCCCTCCAGTCCACTCTTTTTCGCGTTCCTGCTGTCCACTTTCCTTTGTGTCTGCACTGTGCCTGAATAATACAAACTCATTCGGATTAAGTTTCTCTATCAGACTTGTCACACCGTAACCACTTACAGATGACATAAACAGCATTTCATGTCCTTCTTTCATTACTCCCTTCATATATGTGCCTTCATCAATAATATTTGCCCAGTCACGAAATGTTATATCTTCCCAAAGAGTTGCCCAGACTCTTTCTTTAGAGGCATTTATTTGGATTGAAAATTGAATTTCTTTCATATTTTCCTCCTTAAGTAAATCGTTTTGGAATTTCCTACTGCTACTCTTGACATCAAGGCAACACAATTTACACCCTTAGCAAACCACGGAATCCCCGGGCAGTATAATATGATTCCGCACCATTATGATACACGAAGACATTGCCATAACGAAAATCTGCAAAGATGGCACCTCCGAGTTTTCTAATATCAGAAGGTGTTTTCAGCCAGCTTGATGTCTTCATATCAAAGCTTCCAAATCTCTGTAGCTTCCGATATTGTTCTTCCGTTAGAAGTTCAATACCAAAGGCAGCAGCCATATCGACAGCGCTATTTTCAGGTTTATGTTCTTTCCTTGACTCCAGCGCTTCGCTGTCGTAGCAGACACTTCTGCGCCCTTTAGGACTTTCCGCTGAACAATCATAAAAAATGAAATCCCCCGTATTGCTATCGTAATCAACAACATCTGGCTCACCGCCAGTTCTCTCCATTTCATTGAGTGACCATAATTTTTCTTTATTAGCTTTCAACTTTGCTTCTACTTCCGCCCATTCAATATCTTTATGACGGTCCAGATTTTTCTCAAAACGGACTTTTAAGGTTCTGAGTAGTTCTTCATATTCTTCATATGGCAAATCTCTTTTTTGTTTTACCATAATGAAACCTCCCTCTCTATATTTTATTATAAATTAATTCTGCAAATTGTCCGTATTTTTTTACTTCTTTCAAGTAAAATCGCTTTAATGCTTCCTTCTGTGAAAACAATGGTATTCCCATCCCCAATAACACAGGAGCAATCTGTATTATCATATTATCTATCATATCATTATCTAATAAAGGAGCTACTAATGTGTTCCCTCCAACAATCCAAATGTTTTTATCCTTGTCTATTTGTTTAACAAATTCTACAATATCACAATTAATAGGAATAAATCCCTTAACGGATAAGCTTTCAGCATGTGTAAAAACATAGTTTTTAGTGGTCGGATAAAAACTATCTATATTCTCCATATTTTCAATTTCATGAAATGTCCTTTTACCCATGATCGTAATATCCATACTTTTATAGAAACTTTCATATTCAGTTTCTTCTGCTGAGCCACTTTGATAAAGCCAGTCCAAGTTATGGTTTTTATCAGCAAGATATCCATCCATTGTAATACAGCCATAAAAAAATACACTCATTTTTAAACCCCTTTCTAATACATAATCATATTAAACGACAAATCAAAGTAGCCAAAAAAGAGCCAAGAAACAATATCCTTACCTCTTTCCATTAATTTTTATACATTAATACCCAAAATTTTCAACATTCACCCGTCTTCGATAAGTTTCAATAATCTTATCAATGTTTTTCTCAGTAAGTCTGTTCTGATTCTTCCCTTTTTCAATGAGAAATTATAAACTTTAATCAGTAAAAAAGGAAGTATCAGTCTTAATTTCCCCGATACTTCCTTTCTTATTTTGCTATTTCTGTATTCCCTTTTATCAAACTGATGTAAGGTTTACTTCTTCATTATCCCGCAGCCCAAATTTCTATTTCTATTTTTATTGTTTCCAAGCCTAAAGCATTTACATAAGCAATTGTCATAGAAGGAAAGATTTCCCCGAAAAAATCAACATATATCTTATCGAAATACTCCCAGTCAATTTCTTCTTTTGACCATATGTTTACCTTTATAACATTATCCGGCTCCAGATCTACACTCTTAAGTAGGTTTGATATATTTATAAATGTATTCTTCACTTGCTGATTAAACTCTTCAGGAATATTTCCACCTAAATCCGCACCAATTTGTCCTGAAAATGTATAAAACGTTGAATTAGGCTTTATTTTTGTTATATGAGTATAATTCCCTACTGCTTTGCTTATTCCTGATGAAGATAATCTCGTAACTACATTATTATTCATTCGATAACATCCTTTCTCTGTTGGATAAATAATTTCTAACACTATATACTATCAACAATATACAGTTATCCACTGCTAGAAATTTATCTACCAAAAACAGAGATGGAATGTTTGTTATTTTTTATATTACTGTTAATTAAAACAAATCTCATTCCGTCACCTCCTTTCGAGCAATTATATGATTGATCAAAGATCTTGTCAAGTTCCACTACAGTATATCCTCACCTAAAAGTTTTCTGATTCAGATTCTTCCGTGCGGTAATTTTCAAGGTGGTTCATTTTCTGTATAAACGTTTCCAACAGATATACCGTCTTAAAGCATTTTCATTCTTTTCTTATAGTCAGGCATAACACTCCCTATTTTACGCCAAAAGGATCTGTCATGATTCATATGATAGATATGGCAAAGTTCATGAACAACAATATAATCAATGAGCTCCATGGGTAATGTTACTATTAAATAATTGTATGTAATCTCCTTTTTCGTATTGCAACTGCCCCAGCGATTGCACATTTTATCTATTTTTATTGATCGAGGAGTTACCCCTAGTGACTTTTGATAAATTTCCGTTCTTTCTTTCGTAACCTGCTTGCTCATCTTAAAATAGAACTTGCTGACTTCATCTAATATCTCAGTTTCTGATAGCGCATCAACAGAAATAACTTCGTCAAGAGGTCTCATTTCTCCCAGATATTTAATATATTGCTTCCCTGCTTCTTTCAATTTAGTCCTCTAATATTTCCTTCCATTTCGCCAAAGACTCTTTGTCCTTAGTAACATTAATAAAAGATAAATTCTTGAATTTGACTAGCTGCTTTTTCATCTTGCTTGCCATTTTAAGAACGTCACCATTCTGCGTGGTGCTGCAACCCTTAATTATTTCATACAAGGAAGCATCATTAATAATGATTGTAATTTCTTCTTCTTTATATTCTTCCAGCTTAAGCAACATAGCAAGAATAGAATTCAGTCCGACAATAGCCGGTTTCATATATTCTAAATAAATAGATTCCTTCTTAATAGGAATATCATCCTGAAATAAGCTGTATCGTACTTCAATATCTTCTCCCTCATATAACATTGGAAATGCAGCCAAGTATGCTTTTATCATTTTAAGTTCTCCTATCTTCTTCGGAAAGATTATCCTATTTACTGACTATGAGAATAGACTCCTTGTTCCAGTTTTCGTATAAGGTAGCTATATCATGTATTCTACGCTTCATTTCTGTGCGGATATGT